>JBEBJH010000243.1:0-6961 GCA_040079965.1 Cyclobacteriaceae bacterium
GAGGCAGGTTAAAAGCACATTTAAATTATGGATCAATTACAGTGCGCGGAACCGCCCGCAAAGATGTGCTGGTGAAGTATTCGTCTGTCAATGATAACTCAGAAGGCGATAAAAAATCTTCTAAAGATGGGTTGAAACGGATCAGTGGCGGTACCATGGATCTTGAAGTTTCTGAAAACACCAATTATGTGAAGGTAGAGTCTGGATCCTGGAACAATAAAATGAATTTGGAAATTGAAGTGCCTTCAGGATTTGATGTAAAGGTGAGCTCCTATAATGATGGAGATATTTTAATAACCGATATTCAGGGTGAGGTAGAGATTACTACATACAATGGAGAAATCGCTGCTGAAAATATCTCCGGATCTGTGATCGCTACTACCTATAACGGAGAGATAAAGGTTACATTCGATAAAGTAAAAGAAGGTGTGCCGATGTCGTACTCCACCTACAATGGCGATATTGACATTACTTTCCCTTCTACACTGAAAGCCAGTTTTAAAATGAAAACGGAACAGGGTGAAATACTGAGTGGCTTTGATATGAATATGATCAAGACTGGCCCGGTGCAAAAAAAGGATTCAGGCTCTGGTACTTATAAAGTGGTGATCGATGAATGGGTGAAGGGTGAAGTAAATGGTGGTGGCCCGGAAATTTCAATGCGCAACTATAATGGAGATGTGATTATCAGAAAGAAGTAAAATTTACCAGGATTTGAACAAAAAGGAGATCAGTATTGAACTGATCTCCTTTTTTTGCCGGATGCTTATTGTAATCGCGACTATTTCAATAACTTTTGCCAACTTTAGACGTCATCTATTCGCAACCATGTTAATCAAACACGTGAGCGATGAAAAGGGTAACAATAAAATTTGGATTAGTACTTGCGGGCTTGTTGGCCTTAACTAATTCCTGTAACGATTTCCTCAACATTACTCCCAATGGTTCTCTTGATGCGAAGGTATTGGCAAATGCTAATGGTATTGATGCCCTTTTAATAGGAACCTATTCCATGCTGGATGGCGTATCAAGTAATGGCTTTGGCTGGGAAGCTGCCTCTTCCAACTGGCTTTTTGGAAGCGTACGAGGCCTGGAAGCCAACAAAGGTTCTGATGCCGGTGATGCCTCAGACATGAATCCAATTCAAACCTTTACAGAAACGGCTAATAACGGGTTCCTCAATGTAAAATGGAGATCGGTATATGACGGAGTTGCCCGGGCCAATTCAGCGCTGGCCGTGTTGGCAATGGCAGAAGCCAATGGTTCGGTCACAACTATCGAAGCTGATTCTTTCAGAAAGCAAGCGAGAACCTTGCGAGGATACTTTCATTTGGAAGCGTGGCGTATGTGGGCAAAAGCAGATGGATCAGGTATTCCGTATGTGGACGAAAATACAGATCAATCCACCTTGACAAATACCAACGATGTGCGCGACCTGATTCTTGCTGACTTGGAATCCGGAACTACATTACCTGATAACATGATCCAGATCGGTCGCTTTAATGGCACCGTGGCAAAAGTTTTTTATGCGAAAGCGCTCATGCAAATGAAAAAAGATTTTGCTACTGCGAAACCAATTTTAGAATCAATTAAAACCAGTGGTAAAAAACCTAATGGAGCGGCTATTGGCCTTGATCCTAAGTTTGGTGATATCTTTGATGCGGCTAATCGCAACAGCAGTCTTGAGTCAGTATATACAGTCCAGTATTCCGTTAATGATGGCTCCGGTGGTTGGAATGCTGGATGGGGAGAGGTTCTAAACTTTCCATATAAGACGGGCGCATCGCCTGGAGGTTGTTGTGGTTTCTTTCAACCTTCCAATGACCTCGTCAATTCATTCCGCACCTCCGGTGGTCTTCCTTTGCTGGATGACTCTTACAATGCGCAGTCGGTATTGAATGACCAAGGCTTAACCGCAGCGCAGCCATTCACGGAAGATACCGGACCGCTGGATCCACGGTTGGATTGGACGGTAGGCAGAAGAGGAATTCCGTATTTGGACTGGGGTGTTCATACGGGTGGCGATTGGGTGCGCGACCAGTCGTATGGCGGACCTTTCAATCCCAAGAAGCAGGTGTATAAAAAATCACAGGAAGGCCAGCTAACTGAGGTTGGCAATTGGACCTCAGGATGGACAGCTAATGGCTACCGGATGATTCGGTATGCCGATGTTTTGCTACTGCTAGCTGAATGTCAAATTGAAACCGGTGATTTGAATGGAGCAAGGATAAATATAAACCTGATTCGGGCCAGGGCAGCAAATCCTGCTGGTTTTGTTAAGGAGGCAGACGGAATAACGAATGCAGCCAACTATGTGGTGAGTGAATATCCTCTTAGCGGTGCCCCATTTGACACCAAAGATAATGCTCTTAAAGCGTTGCGATTCGAGCGCAAACTGGAGTTGGGTATGGAAGGCCATCGTTTCTTTGACTTGCAGCGATGGGGTATGGTGCAAACCGAACTGAACCGGATTATCACCTATGAAAAGACACAACTTCTTGCGCTCTATTACAATGCCGTAGTAGGTCCCCAGCATGAGCGATATCCGATACCCCAGCAACAAATTGATATTTCAAACGGGAATTTGGAACAGAATCAATAGCCTATTATTGATTTACCTGGGTAATGAATAAGAACCATAGGTAGGAAAATGACCAGAAATATTCATGGTTCGATTAACCTGATATCCACTGCCTGAATATCCGATCGATGAAACTGATGATCTATCCCTGCAGGCATTTTATATCGGAACAATCACTTGGTACCCATCGAATCGTTTCTGAGAGAATTGGATTTAAAATCACCATTTGTCCAAAAATTCAATAGAGCGGGAAACGGGATTCGAACCCGCGACTTTCAGCTTGGGAAGCTGACACTCTACCAACTGAGCTACTCCCGCTTATTTGATTCCAAATTAGAAATTCAATGATCAAAATCCAATTTCCTGCCATTGAATCAGTCGTGATCAAAGCTTGAAGAAAATCTTCTTTCGGTACAGGAAGTAACAAAGTCCCCACTCCAGAGCAAAAATGAAAAGTGGAGTAACAACCAACATTAATCCCTGCGGAGTATGAACTATGCCCATCAGCCCGTTCGAGATGGCGCCCGCGTATTCATTAAACCACCTGTGGCCTACGATCTCAAAAAAAAGATAAATGAAAATGGAATTCATTCCCACTATTGTAAAGAATGCCAGGTGCTTCCTGTGATTTTTAAGATCAATCCACCAGTAACAAGCGGCAAGTGCAAGAAGGCACCAGCCTCCGGATGCAATCGTAAATGAGCTGGTGGCAATTCGTTTGATGATAGGTGTGATCGTCCAGTCCATCAAATAACCGGTTACCAAACAAATTACTCCGGTCAAAAGCAGGTAGTTGATTTTCTTTTTTTCATCCAGTGTACTTAACAAAAGTTTCCCGGCCACGGCTCCCCAGATTGTGTGAGCTGCTGTTGGAATACAATTGATGGCAACCCACCCATCAGAGTTAATCTTATTCATCAAAACAAGGTCCATGAAGTTTCCAAAATTATGCTGATCCGTAAAGGGTTGATCAAATCCTGGGATGTTCACAAACCGATACAACACTTCTGTTAGCAGCAGTAAGCCGATGCTTACCAGAATCTGATTGGTGGCAGACCATCGGAAGATCAGAAATGCGACCAACAGAGTAAATGAAAGTTGGGTAAGAACATCCCATAGTTCGAAGGAGAGTCCATGAGGGCGGACGGCATAATCCAATACGCCCCAGAAAAAAAGCCAACCGCTTCGCTTAAGAGCTTTGGTGAACTGATCCTTCCATAAGGCTCCGGCTTCATTTTGTTTGTGTAAGGAGAAAGCCATGGCGGTCCCCGCGATAAACATGAACCCTGGTTGGATAAGGTCCCAGAAACGAAGTCCATTCCATGGATGATGAAAGAATTGAAGGAAGAAATTTTGTGCTATACTGCCCTCCGTGAGTTCAAAAAGGTTGTCATAGAGCCGGGTACTTTCTAATGCCAGCAGGACCATAATGAAGCCCCGTAGAAAATCAAGCGAGAGCAGCCGGTTATTTTTTTCTAGAACCATATTGGAAAGTTAGAAGAAATTTGAATTTACTTCTAATGGCCTATTCGATGGATAGTCCGACTCCTTTTGCCATGAGGCCAGCGAGAATAGGAATGATGAAGATGAGCAAAAGCTCCATGCGAAGCATCCAGAAGATTGATTTCGGTATTTCTACCTTTTCATCAGGTGGTCCCTTTCGGTTCTTAATAAAAAATACCGTAGGATAGATGGACAACAAGCCGATCACAATGAACAAGGAAATTTTAATTTGAAAGATCCAGTTTTTACTATAAAACTCAGCGGGCTTGCCGATGGATCCCAGCCAAAGAGTAAGTCCGGCCCCCAATAAAGTAATGGCTGCTAATCCATATACTGCATCAATCCGGGAAAGTCTGTCTAGCTCACCCCTCGTCATCGTATTCCTGAGTAGCAAATGCTCAGAAACCAACGCGCTCACAATCACAAAAATGCTGATGAAGTGGAGGTAGCGAAGAATGATCTCGAGTGACATCTTGCTTTATTTGAGTGCTTCCAGTCTTTGTAAGAGTGGAGGGTGGGAGTAATGAAAGAATACGTAGGCGGGATGTGGATACAAATTGCTGAGTGAATCCACCGAGAGTTTTTTCAGCGCATTCGATAAGGCATTTCCGTCAAAGGTCTCTTTTGCATACGCATCGGCTTCAAATTCATTCTTACGACTGAGCATACTCATCAGCAAACCAGTGATGCCGGAAATTGGAGAGAAGAGAATGCCAAAAGCAATCAGGTTAAGGTGGATGGCCTGCTGACTTCCACCTAACGCGATGGAGAGATTGTCATTGAAAACCATTTTCGAAAGTATGAACAGTACAAAGAATATCTGAATAATCGAAATGAGATAGCTCCAAATGATATGTTTCTTTTTAAAATGCCCGACTTCATGTGCCAGCACCGCTACTAATTCTTCTTTCGTATGATTATTAATAAGTGTATCGTAGAGCACGATTTTTTTCTTTTTACCAATACCCGAGAAAAAAGCGTTCGCTTTTGCAGACCGCTTGGATCCATCCATGACAAAAACATTGTCGAGTGGAAAGTTTACCTTTTTAGCGAAGCCTTCGATGGTGGTTTTTAATTCGCCTTCAGCTAAAGGAGTAAGTTTATTGAACATAGGTAGAATAAGGGAAGTATAAAACATGTTCACAAGTAAGGTGAACGCTGCGGCAAGTAACCCGAACCAAATCCAGAAATTCGACCCGATTGTATTAACGAGATAGATTAATATTGATAGTAATGCTCCCCCAATTACAGCACCCAGTAGATAACCTTTGAGTTTATCTGTTATAAACGTTTTTATCGTGGTTTTATTGAAGCCGTATTTTTCCTCAATGACAAACGTACTATACCATTGAAACGGAATTGTTAGAATGTCTGAGACGATCATAATAGTACCAAAGAAAACCAGGGCTAAAATAATTTCACTGGGAAAGTAGGGCCGGAGTAAACCATCAAGCCATCCAAAGCCACCAAATACCAACATGCTTAAGGAGAGAAGGAAACTAAAACCAGCTGTGATGAATGAAAACCGGGTCTGGTCTTTTTGATAGTCCAGCGACTTCTGATATTTCTGCTGGTTGTAAAAACCTTCAACTTCGGCCGGAATGTCTTTGCGTTGTGCCTTAAGGTTAACGTAATCAAGAACCTGATCGAACAAATAACTGATGGTGGAAATACCCAGTATAACCAGGATGATAAGGTCAGGCTTCATGTATGATTAGTTCCTTAGTAAGTGGTTGATGGCTGCTGTGGTTTTTTCAAATTGAAAATCGGCCAATACATTTTTAAAATTTTCATTCACGTGATCGTTCATAAGGTTTCCAATGCTTCCCTCATGCGTGTGGTGAACCTTCGTAGAATAGGTAAACTTACCTTGTTCGATATCCATCCCTATTTTTTTATAAGCATCCCGAAAAGGCACACCTGACAATACCAATTTGTTTACTTCCTCTACGCTAAAGAGGTATTTGTATTTTTCATCTGTGAGAATATTCACTTTCACCTGAATCGCGGAGATCATCAGGTGCGTCATACGCAAGCAATCTTTCAACGTGCTAATCGCAGGAAATAATTTTTCCTTCAGCAATTGTAAGTCGCGGTGATAGCCGGAAGGAAGGTTGGAAGTAAGCAATGTTAGCTCATTGGGCAGGGCTTGCAAGGCATTACATTTGGCGCGGATGAGTTCGAATACATCAGGATTCTTTTTGTGGGGCATGATGCTCGAACCGGTTGTCAGTTCATCTGGGAACGAAATGAAACTAAAGTTTTGATTTAAGAACAACGTGGCATCCATCGCTAACTTGCCCAGTGTGGCGGCTACATTACTCATGGCCTGGGCCATAATGCGCTCGGTCTTACCACGACCCATTTGCGCGTAAACTACATTATAATTCAAATCTGAGAACCCCAGCAATTCGGTGGTGAGTGTACGGTTGAGTGGGAACGATGAACCATAGCCTGCTGCCGACCCTAATGGATTCTTATTTACAATCCTGTAAGCCGCCTGTAGTGTAATCGTATCATCCACCAGGCTTTCAGAATAGGCTCCAAACCACAAACCAAACGAAGAGGGCATGGCCAGCTGCAAATGCGTATAGCCTGGCAGTAGTTTATCTTTGTGTTCTTCACTTTTAGAAATCAGTAATTGGAAGAGTGATTTTATTTGAGTGACCAACTCCTCAATTTCATTTCTTAGAAAAAGTCTTACGTCTACCAACACCTGGTCGTTGCGCGAACGACCGCTGTGGATTTTTTTTCCTACTTCCCCCAACTTTCGGGTTAACAGTAATTCTACCTGCGAATGAATGTCTTCAACTCCGGCTTCAATCTTGAAATCACCTGAAGCAATCTGGGTATAAATATTTTTTAGCTCTTTGGTGA
>JBEBJH010000417.1:0-1628 GCA_040079965.1 Cyclobacteriaceae bacterium
CAGCAGGAAGAAGCCGGTGTTATTATAAATCAAGGCTTCGCCTGGCTCAAAGTCAAAAGGTTCTTTTTCTACGATGCGCAATAAGGTGTCGCGCTTGTGTTTCTCTGCGGCCAGCTTTTCGAATACAGGAAGTTCGGTATATCCTTTTATGCCCGAGGTGTGACTGAGGAGTTGGCGCACGGTTACTTTTTTTCCGTGGGTATCGAAGGTGACATACTTCGCAAGGTCATCATCAAGGGCAAGTTTCCCTTGCTCCACCAATTGCAGGATAGCGGCTCCTGTGAATTGTTTGGTTACCGATCCGATTTCGAAGGAAGCGTTGATGGGAAGTTTGGTATCAAAAGCAATGTCGGCATACCCATAACTTTTCAGCAACAGCGTCTGGTTATCTTTTACAACAGCAATAGCGACCCCGGCAATCCGGGCACTATCGAGATAATGTTGAACGAGGCTATCTACGTTGTGCTCGAAGGTAGAGGCGGAGTCCTTTTTTGGTGAATCGCACGAAAGAAGAATGAATGTTATCGCAACGGTAAAGGCAAGGTGTTTCATGAGGGTAGGGTTAATCGATCAAGGTAATTATTTTTTTTAGTTTAACAGGCCTTTACCGGATCACTTTATCTACCCACCGAACAACCATAAGTACCGATGTGAGTGCCTATAATAAACTTCGCTAACTTAGTATCTTTACTATTTAATGATCCAAGCAATACCCCCTTTAAGTTGGTTTTTCCTGTTTGCGTTTGCCCTCAATGGGTTGCTCACGATCGTTATTCTCATTTTTAAGAATAAGTCGCTCCGAACTGCGAATCTGATGCTTGCCATTAACCTGGTGGGTATTTCCCTGGCAACGTTTCACGTCAGCCTGGTTGAAAGCCGATTGATTTTAGATGTCCCGCACTTTTACCGTATGCCAAGCCCGGTCGGCTACATGATGTTTCCGGCTGCCTATTTGTATGTCAAGTTAGTATTGAATGACCGTACGCGGCTCGAACAAAAAGAGTACCTCCACTTTCTTCCCGGAGTCATTCACTTTTTTGAAATGGCCCCCTTTTATTTTTTATTAAATGGTGAAGAAAAGGCAAAGTATATTCAACAAGTTATCGATGAGCCCATTAAACTATTTGCCACCACGGAGGGATGGTTACCTCCTTACATCCATTACCTGATCAGAGGTGTTATGGCCGTCATGTACGGAATCGCCATGTGGAGACTGATTCGAAAATCGAAATTTATTTACCAGCCGATTAATCATTACACGGATACTATTCTCCACTGGCTAAAAACAATTACTTCTCTGAATTTAGTAATTGGTTTCAGTATTATCTTCTTCTTAACATTAGTTTTTATACCCGCTAATATCCGATCGCTTTGCCTCCATATTGTCGTTTTGCTGTCGGTATTAATCCCTAATTTATATTTGTTTTTCAGGCCGGAGATTTTGTATGGACTGCCTCAGCCCGTCTTCACCGGGGATGAACGCTCGGTCAATGGGAAATCTGCGCTTATAGAGACGCCTGTACTTGAAGTCGAAATACCTCCCTTCATTCATGGGTACAAAGAAAGGATTCATCACTATTTGTTGGAATCGCAACGCTTCCTGGAACCTGATTTTATGTTAGCTGATT
>JBEBJH010000018.1:0-33471 GCA_040079965.1 Cyclobacteriaceae bacterium
GTGTAAAAACTCCACCTGTAATTGCCATTAGTCGAACGAGCAGAACCCAACCTGTTTCCGGCCTGGCAACAATTTCTTTCAAATCCGATGCATGATAAATGATCCCCATCACACCAGAAGCTATGAACAGATAACTGATAAGGGTGACGGATAGTGGCCGGTTCATTTGATCAAGGTAAATAAAAATATGCGGTCATTCACACCAAGTAACCGAGACGTAATGATTTTAATCATACAGGGCTATGACCGATAACATTTATACCCGCACTGTAATTGTCAACATTAGCAGCATATAAAAAGAACTCATTCATTTAACAATACCATTATGCTTCCCTTACAAAATCGAATACTGCTGGTTTGCCTGCTGTCCTGCCTCACGCTATTGGTGCGCGCACAACAGCTGCCCCAATTAGGTAAAAATTCAATTTCCGAAGTAGTTGGAGCCATGACCCTTGAAGAAAAGGTTAACATGCTGGTTGGTGGTGGCATGAACGTGCCGGGTATGCCCATGCCGGGCAGTGGCGAAACCACCCTTGCGCAGAAGAGAGTGCTCGGTGCGGCCGGTACCATTGTTGGTATTTCACGCCTGGGTATTCCTTCATTAGTTGTGTGTGACGGCCCAGCTGGTATTCATGCCTTCAACGGAGGACAATCAAGACTTTACTACGCTACGGCCTGGCCTATAGGAACGCTGCTGGCCTCCAGTTGGGATACCACGCTCGTGAAGAACGTGGGCAGTGCTTTGGGCAAGGAAGCCAAAGAGTATGGTATCGATATTTTGCTTGCCCCCGGATTGAACATCCATCGCAATCCTTTGGGTGGAAGAAACTTTGAATACTATTCTGAAGATCCCGTGGTAACCGGCAACATCGCTGCAGCCATGGTCAACGGAATTCAAAGCAGTGGAGTGGGTGTTTCCGCCAAGCACTTCATCGCCAACAACCAGGAAACCAATCGGAACACCGTGAATACCATTGCCAGTGAAAGAGCTTTGCGTGAAATCTACTTAAAAGGTTGGGAAATTATGGTGAGAAATTCCAAACCGTGGACAATCATGAGTTCATACAATCTTGTTAACGGTACCTACACGGCTGAAAACTATGAACTGCTCACAACTATTCTACGGAAGGAGTGGGGCTTCAAAGGTTTTGTGATGACGGATTGGTTTGGTGGCCGCGATGCTGTTGCCATGATGAAAGCCGGAAACAATTTGGTGATGCCAGGTTTACCTACGCAGAAACAAGCTATTATCGATGCCGTGAAGGCCGGTCAACTCGATGTAAAAGTATTGGATCAGAATGTGACCGACATCCTGAACATCATCCTGCTATCACCTACGTACAATGGGTACAAATTTTCCGACAATCCTGATCTGAAGAAGAACGCACAAATCGCAAGGGAAGCTGCGGCTGAAAGCATGGTGTTATTGAAAAACAACAACGCACTTCCAATCGCTGCCGGAAGTTTGGTGGCTCTTATTGGTAATAATGGCTATGAGTTGATAGCCGGGGGCACAGGCAGTGGCGATGTTACGAAGATGTATACCATTTCATTGGCCGAAGGACTCTTCCATGCCGGCTTTGCAAGTAATCCTGAACTCTATATGACCTATACGAAGTACCTGGAAGGAGAAAGAGCGAAGAGACCGAAGCGAAGCCTGATGGAAGAACTCATGGCTCCCGCTGAGCCAATCGGAGAGCATGCGCTGAATACAGATCTTATCGTCAAAGCGGCCAATACCACCGATCATGCTATCATTAGTATTGGCAGAAACGCGGGCGAAGGAAGCGACCGTAAACTGGACGGCAATTACACGCTGAAAGAAAATGAAAAAACACTTATCAAAAATGTGGCGGATGCTTTTCATGCCAAGAACAAGAAGGTGATTGTCGTGCTGAACATTGCCGGCCCTATTGATGTAACGCAATGGCGAGATCAGGTCGATGCCATCTTGCTGGCATGGCAACCCGGACTAGAAGGTGGTAATGCGATGGCCGATGTGCTGAGTGGCAAGGTAAACCCATCCGGAAAACTGGCTACCACGTTCCCTGCAGCCTATAGCGATGAACCAACCGGAAAAAATTTTCCTGGCAAAGAGTTTAAAGATAGACCTCTTCCTGGAATGTTTGGTCAGAAGGCGTTTGAGTCTGAAGTGACTTATGAAGAAGGAGTATATGTTGGCTATCGGTACTACAGTACCTTCGGAGTGAAGCCTGCTTATGAATTCGGGTATGGATTGTCTTATACAGACTTTACTTACAGCGACCTGAAGCTAAGTTCACCCACATTTAGTGATAAACTTACAATAACTGTCACTGTGACTAATTCCGGAAAAACTGCTGGCAAAGAAGTGGTACAATTATATCTTAGTTCACCAACCAACAAAATTGACAAGCCTGCGGCCGAACTGAAAACTTTTGCAAAAACACAAATGCTGAACCCAGGTGAAGCTCAGGTATTAATATTCACGATTGACGCTAGCGACCTTGCCTCATATCAGACGAGGACCAATTCGTGGATTGCCGATGCCGGCACGTACACGGTAAAGATTGGCACTTCAGAATCTGTGAAGCAATCAGCCTCCTTTAAATTATCAAAAGCCCTTGTGGTTGCGAAGACGAATAAAGTGCTGGTGCCAAAGATTATAATTAATGAACTGGTGCCAACAGGTAAGAAGTAGTTGTTGATTGAAGACCAGACCCTGCATACAAGCAGGTTTTTTGACTAAATTAATTGATGGAGTTCTTCTCCAACAAGCGACAAAAATTTTGATTATCTATAACAATGTCTGGTCAAGTTACCTAAGTCATGAACGCTAACTCAATCTTCAATACGCGAGCCCCTTCAAGGAATTAGAAGCAGGCAGGATCCCCAATAAGCAACTTGGAGAAAGAAACTACAAATGCAAATGGTACAAACCAACCCTTCACGGGATTCCGGGTCTCGTTGACGCGATGAGACATGTTTAAAATTCTCCTACTCGCCCGGAATGACAGAAACTAACACAACTCACTACCGAAGTCATCATCCCGGCTAAGCTAACAGAGCATGAACGCTAACTCAAACCTTCAATACGATTCATTGTTGCTAAAGAACAAAGACGATGTCAGCGTTCAGCTCCTGTTCACCATTTTTCCAAACTCAAGCCAATCGAATCCGGTTTCTGCGCGGTTATGCCGAAGGGCAGGAATCTGAGTGGTAATCAACAACGTTGTGCCCGGCAACTCTGCGCGGTGGTACTGCGGGATTTGTTGTTTTATCGCTTTCTCCAATTTGAATTTTGTATCCGGAAAAAACTCTGATACCGATTTCTTCAAGTCATTGATGTTATTCATACCGTACATCAATACTAACTCAGGCTTATGGCTGCTGAGGTTCTGGAGTATCGTGCGCATTCGGTGAGCAAATACTTGTTGCTCGTATAATGCACGACTCTTTAGAAATGGAAATTGAGGCAACTCGAGCCAGCTATAATACCACCCATGATGATTCGCACCAGGTAATGGATATAACTTGATCAGCGCTTCCTGCTGCAAGGCCGGAGCGGCAAATTGGTTTTTCTGATAGGCAAGGAAATCTGGAGGCGCTTCGCCCCGGAAGCCATGTACAAAAGCAATAAGATTTTTCCAGACCCCGTTGAGTTGCGCCTGGGGGCCGAACCGGTATTCATAGAGGTTGGTGAACAACCAAGCTTTGGGTCCGTCCCAATGGATGGAAGCGTTGCGGTATAAGTCTCGAATGTCGCAGAGCGTTGCCTGCGTGCCCTGGCGGTAAAAGTAGTTAAGCTTTTCGGCTACTTCTTCGGGCAGATCACCACCACCGTCTTCATAGCTTACAAACCAGAACCGGGCCGGCCACGATCCATAGCCATAAAAGTTGTCGATCCAATGTTGCAGTGGTTTCTCTTGAATGACCATGAGAGGGAAGATATGGAAAGCAAAGTTAGTTCAGAATTCTAAATTTGAACCTCGCAAGACTTGTAACACAACTGGCTTGCTTGCCGAAGGCTTATGTGGGCAGAGGCCGCCATCCTCCAGTTGGCGTGGCAGCAATCCTTACTTACACCAGGCCTAAGTAAGAAAGCAGACAATTGGGTTGGTCCGTTGAAGTTCTGTTGAGCTATCGCAAACCTAATAGGCTAATCCAGTGAGTTTTATCATTTTTTTAACGACTGGTTTGAGTTAACCAAAGGAACAGGTCTACTAACCGTTTAAAATTAATCTTGGAAATCTTTTTCTTAATTTTAATAAAAAAACTACTTTCAAACATATCAATAGGAAAGGTTTATCTCTTTGTTAGTCACCGCGGCTTAGTATTTATTTTTTAAATATTATAAGATTTGATGGAGGCAATATTGTGTGAACGAGTCAATTGAAAGCACAAGTCAATTTTGGCCAGTAGTAGTTTACGGGGCTATTGTATTAAGCTTGGTTGGCGCCATGCTGGGTATATCGTATTTTCTAGGCCAGCGCCATAAAGAAAGAGCCACTGGCGAACCTTACGAAGGTGGCATACTAAGTACGGGCTCGGCAAGCCTCCGTTTCTCTTCCCAATTTTACCTCATCGCCATGCTCTTTGTGATTTTTGATGTTGAGACGATGTTCATTTTTTCGTGGGCCATTGCATTTGAGGAGTTGGGCTGGTATGGCTATGCAGGCGTGATGATTTTTATTATCCTGTTGGTTGTAGTGCTTATTTATGAATGGCGGAATGGTGCTCTTGATTTCGGACCCGATGGCCGGAAGATTTTAAAAGCATCCAAAAAATTTCCACTCAAAACATATCCCGATGAAGTGGTGGTTAAATAAACCCGGCCAAACAACACCACTATCGGGAACAGGATCCTTCGAGGAAACCATTCAACAAAATATTTTACTTACTTCTGTACAGGCCCTTCTGGGCTGGGGAAGGAAAAATTCCATGTGGCCTTTCCATTTTGGTTTGTCGTGCTGCTTTGTTGAAATGGCTACCAGCATGACGCCCAAGTATGATGTTGCCCGGTTTGGTGCTGAAGTAATTCGCGGCACCCCACGGCAGGCAGATGTTATGATTATTGCAGGAACGGTGTTCATAAAAATGGCACCTATAATTAAACGCTTGCATGAACAAATGATGGAACCCCGATGGGTAATTTCCATGGGCTCATGTGCCAACTCCGGAGGCATGTACGATATCTACAGCGTGGTACAGGGCGTTGATAAATTTCTTCCGGTTGATGTTTACGTTCCCGGTTGCCCGCCTCGCCCTGATGCATTTATGGAGGGGCTGATGTTATTGGCCAAATCAGTTGGAAAAGAGCAACGTCCACTCAGTTGGACGCTCGGTGAACAAGGTGTGATTAAACCGGCAAAAATTTCGGTGAAAGAAACGAAGTATCAAGATCGCAAAGACATGGTCAGTTTTCGTTCTCCTGACGAAATTTAAAAAGAGGATGAGTTGTAGAAAAAAGCGTTACGCAGGAATTATATATGAATGAATTCTCCAATGTGAACATTCGTGTCATAGTGCCTTTGTGGCTCATTGGACTAGTTTCCTTTTTGCCACCAAGTCCCGAAGACACAAAGAAATCACAAAGCGTGTGACATCATAGAGATAAAGGTGAAGGTGAAAGGTGGTAATTTTTTTATAAAACAGTAGGGGATGAGTTAACTAAAATTAGGGAAGGCAAACAAATTTAAAACCCGTGGAAACCGATCTGAGTCCAGCGGAACAGGTTAAGTTGCGGTTCGGTGATGACATCATCACTGAGCAGGCAAAAGACCATATTGTTTCGGTGTGGCTCCCTTTGGTGAAGTTGAAAGCCGTGTTGTTTTATGTTAAGAAGGAACTGCCAAAACCCTTTCCACTTTTATATGATCTCACCGCCATTGATGAGCGAAGCCGAAAAAAAGACCCCGGATATCCTTCCACCGGGTTCACACTTGTCTATCATCTCTTTTCGTTCGATCGGAACGAATTTATCCGATTTAAAATAGCCCTTTCGGGCGAATACCCTTCTGCTCCATCTATCTGTAACCTCTGGGCCAATGCCAATTGGTATGAGCGTGAAGTCTATGATATGTTCGGCATTCGTTTCGAAGGTCATCCACACCTGAAAAGAATCTTAATGCCTTCCACGTGGGAAGGTCATCCACTTCGAAAGGAGCATCCGGCACGGGCAACTGAAATGGGGCCGTTCCGTCTTTGGGATGAAAAGCAAGATCATGAACAAGCTGCGCTACAATTTAATCCTGAAGAGTGGGGCCTTGCGCGTCATAGCGAAGATTCCGATTTCATGTTTCTCAACATTGGCCCGCAGCATCCGGGTACACATGGTGTGTTGAGAATCATTTTGCAATTGGATGGCGAAGACATTGTTGATGCGGTGCCCGACATCGGCTTCCATCATCGGGGAGCGGAGAAGATGGCCGAGCGGCAATCGTGGCACACCTATATTCCTTATACCGACCGGGTGGATTACCTGGGTGGAGTTAATAATAATCTCGCCTACCTGCTTGCGGTGGAGAGCCTGGCTGGAATTACTATACCGCAGCGGGCTCAGGTAATCCGGGTAATGATGTGCGAATTCTTTCGCATTGCCAGTCACTTAGTTTGGTTTGGAACGTTCTCGCAGGATGTTGGCCAGCTATCGCCTGTGTTCTACATGTTCACCGATCGTGAACGAATTTTTGATGTAGTAGAAGCTGTGTGTGGTGGCCGCATGCATCCGAACTGGTTTCGGATTGGTGGCGTAGCGCAAGATCTTCCCAAAGGCTGGGAAACGTTGGTTAAAAAATTCATTGATTACTTTCCTGCCAGGTTGAAAGAGTATGATGGCATGGTGCTTCGAAACTCACTGTTCAAAGCCAGAACCGTTGGCATTGGAATCTTTACCAAAGAAGAAGCTATCGAATGGGGCGCGACCGGTGCCCAACTGAGAGCGTGCGGTTTCGAATGGGATTTCCGTAAGAAACGCCCATACTCTGGCTACGAGAATTTTGACTTTGAAATTCCCATAGCCAACAATGGTGATTGTTATGATCGTGCCATCGTGCGCGTAGAAGAAATGCGACAGAGTCTTCGGATCATTGATCAGTGTCTGAAGAATATGCCGGAGGGACTTTATAAAGCCGATCATCCACTCACAACTCCGCCAATAAAGAAGCATACGATGAAAGATATTGAAACCTTGATAACACATTTTCTAGGAGTGAGTTGGGGTCCGGTAATACCTCCAGGTGAATCGATGAGTTGTATTGAGGCCACTAAGGGCGCCAACAGTTATTATGCTGTTAGCGATGGCAACACATCACCCTACCGCATGCGGATACGCACGCCATCATTTGCTCACATGCAAATGCTGCCGTATATCAGCAAAGGTTACACCGTGGCAGATATGCTTAGCATTTTAGGCGCGATGGATTATGTACTAGCAGATATTGACCGATGAACTTTTAGATAATGATTTTTAGAAAAATTAAAAGAGGCAGGCAGTTGGCAGTAAGCAGTTGGCAGTTGTGGCTGACTGCCGACTGCCAGCTGCGTGCTGCCTACTTTAATTAGTGATATGCTAACACCGGAAGAAAAACTTGAGATAGAACACGCCATCAAACTGGTGCCATACAAAAAGGCAGCGAGTGTTGAAGCATTAAAAGTGGTTCAGGAACACCGCAGATGGATATCCGATGAGAGCTTGCGCGATGTAGCGAAATTCCTGGATATGAGCCCGGAGGAATTGGATTCGGTAGCCACTTTTTACAATATGATCTTTCGCAAGGAAGTAGGCAAGCATGTGATTTTGGTTTGCGATAGTATCAGTTGCTGGGTGATGGGCTATGAAAATTTGCGTGATCAACTGTTCAGCCGTCTCGGAATAAAATATGGAGAGACAACGCCCGATGGTTTATTCACCGTGTTACCGAATTGCTGCCTGGGTACTTGTGATTGCGCCCCGGCCTTGATGATCGGTAATGACTTATATAGAAATGTAAAAGCTGAAGAACTGAATCAAATTCTTGAAAAATATAAATGACTCCAGGCCCCTCTCCTTTGGAGAGGGGTTGGGGTGAGGTTATGGAGAAACCCTTAACAGAACACATTCGCAAAGATGGCCAGCCGCTTACTCTGAAGGAGTATGAGGTGGTTGGTGGTTATCAAGCGTTGCGAAAAATCCTGACAATGACTCCAAAGGAAGTTCAGACGCTCGTGAAAGACTCCAATTTAAGAGGCAGGGGAGGCGCAGGATTTAGTACAGGTTTGAAATGGAGTTTTGTTCCGCTGGATGCTCCCAAACCAAAATACCTCATCACGAATGCCGATGAGATGGAGCCCGGTACTTTCAAGGACAGAATCTTATTGGAGAGCGCTCCACATCAGTTGATCGAAGGAATGATCATCGCGGCTTACGCTATTCAAGCCGACATATCGTATGTATATCTGAGGTGGGCGTATAAAACTGCGGCCCAAGCTATTCTTACGGCAATAGATGAAGCTGCTGTGTCTGGATACTTAGGAAAAAACATTTTGGGTTCCGGCTATGACTTGGAGATGCATCTGCATACGGGCGTTGGACGCTACATGTGTGGAGAGGAGACGGCCTTGCTGAATTCACTGGAAGGAAAACGAGCCACACCGCGGGCCAAACCACCCTTTCCCCAAGTCAGTGGACTTTTTGGAAAACCCACCATCGTAAATAATGTAGAGACGTTATGTTGCCTTCCTCACATTGTTAATAAAGGCGCTGAGTGGTTTAAGAAGTTAAGTTTAACGGGCGATGCCGGTACAAAACTTTATGGTGTAAGCGGCAAAGTAAAAAAACCGGGTGCCTGGGAGTTGCCCATGGGTGTTACCCTTCGGGAGTTAATCGAAGAGCATGCTGGTGGAATGCAAGATGGATTGAAGTTTCGGGGAGCGTTGCCCGGAGGTGCGTCCACCGATTTCCTGGTGGAACAACATCTCGATGTCAAGATGGACTACACCTCAGTGGCTGCAGCAGGAAGTCGTCTGGGTACCGGGACGGTGGTTGTCATGGATGATAAGACTTGCCCGGTTGGATTTGTGGAGAACCTCGAGCATTTCTTTGCTCAGGAGTCATGTGGCTTTTGTACCCCTTGTCGGGAAGGGTTGCCTTGGGTAGAGAAAATTTTGTCAGCCATTGATGCTGGTGAAGGAACGATCGATGATATAAAATTGCTGGAGCACCACACCAAATTCCTGGGTCCGGGAAATACCTTCTGTGCTTTTGCACCGGGCGCTATGGAGCCATTGCAAAGCGCGTTGAAATACTTCCGGGATGATTTTGAAAAACATATTCACGAACACCGATGTCCTTATTAACTGAACATGGTAACGATTTACATCGATAATAAACCATACCAGGTAAAGCCTGGCAAGAACCTGCTCGAGACGTGTCTCACGCTTGGTTTCGATTTGCCATACTTTTGCTGGCACCCGGCATTGGGTTCGGTGGGTGCATGCCGTCAGTGCGCAGTTAAAATGTTTCGCGATGCCGATGATAAATCGGGGAGGCTCGTGATGTCGTGCATGGAACCCGTTGCCAACAATCAAAGAATTTCTATTACTGACAAGACTGCTGTTGATTTTCGCGAAGGAGTTATCGAGTGGCTCATGACCAATCACCCGCATGATTGTGCAGTGTGCGATGAGGGCGGTTCCTGTCACTTGCAAGACATGACCGTGATGACAGGTCATGCATACCGCAGATTCAAATTCAAAAAACGAACCCACGTCAATCAAAACCTTGGCCCTTTCATCAACCATGAAATGAACCGGTGCATCCAATGCTACCGCTGCGTCAGGTTTTATAAAGACTATGCCGGTGGTGAAGACCTGGATGCATTTGCTTCGAAGAGCAATGTATATTTTGGAAGGAGTGAACCGGGCACGTTGGAAAGTGAGTTCAGCGGCAACTTATCGGAAGTTTGCCCCACGGGGGTGTTTACCGATAAGACATTAAAGCAACATTATACCCGCAAGTGGGACCTGACCATGGCGCCCTCCATTTGCCAACATTGCAGTTTGGGGTGCAACATCATAGCTGGTGAACGGTATGGCGATTTGCGCATGATTGCCAATCGGTATCACGGAGAAATTAATGGATACTTTATTTGCGATCGTGGACGCTTCGGATATGAGTTTGTCAATGCCCCGGATCGTATTCGTCAAGCCATGCATATGGGCGAGCCCATGGATGGTGATAAAACGATCCATGAAATTTCCGTTCTGCTTAAGAATTCGAAAGTGATTGGCATTGGTTCATCCCGTGCATCATTAGAATCCAATTTTGCATTGAAGAAACTAGTTGGCGAAAATAACTTTTACAAAGGTGTTTCCAATCAGGAACAAGCGGTGATGGGTTTGGCTTTGTCTATTCTGAAAGATGGACCCGTAAGAACACCGTCCATGAAAGAAACAGAAAAAGCCGATGCCGTATTTATACTGGGTGAAGACCTTACCAATACTGCTCCCATGTTTGCATTGGCTGTACGACAGTCGGTGAAACAGCAACCTATGCTGGATGTTAACAAATTAGCGGTTCCGGAATGGAACGATGCCGCAGCCCGTGAAATCATCCAGGATAAAAAAGGGCCAGTGTTCATAGCTACTGTAGCAGAAACAAAACTGGACAACATCGCTACCAGGACGTTCCGTGCAGCACCACAGGATATTTCAAGACTTGGTTTTGCTGTGGCTAATTTGATAGATCCATCGGCACCGCTGGTCTCCAATCTCAATGGGAATGAAAAAGCGTTGGCCGATCAGATAGCTAAGAGCTTGTTGGCCGCTGAGCGCCCCGTAATCATCTCCGGCACTTCATGCCAAAGCGATTCGGTTTTGAAAGCTGCAGCGAATGTCGCTTCAGCTTTGCATAAGCAGAACAAGAATACCGGAATCGTGTTGACGATGCCTGAGTGTAATTCACTTGGACTTGCTATGATGGGTGGTAATCTGTTAGACGAAGCATTTCAAAAAGTAAAGGCGGGCCAGGCTGATACAGTAATTGTTCTGGAGAATGACCTCTACCGGCATGGCAACGCTA
The DNA here is from genome assembly GCA_040079965.1 of Cyclobacteriaceae bacterium. Taxonomy (GTDB): domain Bacteria; phylum Bacteroidota; class Bacteroidia; order Cytophagales; family Cyclobacteriaceae; genus ELB16-189. The sequence goes on from JBEBJH010000018.1 coordinate 11,039, forward strand.
AAGTTGTTGATGAGTTTTTATCAAAATGCAAGACGGTGATTGTGGTCGATCATTCCCAACACGCCACAACATCGAAGGGACAATGGCTAATTCCTGCAGGCACCTTTGCTGAAGCAGATGGAACGTTAGTTAATAATGAAGGCCGTGCTCAACGGTTCTTCCAGGTGTATGAAAAGACCAACGTAAAAGAAAGCTGGCGATGGCTGACCAATATCGGTGCGGCCACCGGAAATGCCGTTATGCAACAATGGAAAAATTTCGACAGCATAACGATGGCACTTGTTCAGGGAGAAAAAAATTTCACTGGAATAGAAAAAGTATCGCTCTCTTCTGGCTATCGCATGAATGATGGGCAGCGCATTCCGCGCGAACCGCACCGCTACAGCGGACGCACCGCCATGCTTGCCAATGTAGCGGTAAGCGAACCCAAGCCACCAGAAGACCCGGACTCAGGAATGTCCTATACTATGGAGGGCACGCGCGCTTTGCCGCCATCGTCCATGATCCCATTCTTCTGGTCGCCTGGATGGAATTCCGTGCAGTCGGTTAATAAGTACCAGGAAGAGGTAGGAGCGGCCCTGCGCGGTGGCGATCCAGGAATTCGATTGTTCGAAGCAAACGGAAATCAGGTGCAGTATTTTAATGATGTACCTGAGAAGTTTAAGTCGGTTGAAAATAAACTTTGGATCGTACCCATTCATCACATTTTTGGTTCTGAAGAATTAAGTGCGAAGGCGTCCTCGGTATCGAAACGAGTGCCTCAGCCTTATCTGCTTCTGAATAATGAAGATGCTGTCAAGCTTAATCTTAAAGAAAGCGATACGATTGAAGTTGAAATGGATGGACAACAAATCAAGTTGCCAATGAAATTGAGTCCTTCGCTTTCAATGGGCCTGGCTGCGTTGCCAATAGGTTTACCAAAATTGTCATTTGTTGAATTGCCCGCATGGGCGATAGTAAAGAGATAAATTATGGATGACGCCACCGTAGATCAACTGTTGATAATAGGCGGGGTGCTGGCAGGCTTGCTGCTGGTTGCGCCCGGACTTATCTGGTTGGAGCGGAGAATGCTCGCGCTATGGCAGGATCGGTACGGTCCTAATCGCGCGGGCCCATTTGGATTGTTGGTGGTGTTGGCCGATACACTCAAACTATTCTTCAAAGAAGACTGGACTCCACCCTTTGCTGATAAATTTGTTTTTACCATCGCACCGGGCATTGTGGTGGTTACGGTGCTGATGAGTTTCATCGTGGTGCCGTTTGCTCCCGGAGTAATTGTGGCCGACCTGAATATTGGAATCTTATTTTTCCTGGCCAATTCATCGCTCGGAGCGTATAGCATTATCCTGGGAGGTTGGGCATCCAATAATAAATATTCCTTGCTGGGTTCCATGAGAGGTGCTGCACAAATGATTTCCTACGAAGTGTTCATGGGACTTGCCATGATGGGCGTGGTGTTGCTCTCAGGGTCGTTCAGTATGCACACGATTGTAGAAGCACAAAAGGATATGTGGTTTGTGATTCCGCAATTCCTTGGGTTTGTCACGTTCTTTATTGCGGGGATAGCGGAAACACATCGTTTGCCATTCGACATTCCGGAAGCCGAAAGTGAACTGATTGCCGGGTTCCACTCTGAATATTCCGGAATGAAGTTCGGAATATTTTTCGTGGGCGAATACCTGGGCATCATCCTCATTTCTTCCGTTACGGTAGCCCTATACTTTGGAGGTTGGCTCGGACCGGATTTTCTGCCACCGCTGGTTTGGTTTGTGCTGAAGACATTTGGCTTCATCTGTTTCTTCATTCTGTTGCGTGCTTCCTTGCCCAGGCCGCGTTACGATCAGTTAATGGAATACGGATGGAAAATTTTACTACCGCTTACACTGCTCAATTTAGTAGTGACGGCAGGTGTAGTGTTATTGAATAAGGGAATATGAATAATGAAAATGCCAGGATTGATAATGAAAGAGACAAGTATAACACAAAATGAAATCGAGAGTTCCCCTCTCCTTTTGGAGAGGGGTTAGGGGTGAGGTTATAAACATTTAAGCTCAGCGTGTATGATAAGCATTGTTAGAAGTCTTTGGCTCGTTTTTCTTCACATGTTTCATAAGCGTGAAACTGTTCAATACCCGGAACAAAAAAACAAACTGTCCACCCGGTGGAGAGGAAGAATTGTGTTAACCCGTGATCCCGACATGGGGGAACGATGTGTGGGCTGTTACCTCTGCGCTGCTGCTTGCCCCGTGGATTGCATCTCGCTGCAGGCAACGGAAGATGAGAATGGAAGAAGGTATCCGGAATTTTTCAGAATCAATTTTTCACGTTGCATTTTCTGTGGGTATTGTGAAGAGGCGTGCCCCACCTATGCCATCCAGTTGATTCCTGATTTTGAAATGGCCGAATACAACCGACAAAACTTAGTGTACGAAAAGAATGAATTGCTGATTGATGGCCCTGGCAAATACCCTGGCTATAATTATTATAAAGTAGCAGGCCTTGCCATTGGCGGAAAAGGAAAAGGACAGGCAGAGAATGAGATGCCACCCGTAGATGTTAAGAGTTTAATACCTTGAGATGCTGATTATTTTTTACATAGCTTCTGCTGTTGCAGTTATCGCCACTTTACTGGTTATTACACAGCATAACCTGGTGCATGCCCTGTTATACCTGGTAGTTTCTTTCTTGGCAGTCGCTATGGCCTTCTATGTGTTAGGCGCTCCGTTTATCGCAGCCTTGGAGGTAATCATTTATGCAGGCGCCATCGTGGTGCTTATGATTTTTGTAATCATGATGCTGAACCTCCGACAAGAATCAGTAGCCCAGGAAAAAAAATGGCTGAAAGCAAAGATAGTAGTGGGTCCGGTTATGTTAACCCTCGTGTTGGCGGGTGAACTACTCTACATGCTATCCACGGAGACATCCGTAAGCCTGACGGGAGAGGTGATTGGTGCCAAGGCCGTGGGTATGTCGTTGTATGGCCAATACGTGATTGGCGTTGAGCTAAGCGGCATTTTGTTGATGGCGGGAATTGTTGGGGCATACCATCTGGGTCGTCAAAAGAAAAAAGTAACACATCGGTTTCTCGAAAAGCAAGAAGAATGACTGCGATACCTGCCGAATATGGTTTAGTGTTAGCCTCTGTGCTCTTTATGCTGGGGCTTATCAGTTTACTGATCAGGCGCAATATTGTTTTTATGCTGATCTCGGTCGAGATCATGCTCAATGCGGCTGGACTTGCATTTATCGTTGCCGGCTCCAGATGGGGTCAGGCCGATGGTCAGGTTATGTTTTTATTTATCCTGACCATGGCTGCAGCTGAAGTTTCTGTTGGCCTGGCATTGATCTTACAGATATATCACCAGTTAAAAACATTGAACAGCGATGAGGCTAGTAAAATGAAAGGATAGTATGAGCGATCTGCTTTGGTTAATACCTGTGTTGCCGTTTGCCGGATCATTAATCCTGATCGTGGCCGGGACAAGACTGCCTAAACCGTTAGTGCCGGTGATCGGGGCGGGGAGTGTGGGCCTGTCGGCCTTGATAACACTTTTGATTGGCATTGATTTCATTTCGCAAGAGACAAGTCCAGTCATTAATCAGGTGCTATGGCAATGGATTGACGTAGCTGGTTTTTCTCCGGCATTTGCCTTTCATCTCGACTCGCTTTCGCTTGCTTTTATTTTTGTAATCACATTTGTTGGCTTTCTCATCCATGTCTACTCAGCTGAGTTCATGTCCGATGATGAAGGCTACGCCCGCTTCTTTGCTTTCCTCAACTTGTTTGTGGGCTCCATGCTCATCCTGGTGCTGGCCGATAACTTGCTGTTGCTCTACTTTGGATGGGAAGGGGTGGGTCTGTGCAGCTACTTGTTGATTGGCTTCTGGTATCAGGAAGAGAAGAATGGGTATGCTGCACGCAAAGCGTTTATCATTACACGCGTGGGCGACACAGCCATGGCTATTGGCTTGTTCATGATTTTCAAAACATTCGGTAATGTTAACATTATGGAGATCCAAAACCAGGCTCCCAACGTTTGGGCAATGGGCTCTCAAGAAGCAACATTGATTGCGCTGTTGTTGTTGGGGGGAGCGGTAGGAAAGTCGGCACAACTTCCGTTACAAAGCTGGTTACCCGATGCTATGGCAGGCCCATCACCGGTTAGCGCGTTGATTCATGCTGCCACCATGGTAACGGCCGGAGTATACCTGATCGCCCGCACTCATGTTATTTTTGAATTGGCGCCAACAGCACAATTTGTCGTTGGTGTGATTGGGGCGGTTACGCTGTTGATCGCGGGGTTCAGTGCCCTCACTCAGTATGATCTCAAGCGGGTGCTGGCTTATTCCACCATCAGCCAGATCGGCTACATGTTTCTGGCGTTGGGGGTGGGAGCATGGTCATCGGCCATCTTTCATTTTATGATCCACGCTTTTTTCAAAGCGCTTCTCTTCCTCGCAGCGGGTGCAGTGATCATGGCCTTGCACCACGAGCATGATATGTTTAAGATGGGTGGCCTGAGAAAGAAACTTCCTGTAATCTATTGGACATTCCTGATCGGTGCTGCTTCGCTCGCAGCGTTGCCTTTGATAACAGCCGGGTTCTACAGTAAAGATCAGATTCTATGGCTGGCCTGGGCCGGAGAAAAAGGAAACATCTGGTTCTTCCTCGCTGCGTTGGTGGGTGCTTTCATAACAGCCATCTATACGTTCAGAATGGTGTTCCTGACTTTCTTTGGGGCGGAGAAAACACATGTATCACATGTTCCGGGATCATTAATTAATATTCCACTCATTATTCTTGCCGCGCTTTCAACGATTGCTGGTTTTATTGAAGTGCCCCATTCGTTCGGTCATCTTCAATTGTTTACCGACTTCCTGAATCCCTTGTTACCTGCCACAACTATGCAACCAGGAATTGAAAGTACGGAGTGGATGATTCAGCTATTGGCAGCAGTTCTATCTATTGGCGGTGCGTTGCTCGCGTATTATTTCTATGTGATGCGGCCCACCCTTCACACCCAAATTAAGAGTGCCGTTCCGCAAGTGCATAATTTCTTTCAGCTCGGCTGGCGGTTCGACAGTTTATACGATTGGGTTTTCGTGAAGCCGTTTGTTTATCTATCCAACATCAATAAAAATGATTTCGTGGATTGGCCTTACAATTCGCTGGTGAATGTGACCGGTTTTATTAGTCGCATGTTTGCCTTCACGCAAAGTGGAATATTGAGATGGTATTTAATTGGGATTGTGCTTGGCGCTATCCTTATACTAACCCTGGGCTTACTGATATGATACTTCCGGGATTCATAGTATTGTTAATGATGGGCGGTATCCTCGCCTGGATAGCTTCGCAGAAGAGCCTCGTGTTGACGCGTTGGATTTCGTTGCTCACGGTTGCTTTAAATTTCCTTGGCGCTCTCGTGGTCTGGTTGCGGCAACCAGAGACATCCTCATCGTGGTTGCTCGATTATTCCATCCCGTGGATTCCTCAATTCGGCATTAGCTTTCACCTGGCCCTTGACGGATTGAGTTTACTGATGCTGTTGTTGACTTTTTTCCTTGGTTCAATTTCTGTCCTCATCTCCTGGAAAGAAATTCAAAACCGGGTGGGCTTATATCATTTCTGTTTATTATGGGTGCTGGCCGGTATCACAGGCGTGTTCCTCGCCATGGATTTGTTTCTCTTTTTCTTCTTCTGGGAAGTGATGCTCATCCCAATGTTCTTCCTGATCATTATCTGGGGTCATGAAAACAGTCGCTATGCAGCATTCAAGTTTTTTATTTTCACGCAGGCTAGCGGCTTGTTAATGTTGGTGGCGATCCTGGGGTTGTACTTCGTGAACGGAAATCAAACCGGTATTTACACATTCGATTATTTTCAATTGCTAAGTGCGAATCTCCCATCCGATATAGCGATGTGGCTGATGCTTGGATTTCTTGCGGCCTTTGCGGTGAAGTTGCCGGTAGTTCCCTTTCATACCTGGCTGCCCGATGCCCACTCGCAAGCGCCAACGGCCGGAAGTCTTATCCTGGCTGGGTTGTTGTTAAAGACCGGAGCGTATGGGTTGCTTCGATTTGTTGTTCCGTTATTCAGAGATCAGGCGATCGCGATCGCACCCTGGGCAATGGCCATCGGGGTGTTTGGAATTATATATGGTGCCATCCTCGCATTTTCACAAACTGATTTAAAGCGACTGGTTGCTTACACAAGTGTGAGCCACATGGGCTTCATCATGCTCGGTGTGTTTTCTTTTAATGAATTAGCGACCCAGGGCGTAGTGATGCAAATGATCACGCATGGAATCAGCACGGGTGCGCTGTTTATTCTGGCTGGTTTTATTTACGAACGCATTCACACCCGCGACATCACACGCATGGGTGGCTTTTGGAAAAGCATGCCGTTCCTCGGAACGTGTGGCTTAGTTTTCGCGATGGCTTCTCTGGGATTGCCGGGTCTCGGAAATTTTGTGGCCGAGTTTCTTACGCTCGTAGGAGCGTGGCAGGCAACCCACACACTCACCATTATTGCAACTCTTGGATTAGTGGCCGCAACTATTTACTCACTCCGGATTCTTCAAAAAGTATTCTATGGCACGCAAGCCCCCTCCACGGTGTTGGTTGATCTTTCATTCCGCGAGCGCTTAGTCATGATTGTACTGGTTGTTTCCATTCTATGGCTTGGATTGTTTCCGCAACCGATGTTAAACACATCTCAGCCCGCGGTTAAAGCGATCATCGAAGCGTCAGACCACTCCCGTGCGAGTGCCTATAAGCCACCTACTCAACCTAAACTAGTTATCAAACGGAAAGGAGGTAGTTATGAGTAAACAAGATTTAGTAAGCATCGTGCCGCTGTTTATTCTTACGAGTGCAGCCATTTTGATATTATTTTCCATTGCCGTTAAGCGCAACCACAAAGTAATTTATGGTATCACCACGTTTTCTTTACTGGCGGATATTATTTTCCTGGCGATTGCAGAAGGCCCCGTAACGTGGACCGTAGAACCTCTTTTTGTGTTTGACGGATTCGGCAAATTCAACTTCGGCCTGATCTTAGTAACTGCCCTCGCGCTGACAATGCTTTCGTATGCCTACTTCGAACAGCGGGAAGAACGTAAAGAAGAATATTATATCCTGCTGATACTCGCTACGCTGGGCGCGGGCACGTTAACGATAAGCAAACATTTTATCCCGCTCTTCCTGGGCCTGGAAATTCTAAGCGTTTCGCTGTACTCCATGATTGCCTATCTGCGAACGCGGGAGCGTTCGGATGAGGGCGGAATCAAATATCTTATAATTGCCGCGTTCTCGTCAGCCTTTATGCTCTTCGGCATGGCGTTGATATATTATACAACAGGATCGATGGAGTTTGAAGCCATTGGCCAGTATCTTTCTTCCCTTCCTGAATTGCCCATCATCATGATTGCCGGTTTCGGGTTTGTGGTTGTAGGCATCGGCTTCAAATTAGGAATTGTTCCGTTTCACATGTGGACAGCCGATGTATATGAAGGAGCGCCACTGCCTGTAACTTCATTCATCGCTACGGTTTCTAAAGGCGGTGTAGTGACTTTACTCGTTCGCTTTTATACACAGGTGAACGGGTATCAATATGATAGCTTGGTTGTCACGTTCACTGTGCTGGTGATTGCTTCCATGTTTGTAGGAAATTTTCTTGCCCTTCGACAGCAGAATGTAAAACGCCTGTTGGCGTATTCATCCATAGCACACCTGGGCTATATATTGGTTGCCTTTATAGCAGGCGGCCCATTGGGCATTGAGGCTGTTTCGTTTTACCTGGTGGCCTATTTTATAACAACGGTAGGCTCGTTCGGGATACTTACCTATTTATCAGACAAGGACCGCGATGCCGAGTTACTCGATGACTTCAGAGGATTGTTTTGGAGACGACCCTGGACAGCTACCAGTTTCAGTGCCATGCTTCTCTCGCTGGCAGGCATTCCGCTCACAGCCGGGTTCGTAGGAAAGTTCTACATCGTGGCCGCAGGCGTGAATGGCAACATCTGGCTTCTGGTGATTATGTTGGTGGTGAACAGCGCAATTGGTTTGTTTTACTACATCCGTATCATTGCCATCATGTGCGAAAAGCAAGCAGTCGAAACCTCGTCAACATTAAAGCCATCGGTTTACCTGATCAGTGGGTTTTCGGTGGCAGCTCTTACGGTTGCCCTGCTATGGGTTGGAGTTTTCCCCGAAGGGCTTATTGCCTTGATCCGGTCATTATTGAATCCGTAAACACTGAACGATTAAATAGTATATAATAGTGATCCATTTCAAATTGACTCAATAATTTCTTACAGAGTGCCACTTTGTGCCCCATGGTGACGTAGTGTCTTCGTGGCAAAATTTGAGCTTTTCTCTTGCTACTAAGGCACCAGGACACGAAGAAGCACAAAGATTGAACACCTAGGTATTTGGCTTGAGTAACAATTTGAAATGCACCCAGTATAGGTTATCTAACAGGAAATGAGTAGTTTTATTTAGGCCTGAAATAAGTTCGGCAAGGAACAATTAACCCCACCGCTATGAACTTTAAACCCGAATTCGAAAAAAAGAACCTGCACGAGGCGAAATATGAGTTGATCGTGAAGTACATGGTTCCCTTGAATCGCATGGTAACCTTCAAGCCCGATCAGAACATACACGAGGCTATTGCGATAATCCTGGAGAAAAGAATTTCAGGCGCCCCCGTGTTGGATCAGAACCGGCACCTGGTGGGCAATCTTTCAGAAAAGGATTGCCTTCGGATTATTGTTGATCAGGCTTACCACAACCTGCCTGTGGAGGACAAGAAAGTTTCTGATTACATGTCAACCAAAGTCCATACGTTCTCGCCTGCAACCAATGTGGTGGATGCGGCCATTGAATTTCTTAATTCACCCATCCGCAGATATGCGGTGGTGGAGAATGGGGCTTTAATTGGGGAGATTAGCCGAAGGGAGATCCTTCGTGCTGCACAGGATTTTAAACCAACCACCTGGTAACATAGTGTTTGAGCTATCATAACGATAGCCTTTCATCGAAACAAAAAACATTAGCCATGGATATCAAGCCAGTGTCAACAACAAATTCAAGTGAAGTTCAGCATGAAACCGTTGAAAAATATATGGTGCCGTTGAGCGATATTATAACCTTTAAGCCAGATCAGCCCATTCAGGATGTAATCGCAACCATCATTGCAAAAAAAATCTCGGGCGCACCCGTGTTAGACGATCAACACCACCTGGTGGGTATGATATCCGAAAAAGATTGTCTGCGGATCATCGTAGACCAGGCCTATCATAATATGCCGGCTGAAACAAGAAAAGTTTCTGATTACATGACTCCAAAGGTGCAAACACTTTCACCCAAAACCACCATCGTGGAGGCAGCCATGGAATTTTTGAATTCACCGATTAGACGATTTCCCATCGTGGAGAATGGCATGCTGATAGGGCAGGTGAGCCGAAGACATATTCTAAAAGCAGCTCAAAGCACAAAATCCAGCCGGGGTTAAATCCAGTTAATCCAGAGTGGATAAAGATGCCGTATATTAATCATGAAAGGAAAATGAATGAGTAAGGGTGCTCTTTATCCCCAACTCACTCTAAGCGAAGGATCCCTATACTAATGGTGGGATCCTTCGCTCAAAGCCCGCATCCATTCAATGCACCTTGCGCAAGTAAGCATCATCACACACAACACTTTGTGTTACCCACCCGCTCAGGATTGCCTCTCAATCAATCCAGAGCGGATAAAGATCACACAGGTAATCGCGATAGAGGAAGTAAATAATGAATCTCCTCTTTAACAAGTATCCACCCTGAGCGAAGGATCCCACAATAAATCAGGGGATCCTTCTCCACCAACTGGCGGCTCAGGATTGATCTGCCATTTTTGTGGATTGCAATAATTTAGTTTGATCCTATCTGGATCGAAGCCTACTCGATGCCCTTGTTTTCCATTGCCGTCAGGTAGGGCATTACGGCAATAAAAATCTTCCATCGTTCATACAACAGCCTCCACGAAACGCGGGCGTTGGCACTGCCGATTATTATTTTTTCAATTACCTTTCCTGTGAGCGAATTTCAGAACCCAAACAATGCGGCTAAAAGACAAAATTGCCCTGATCACAGGGGGCGCAAACGGAATCGGACTGGCTACTGCCACGCGCTTCGCGAAAGAAGGCGCCAAAATTATTTTGTGGGATGTGTCCGCCAAAGGAAATGAGGTGGTGGAAGGATTAAAAAAAGAAGGACACGCAGCCGTCTTTAAAAAAGTATCCGTGACCAACGAAGCAGACGTACAACAGGCAGTTGCGGAAGCCCACGAACAGTTTGGCCGCATCGATATCCTGATCAACAATGCCGGCATCACCCGCGACAGGACGTTGCTAAAGATGTCGAAACAGGAGTGGGACGATGTGATTGCTGTAAACCTGACGGGTGTGTTCAACTGTACACAAGCCGTGGCTCCGATTATGAAAGCGCAAAATTACGGTCGCATTGTTTCGGCTTCTTCCAATGTTGCCATCCGCGGAAACTATGGCCAGACCAACTATGTGGCGACCAAATCAGCCATCGTGGGTATGACCAAGGTATGGGCGCTGGAACTCGGTCGGTTCGGAATCACGGTTAACTGTATTGCGCCTGGTTTTATTAGTACCGCTATGACAGACGCCATGCCGGAAGAAGTGCGCCAGAATAGTCTCGCCCACATATCGATTGGTCACTGGGGTGTGCCCGATGATATTGCCAACGGGTATCTTTACCTGGCCTCTGACGAAGCCTCGTTTGTGAGTGGAATTTGTCTGACGATTGATGGTGGAGCTGCGAGGTAGGTCGGGAGGCTTTTCACTGCAATCCCTCACACAGGGTAGAGTGAATTAATAATTCTGTTTTCACTGGTATGGCAAGCATCGTCTCTCGCAGAGGACGAGCGCGTTCCTTTACCACATCGTCCCGAAACGGAGACGATGCTTGACAGGGAAAAAGCCAGAACCCACAGATGAACTGATGTAAGCAATAGCTGCACATGAGAAGAGGCTGGTAGGGAAAGTTTAATTGATGTACTTGAAATCCTTACTAGGTAATGCCTTTAGTTGTTGCGGGTCGACTGACCCGCAACGTTAGAGAACTAAAAGTTAAGTTTATTTTCGAGGTAGGTTAAATTGGATGGATTAGAACGCTTGTTGGTCAGCGACCAACAAGAACGAAAGGCACCGGCTGGAGTCGCCCGACATGAGTCTGAAGATCTCCATTACGCTGGCTCCAAAACTTTTCGCACATTGAATTCCTTTAAGCGTCTGGTGAGGTTGGAAACAAGACCCAATCCCATAGAGGCTAGGATAACCAGCACAGCCGCTACAAAAACCATAATCTTTTTTCCCAGCGAAGTCTCAGGAAGAGTTGCATTGAGCGATGGGAGGGACTCCGCGTAAAAATTAAAGTAGTTCCCAATCCAGAGCGGATACAGATGACTGATTTGTTGATTAATAGAAATCATTAAACCGTATATGCACTTCATCACAAACCGATTTTGAGCGAAGGATCCCCATGTTATTTTTTTGGGAGATCCTTCTCCGCCAGTTGGCAGATCAGGATTGGGTCAGTCGTTTTTTTCTCTTTATACGCGGAGTCTCGAGGCGGAGGCTCCGCTAAGAAGGGACATTGAATCAGGATTAAACTCTAACCCTGTAAAACACTTTTGGTAACTACCCTCAAAAGTGTCAAGTAATCTTAGGAAGGTTCACTGGCGAATCTCGAAATCCACCATACACTTTTCACCAGAGCACCGATCACAACGCAGGAAGGCATCAGGCAAACGCAGGAAGCTGTCAACACAAGTCGGGTAGGTGCCTGCCTGTCCGGTAGGCAGGTTGGGCAGGCAGAAGGGAAACTATAACAAAGGTATGAGACATCTCACCTCTAGGCTTTGGGTTTTGTTATTCAATACCCCACCGCCTTATCATCCCCACGGGTATAATCGGCCCCGGCCTCCAGTTTGCCATCCGGTAAAACCAGAATGGCATCCACCCGGCCAATAAATCTGCGGGGGGTTATTTTATGACCGAGCGTTACGAGGGCAAGACTATCGTCCTTTAACAAGGCGCCTGCCTCCGGAATAATAACATCGGGCATCCATTGGGCATGTACTCGTTTTGCATTCACTGCCTCCTGCATGCGCATGTCATGCTCCACTACATTCAGGATTACCTGAAATACGGAAGTAATAATAGTAGAGCCACCGGGCGAACCCAAGACCATAAAGAGTCGGCCGTCTTTCTCGATTATTGTCGGGGTCATTGCACTCAGCATCCGCTTGTTGGGTTCAATCTTGTTTGCTTCGGCACCAAGAACGCCAAACATGTTGGGCACCCCGGGCTTGGCGCTAAAGTCATCCATCTCGTTATTCAGAAAGAACCCAGACCCCGGCACTACCACATGCGATCCAAACCAGCCATTGAGGGTGGTAGTTACAGCCACGGCATTTCCTTTCGGATCGACAATCGAAAAGTGAGTAGTCTCTTCCGACTCATAGCCGGCAATCTTTCCTTCTTTCACCTCTGCACTCGGGGTTGCTTTGGCAGGATCGAAATCACTCATGCGTTCATCGTTGTATTGATCGTCCAGCAATTGTTTGGCGGGTACTTTATAAAAGTCAGGATCCCCAAGGTAAATCGAGCGGTCGGCATAGACCCTACGTTCAGCTTCTGTCATCAGGTGTATGGTTTGCGGTGTATTAAAACCCCACTGCCTGATGGGATAAGGCTCCACCGACTTAAGCAACTGTAAAAGACAAATCCCACCGCTGGAGGATGGGGGCATAGAAATCACTTTATACTCCTTATAATTGGCAACTATCGGTTCGCGCCACGCGGATGAATAATTCTTTAGGTCTTCGAGGGTAATCAATCCTTTACCGCGATTCATTTCTGCAACCAGGTCTTCGGCAGTTTTGCCTTCGTAAAATCCGGCCCGGCCTAAATCGCGAATGCGCTCAAGTGTATGACCCAACTCAATCCATTTTATTGAGTCACCCGTTTTCCAATTGTCGCGCAGGAGAAATTCAGGTTGAACCGTGTTGTATTTAATCAGGTCTTCCTTCATTTCGTTAAACCAGGTTGCCTCGCGTTCAGAGATGGTGAATCCATTTAGCGCCAGGTCAATTGCAGGTTGTACCAGATCCTTCCACGGAAGTGTACCATATTTCTTATGAGCTTCCACCATGCCGTCCACCGATCCCGGCACACCGGAAGCAAAATGACCTTGGGTACTGAGTTCAGGAATTACGTTGCCGTCTTTATCGAGGTACATATTTGTTGTTGCTCCTGCTGGTGCTTTCTCGCGAAAGTCAAGCGTAGCAACTGTTCCATCGTTGAGTCGGACTACCATAAATCCACCGCCAGCAATATTTCCGGCTGCAGGAAATACTACGGATAGCGCAAACTGGGTGGCGATTGCTGCATCCACTGCATTGCCCCCTTTCTTCATAATGTCAACACCAACCTGCGAGGCTAAACCATGGGCAGAAACGACCATTGCCGAGTCGGCCAGCAGACCAATGACTTTTTCTTTTTTAGAGGTTTGACATGCAAGGATTGTGACGCCCAACAAAAGAACGAGGAAGCGCTTCATGGATTAGAGGGTTGGTTTTATGGTCCTAAATGTATTACTTCCGCTCGAAGAATGCCATGAGCCTGCGAAAAGAAAAAGCTGCCCGGCTAAAACTTGCGGTATTGGATAACACCATCCGCCTGATAGGGAAAAAATCGTTTGACGATTTATATGTTGAAGAGATTTGTGCCAAAGTAAAAATCTCTAAAGTAACGTTGTTCAAATACTTCCCCCAAAAGGAAGATATTTTGCTCTATTATTTTCGCACCTGGTGCCTGAAGCGAGCCGTAGAACTTCGCGATAAGCCAAAAGAAGGGATTACCGGAATTACTTTTCTCTTTGATAAACTGGCTGAAGACTGTGAATCACATCCAGGTATTATCTTAAGCCTGGTGGCATACCTGGCCGACCTTAAGCGACCCCCAAAACCGTTCCCGCTTAAAGCGGAAGAGAAGAAATTTTTATTCCCCGATGTGAAAGACATCCACATGGTGGAGATCCAATCAGTAGACCAGATGTTCGAAAAATTTGCGCTTGAAGCAATCTTTAAAAAGGAGATTACAAAGTCTGCCTCAACACGCGATCTTACCAACCTGCTAACAACAATTTTTTATGGATCGGTAGTGACAGCACATATTCAGCAGTTGAGCCCGGTGAAGTTCTTCTTCAGAAAAAATGTGGAGATGGTGTTGAAGGGGCTTAATTGAGTTGTATTGGGAATTGGGCATTAGGAATTTGGCATTGGGTATTAGGAATTAGGTATTAGGGAGTTAAACATTAATGCCAATGCCTACTACCAAATACCTAGTGCCTATACTATTTCATCTTGACAATCTTCGTTCGTTTTCGTTCAAACATATGGATGTGGCGAGTGCCAATAGGAATATCGATGACGTAGCGATTGCCCTTCGCCCAGATTTTATGCGTACGCGGTTTAACTACTTTAGTGCCTGAGGAGCTACAACAAAGCAGGAGCAGGGAGCAGATCAATACAAAAATACCTCTCTTCATTTCTGATACCGAACTCTAAAAATAGCTTTTTATTTCAACTTTGACGGAGTAAATTGACAACCCTCAGCGTATGAAAATCTTTGAAACCCTTTCGGAGGCAATTACAGATCTGAAGCAGCGTGGCTATCTGCAAGACTTCAATCTGCACCCCGAATGGATCGAATGTCCACCACTTAATCTCCGGTTGCGGCCTACCGAATTTCATGTCGATGAGGTACATCGGTTTGAAGGGATGAATAATCCGGACGACAGTTCTATTTTGTTAGCCATTCAGTCCACTACCGGTGTAAAGGGATTGCTGGTGGATGCCTATGGTGTCTACGCAAGCTCGTTAAGTCCAGAAATGATTAAACGCCTGACCATTGATTCAAAGACTTCGCACTAATTATCTACACGGCCCTCGTGTTACCAGGTGGATACTGTTTACACTTAGCTTTTCGGTATCAGTTTCACAGGCTCAGCAACTTCAGATACTTAAGGTAATTGACAATAAGCTGGTAAGTCTGTCGGATGGTACTAAGGAATATTCGGTTAGCAAACCTTTGATCTCCTTTGAGGTAAATCAGAATGAATATAACTCAGATAAGCCTTCACCCTTTCAGATTGAATTTAAATCGGAGCTGCTGCCTGCGCGCGGTATTAGCGGAACAATTCTGTTTAAGAATACTTCGAAGGACACACTCAGCCTTTCTAATGTAGTTCCTTTTGGAAGAGCAGGCAATGAAGTTTACATCACCGGGCTTGGTAATCACCGGCTTTCGCGAACGCATTTATTTCTTCCCGGTATGCAACCGGTAAACGTGATTGTTCCCGACAACGCCTGGGAATTGGGTTACACAGCTGTTAGAGTAAATGAGCAACTCAATTTGTTTGGTTTTGTAAGACGCGATTTAAGTACACTGGTGCAAGCTACCCGTAAGCGCTTTGAAACGGTGGTGGCCCCGGGCGGATCGGTTGTGTATAACTTCTATGCGGATTTATATAAAGGCGAATGGCAGGTAGGACTCAGAGAAGTTTTTCAGAAGCGCTATCTGTATGATACAAAAGACTTCGATGACTCCTTATTTAAGCGGAGCGATCTGGCCTGGATTAAAAAAGCCTACGTCATGCACCTGATGATGGCCTGGGACAAAGACTTTTACGATGGAAATGCAGGCTCATTTAACCTCACCGATTTCATTAAGAGTGGCAAAGCACTTTATGGTGGCGATGATGTAGTTTGCGTTTGGCCCACGTGGCCCACGTTGGGGGTGGATCAACGAAATCAATTTGATTTATATCGCGATCTGCCGGGTGGACTTCAGGGACTTCGCTCGCTGGCGGACGAATCGCGCAAGCATGGCTCAAAGTTTTTTATTGCCTATAATCCCTGGGATGAAAGCACCCGCAGCGAGGGTCATTTGAAAGGATTGGCTGATTTGATAAAAGGAACATCGGCTGATGGAGTTGTGCTCGATACAAAGGGAGGATCAAGTCGTGAACTTCAAGAGTCAGCAGATCAGGTGAAGCCCGGGGTAATTATGTATAGCGAAGGGATGGCTGTACCCAAAGACATGCAGGGAATTATCAGCGGTCGCGTGCATAATGCACTGTACTATCCACCCATGCTCAACCTCAACAAATTTATCCGGCCCGACTTTGCCATCTTCCGCGTGGCCGAAGTTTATAAAGAACCGATTCAACGTGAGTATGCTGTTGCCTTCTTTAATGGATATGGTACCGAGATCAATCAATTTGCACCGGGTCATCCGGAGTGGGAGGAAGCGCAGTATAAATATCTTGGCAAAACCACGCGCATCCTTCGCGAAAACACTTCCTTATTTACATCGGCCTATACACCGCTCATTCTTACACTCCGCGATAGCGTGTGGGTAAATGCCTGGAGCAGCAAGGATAAAACCATCTATACGATTTTCAGTCTTAAGCCTGAAGGATTTAACGGACCATTATTAGAAATGGACGCTGCAGAATCGCGGTGGATTGATCTTTGGAAACACGAAGAAGTTCAGACAAAGAAACTTGGTGACAAGTTATATGTGATAGCGAATATTGATGGGTTTGATGTGAGGGATTTAGGTACCAACAATGAAGGCAATGTTTCGAGCATCGCCCGGTTTACTCCTGAATTAAAGGTGAAACTTGCTGGTGATTTGTTGAGCGGTCAATGCAAACCGGGTTCTGTAATCAAAGTATGGAAAGGAAATCCGGCCTATGATAAAGATCCCATTGTTGTTCAGGCATCAGGCAATCAATTTGAACTGTCACTGTCAAGGACATTGGGCAGGTACGAAGGCAAACTGGTGGTTCAGGCTTTTCAAGAAGATGAATTAATGGATGAACAGATTCTCTTTCTTAAGCCCGGCACCTCGCGGCTTGTTTCAGAAATAAAGAAGACACCTGTTGCAGGTAAACTGCAGCCTGATATGGTACTGATTCCAGCCGGAAAACTAACGTTTCATTTTACCCAAGGCGATGAGTTCATTCCATATCCTAAAGATCATGAAGGCGAAACGATTTCAATGCCAGCTATAGCGGTAGACAAGTATCCGGTTACCAATGCAGCTTTTAAACGATTCCTCGATGCAAGCCATTATAAACCTGCAGACACTGCGAACTTTTTGAAGCATTGGGTAAATGGACAAATCCCGAAAGGCCAAGAGAGTTTTCCGGTGACTTTTGTGTCGTATGAAGATGCAAAAGCCTATGCTGCCTGGGCTGGCAAAAGATTACCAACAGAACTGGAGTGGCAATATGCTGCACAGACTCCCACAGGAAATGAGTGGCCCTGGAAACAAACAAAACCAGTAACCCGCGAAGAAACTTATGTAACCGAAACCCTGACAGTAAAAAACCTAAAAGGCATTGATTCGCAACATTGCAACCTGGGGGATGGTGAATTATATGCGGTGGGTAAATATAAAAAAGGAGTGAACCCGCACGGGCTATATGACCTGGTGGGAAGCGTCTGGCAGTTAACAAACGATATTTACGAAAGTGGAAGTTATCGGTACATACTAATAAAGGGTGGAAGTTATTTCAAGCCTTCATCAAGCTGGTGGTATGTACAGGGCGGTCCGCGCGAATTGCACTACCGTCAGTTCCTGCTACGGGTTTCGCAAGGCTTTGAGCGGAACGCTACGGTAGGATTCCGGTGTGTTTCTGACCTTAAATAGTTGCTAACCCTGATAATTATCATTTATCTTTCATAAAAGTTTATCGAAGTTTCAGTTTTACTATAAACCACATATTCCATGAAACACACACGCAGAAATTTTCTGAATACATCAACCAAAGCAGCTGTTGGTTTGGGTATCGCCACCACACTTCCGTGGGAATCGTTTGCACAAGCGAAAAGTCTGATTTCCGCCAATGAAAAAATTAATGTCGGAGTAATAGGAGTTAACGGCATGGGTTGGTCCGATTTGACCTCTTTCATGAAGATCCCGGAAGTAAATGTGGCTGCTTTGTGCGATGTTGATGATAACGTACTTAACTACCGCAAATATGAACTTGCCAAAAATGGCATTCAGACTAAAACCTATGGTGATTATCGCAAGATGCTGGAGAACAAGGATCTCGATGTGATCATTATCGGAACACCCGACCACTGGCATTGCCTGCAAATGGTAGAAGCCTGCGAAGCCGGCAAAGATGTATATGTTGAAAAGCCGGTGGGCAATTCTATTGATGAGTGTAATGTGATGGTCGCTGCGCAAAAGAAATATAATAAAGCAGTACAGGCAGGGCAGTGGCAGCGCAGCATGCCGCACTTTGTCGATGCCCTGAACTTTATAAAGTCAGGTAAGCTGGGAAAAATTCGCACCGTTAAAGCGTGGGCTTACCAAGGGTGGATGCGCAACATCGAAGTGAAACCCGATGGACCAGCGCCTGCCGGAGTGAACTATGAAATGTGGCTTGGCCCTGCTACCAAAAGACCATTCAATCCTAATCGTTTTCACTTTAACTTCCGTTGGTATTGGGATTATGCCGGTGGGTTGATGACAGACTGGGGCGTGCATTTAATTGATTATGCCTTGCTGGGTATGGATGCAGCATTCCCGAAATCAGCGGTGGCCCTTGGTGGCAAGTACGCGTACCCGGATGGAGCCCATGAAACACCTGATACATTGGCAACTGTATATGAGTTTGATGGCTATAATATGATTTGGGAACAAGCCCAGAGTATCAGTAACGGAAACTATGGGAAGGATCATGGCATCTCATACATCGGTAACAACGGCACACTCGTGCTGTGGCGCGGGGGTTGGGAAGTAATCCCAGACGAAAAACGAATGGAGGCAATTCCTGTTCAACCGAATAAAGGCTCGGGATTGGATTTGCATACGGTAAACTTTATTCAGTCCGTCAAGAGTCGCAGCTTTAATAATCTAACCTGCCCGATACAGGCAGGTGCTCACGTAGCAACCGTCTGCCAGATGGGTAACATCTCCTATAAAACCGGAAGCAAAGTGAGTTGGGATGTATCGAAGGGAAAATTCAATGAAGAGAAAGCGAATGCATTGCTGGCTGCCAAGTATAACAATGGCTATAAGATGCCGAAGGTGTAGGTGAGCGGAGCGCTCCATGAGTCAGAAATTTGATTACATCGTTATCGGGTCCGGTTTTGGCGGATCGGTTTCTGCCATGCGTCTGGCCGAGAAAGGATATTCTGTATTGGTAATTGAAAAAGGAAAACGCTGGCAAGCGAAAGATTTTCCAACGAGCAATTGGAACATTCGTAAATATCTGTGGCTTCCCTTATTGAAATGTTTCGGATTTCAGAAGCTTACTTTTTTTAAAGAAGTCTTTATTCTTTCTGGTGTAGGAGTGGGTGGCGGCTCGCTGGTGTATGCCAATACCCACATGATGCCCAAAGAAAGTTTTTACTCAAACCCCATCTGGTCGCACATCAAAGATTGGAAAACGGTTTTAGCTCCCTACTACGAGAAGGCGAAGTTTATGCTGGGCAGCGAAAAGTATTCGAAAGAATATGAAGAAGATCGCATTCTGAAATCAGTAGCTGAGGATATGGGCCGGGGAGCTTCCTGTGGTCGCGTGGATTATGTTGGAGTTTATCAGGGAGATTCAAAAAAAGAGAAGGACCCTTACTTCAAAGGTTTAGGTCCGTTGCGTAAAGGCTGCACGGAATGCGCGGGTTGCATGGTGGGTTGCCGGTACAATGCAAAGAATACTTTGGATAAGAATTATCTCTGGTTTGCCGAGAATATGTTTGGGGCCCAGGTACTGCCCGAAACCATGGTGACTAAAATTGAACACCTTATTAATGAGTATCACATACATACGGAGCAAAGTACTTCCTGGTTTGGAAAGAAAAAGCGGACATTTATCTCACGTGGATTAATTGTAAGTGGGGGAGTATTGGGTACAATGAATTTGTTGTTGCGACAGAAGTATGTGTATAAAACATTGCCTGATCTTTCGGATCAACTTGGCGATAACATCTTAACCAATTCCGAAATGCTTTCGGGAGTTGTAGCAGCCGACCGCAAGTTGAATCATGGCGTTGCTATCAGCACCATTTTTGATCCGGATGAACACACACACATTGAGTTGTGTAAATTCCCTGATGGCTCGGGGGCCATGGTACGACTTGCCGCCATGGCAGCAGGCAATGGCACTCCAATCGTTAGGACCTTGAAGATGATTGGCAACATGATCACCCAGCCCTGGAATTTTCTTCGCTCCTTATTCAATTTTAAATTGGCCGAAACAAGTATCATCTTTTTGATTATGCAATCCTTACCTAATGCCATGCAAATGAAATTGCGAAGCGGAATCTTTGGTCCACGGCTGATCATGAAAAATGATTCGGGACAAAAGGTACCCAGCTTTATTCCCATCGGTCAGGAAGCACTTTATCGCTATGCAGAAAAAGTAAAAGGAGTTCCACACAATGCAGTTACTGAAATTATGTTTGGACTTGCTTCTACTGCGCACATCCTCGGTGGTTGTCCCATGGGTAAAACAAAAGCGGAAGGCGTAGTAGATGAGAACTTTAAAGTACACGGCTATTCCAATTTCTATATTCTGGATGGCAGCATCATGCCATGCAATCTGGGTGTAAATCCTTCGCTTACAATCACTACGCTGAGCGAATATGCAATGGATCAGATTCCTGCAAATGAAGGTATGGAAGTATTGAGTTTAGATCAGAGATTGAAGGCTGTGGTCTAAGAAGTGGATCTGATAAATAATTTGCAGGTTTTTTGCATTAAATACCCTTAACGCTATATTTGCACCCTGTTTTTAAAGGTCTGGTAGTTCTCCCTACTGTAATCGGGAGGCAGATTGCCGAAACTCTAAAATTAGAATATTAGGTCTGGTAGTTCAGCTGGTTAGAATGTCCGCCTGTCACGCGGAAGGTCGCGGGTTCGAGTCCCGTCCGGACCGCAAAAAGCCTTAGATGAAAAGTCTAGGGCTTTTTTGTTGTTTTTTCTTCGGAATCGATTGCTTTCTATGGGCTAATTTGTGGGTACACCGCCATTTTTGTCCGTTTACCGGGATCGGGTTCGTGATGTAAATCATTGACTATACCTTGCATCCATCATTGACAGTGTCTATTAACCAATTAAATTTCAAAGCACATGGACAAAAGACCACTTTTCTTGAAGGGACTGATTAACGCCTTGTTGATTGAATCGATCTTGTTGGTGCTTCTGATACTTTAAGTAACAAGAGCCAACTCATTAACAGTCATAATCCCTTGGGCCAAGAGCTCCAGGGATTTTTTACTTTTAAGCGAAGTCAAACACCCATTATTTATTCTCTTTTTGGCCCTTTCTTACACCCAAACCTCCAATTTCAAAATTCTCTTAATTTTGTACCCTTATTAATTAATCAGGGCAAAATGAATCTATTGGATTTTGAAAAGCCCATCGCTGAACTGGAAGGAAAGCTGGCCGATATGAAACACCTCGCTAACGACAGTGATGAATCGGTAAAAAAAGCGATCCAGGCGTTGGAGAATAAAATCACCGACCTTAAGAAAGAGACTTTCGAAAATCTAACCGGCTGGCAACGTGTTCAGCTCTCTCGTCATCCCGACCGGCCTTATACCTTAGATTATATCTACGAAATCACAAGCGACTTCATTGAACTTCATGGCGACCGTACGGTAGGTGATGATAAAGCAATGATTGGTGGACTTGGAACAATTGAAGGTCAAACCTTTATGTTGATCGGTCAGCAGAAGGGCCGCAATACCAAGCAACGCCAGTTGCGCAATTTTGGAATGGCTAACCCGGAGGGCTATCGCAAAGCGCTTCGTCTGATGAAGATTGCAGAGAAGTTCAACAAACCAATTATTACATTCATCGATACTCCCGGAGCTTTCCCTGGGTTAGAAGCTGAAGAGCGCGGACAAGGTGAGGCTATTGCCCGTAACCTAAAGGAAATGTTCATGCTCAAAGTGCCTGTTATTTGTATTGTAGTGGGCGAAGGTGCATCGGGCGGGGCTTTAGGAATTGCTATTGGCGATCGGGTATTAATGCTTGAAAATTCCTGGTACTCCGTAATCTCTCCCGAAAACTGTTCGGCCATTTTATGGCGTAGCTGGGACTTTAAAGAGCAGGCGGCTGAGTTGCTCAAACTTTCTTCTAAAGATATGTATGCGCTTAAGTTGATTGATGGTGTTATTAATGAACCTTTAGGCGGTGCTCATACCGATGTAAAAGCAATGGCTGCAGAAGTAAAAAAAGTAATCCTCCAGAACTTTCAGGAGTTGAATAAGCTTTCCTCACAAGAGAGAATAAATCAGCGCATGGATAAGTTCTGCGCCATGGGCGT
>JBEBJH010000244.1:0-6907 GCA_040079965.1 Cyclobacteriaceae bacterium
TGCATCGGCCGGCAACTAAATGCACCGTACCAATCGCAAAATGCACCGTACCAATCGCAAAGTGCACCATTCCAATCGCAGGAGCGCATCGGCAGGGAACAAAATGCACCATCCCAATCGCAGGAGTGCATCGGTCAGCAACTAAATGCACCATACCAATCGCGAAGTCCAGCGTTGCAACTATTCCCCTCTCCTCTGGAGAGGGGTTAGGGGTGAGGTCAAAATTAATCTCCGATCACAAAGCAGGGTGCGCGTAAGCACATCGCGTATATGTGTAACTCATTAGAGAGAAATTAAATTTTCAGTACCTGCACAAGTTGTACAGAAAAAAAAGCCAACAAACGTGCCAATGCTTTTTTGGTTGCAGATAAACACAACTATATAGTTTATAAAATAAATTTAAAAACAACAACAATGCCCACGGTATGCTGCGTACAATACCCATAACTTAAAAAAACAGTTATGAGCCACGTACAAAACCTGCAGTCCTTTGACAAGGTCATTCGGATCTGCACCGGGTTAGGAGGAATCTATAACCCCGGACAACAAAACCTTCAGGTGTATGCGATGTCCACCCAGTTGAACATCGCCCAACAAATCTGGGAAGAAGTGAAAGAAGCACAGAAGGCGTATGACAACGCTACCAATGCCCGCGAACTTGGCTTCCGACAAATCCGTACCCTCAGCAGCAACGTGTACAACATGCTCAAGACATGTAGTGACAATCCGCTACTGCTCAAAGATGCGTTGAACTGCAAGCGCAGAATCTGGGGCGCACGCATTTCAAAACCTCCGGCCGTAGCAACCGAAACTACCGAGGCTGAAAAGCAAGACGCACGACCTTCGTATGGCCAGGCGTATCTGGTAAGTGCCGAGTACTTTGACCGGCTGGTAAAAACAGTCGCTTCCGAGAGTCGGTACACTCCGAACGAGCCACATCTTTCGCTGGCAAGTTTAGAGGAAACCCTGGCGGGGTTGTTTAACCTCAACAAGGCGGTGATGGAAGCTGAGACCCGGCTTGCCGA
Organism: Cyclobacteriaceae bacterium; assembly: GCA_040079965.1. Lineage (GTDB taxonomy): Bacteria > Bacteroidota > Bacteroidia > Cytophagales > Cyclobacteriaceae > ELB16-189. The sequence continues at coordinate 1,026 of JBEBJH010000244.1, forward strand.
AGCGCGTATTAAACGCAACACTGTTTATTACATCGCTCCGGAAAATCTGGTAAGCACGGCCAACGCGGTGAAGACCTACGTGCGCAGTGTATTTGGCTACCAAAGCCAACAGCACCAGCTTATGCAAAAGTTACGTTTCACTAAACCCCAGTTGTGATGCGATACACCGCTAATTAAAACCTCCGTGGTCAGACTGCGGAGGTTTTTTTATTTAGAGAGGTGTGTATACCGGGCGAGTACCGAAAACTATAACGTTGAATTACTTTTAGACGAGACCCGATATCTCGTTCAATGCGGATGAACTTTATTAGAAGCATTTCATAGAAGCTACTGCACTTTGCTTCATTGGGGATCAGTGGTCAAAGCCTGCCTGCGCGTAGCCGCTTCGGCATAGGCAGGCCCGTGATGACATTTCATGAATGAAGGTGCTGCAACGATGGAACCACAGCTTAATTTGCGGTGTCATACCGGGCGAGTGTAGGAAACTTAACATTGCATTATATTATTACGAGACCCGGTATCTCTTTCATGGCAGATCAACTTTGCCAGGAGCAACTCCCCACTTTTTTTTCATTTCCCGAACCCCGTAATTGCATCAAAATATTCTATGCGTCAATACCTCGATCTTCTAAGCAATATTCTTGAGCAGGGAACCAGCAAAACCGACCGCACGGGCACCGGTACCCTTTCTGTATTTGGCCGGCAGCTCCGGTTCGATCTGGCCGAAGGGTTTCCACTCGTAACCACTAAAAAACTTCACCTTCGCTCTATTATATATGAGTTGCTTTGGTTTTTGAAAGGCGATACAAATATCAAGTACCTGAAAGACCATGGGGTGTCCATCTGGGACGAGTGGGCCGATGAAAATGGCGACCTCGGCCCCGTGTATGGAAGTCAGTGGCGAAGTTGGCCAGCACCTGACGGCCGCAGAATAGATCAGATCACACAAGTTCTCAATCAGATAAAAAATAAACCCGATTCCCGCAGGCATATTGTAAGCGCCTGGAACCCTGCTGAAGTGGATAAGATGGCTTTGCCGCCATGCCACGCCTTGTTTCAATTCTATGTAGCCGATGGAAAACTTTCCTGTCAGTTATACCAGCGCAGTGCCGATTACTTCCTCGGTGTACCATTCAATATCGCCAGTTATGCTTTGCTTACCGAAATGGTGGCTCACCAATGCGATCTGAAACCCGGTGAGTTTGTCTGGACCGGTGGTGATGTGCATTTATATACCAATCACCTCGAGCAAGCTAAACTTCAGTTAAAACGCCAACCATTTCCATTGCCCCAGTTGGTTATCAAACGTAAGCCTGCCAGCCTGTTCGAATATGAGTTTGAAGATTTTGAAATCGTAAACTACCAGAGTCACCCATCCATTAAGGCGCCCATTGCCGTATAAAGTTTCTTGCCATCCATAAGATTACCATTTTCAACTTCCGGTAATTGTTGTATTTAGCGGCCGATGAAATTCCATGCTGCAGTCTTGATTGTTTTACTAACAGCCACGGGTGCTTTTAGTCAGTCACGGCCATCCTTTCACATCAAGCGCGCAACGAGCCCACTAGTCATTGATGGTGTGCCCGATGAAGCGTCATGGTCAGAGGCAGAAATCGTCAGCGACCTGATCCAGCAGTTTCCAAACGATACCTCCCGATCAAAAGTGCGTACAGAATTTCGTGCAACGTATGACGACCATTTTGTTTACTTCAGCGCCATGGCGTATGATAATGTAAAAGGGGGTCATGTGATCTCGTCCCTGCGCAGGGATTTTCGGGGACCAGGCCTGGATGGCGTGTCCGTTATTCTGGATCCATTTCAGGATGTAACTAATGGGTTTTTCTTTGGGCTGAGCCCGGCAGGCGTGCAGCGCGAAGGATTAATAGCTAATGGGTATCTCAGGTCAGATGATCTTGATTTGTCGTGGGACAATAAATGGTATTCAGAAACAAAAATTCACGATGGCTATTGGACAGCCGAGTTTGCCATTCCTTTCAAGACGTTGCGTTTCAAAGCGGGCGGCAATCGGTGGAATGTTAAACTGTACCGGCAAGACAGCAAAGAAAACGAACGTGCCATTTGGCCATTCACACCGCGCTTCTTCGAACCGGGCAATCTGAACTATACCGGGGAAATGATCTGGGATGAAACACTGACTAAACCCGGTCCTAATATTTCCATTATCCCGTATGCCGCAGGCCGGGTGAGTGAGGATTTTCAAAATGACCAGCCCCGCGATGGAAGTGTAGAGTTTGGAGGTGATGCAAAGATTGCCATTACACCATCGTTGAATCTGGACCTAACCGTTAACCCTGACTTCTCGCAAGTAGAAGTAGACCGGCAGGTTACCAACCTCGATCGCTTTGAACTTTTCTTTCCAGAGCGCAGGCAATTCTTTCTTGAGAATGCCGACTTGTTTTCATCCTTCGGCCATATCTATGCCCGACCTTTCTTTTCCCGAAGGCTTGGCGTTTCGCGCGATCCGAATACTGGCCTTAACGTTCAGAATAAAATTTATGCGGGTGCACGTCTTAGTGGCAACCTGAATAAATACTGGCGGGTTGGTTTTTTGAACATGCAGACTGCCGCCATCGAAGAATCGGATATTCCTTCATTCAACAATACGGTGGCAACGCTGCAGCGCAGGATTGGTACCAACTCGAATGTGCGCGCGATTTTTGTAAATCAACAGCAGTTTAAAACTGATTCAACAGATTTTAAGTTGGGTGGCTACAATTACAATCGGGTAGCAGGTATTGACTACAACTACAATTTCCTGAACAACCGTTGGACGGGGAATGTCTTTTTTCATAAACAGTTTACCGAGGAGAAACCCAAAAATGAATATGCCTATGGATACAGTATGATTTATAGTACCCGGAAACTCAACTTCAACTGGTATCAGCAGGTAATTGGTAAAGGATATAATCCAGCCATTGGGTATGTGCCGCGTAATGGGTATAAGCGTATCTCTCCATCGGGAATGTATTTCATTTATCCCAAATCCCAAATTATCAATTCACACGGGCCCACCTTTGATATGGCCATTATCTGGGATGATGTGTATGGATACACCGATCATGATTTTATGTATGGGTATGCCATCACCTTTCAGAGCCAGGCAACCTTTCAATTGAATTACAAAAATGTTTACACCTTTTTATTCAATGATTTTGATCCCACCAACTCGCCCAAGGAAGACAATGCGGTAAAACTTCCAATGGGAACCGATTATACCTATGGCAATGTCTTGGTCAATTACATTTCAGATCCCAGAAAAAGAGTCACCTATCAATTCATAGCCCTGGCTGGTCAGTATTTTAATGGTCAACGTCAGGCGATTACCGGGGTTTTCAATTATCGGTTTCAACCCTACGGATTATTCTCCCTGGACTTGAGCTATAACCGCATCAGGTTACCGGAACCCTATACAAGTGCCAACATTTATCTGGTAGGGCCACGCTTTGATCTCACACTTACCCGATCGGTATTCTTTACTACCTATTTTCAATACAATAGTCAGTACAAGAATGTGAACATTAACTCCAGGTTTCAATGGCGGTTTAAGCCCGTATCGGACCTGTTCATAGTTTATACGGACAACTATTTCTATGCTTTTGAAAACACCAGCACCTATACGAATTTTGCCCCCAAGAATAGGGCATTCGTAATAAAGCTTACGTATTGGTTTAATGCTTAGGTGATTGCACTATCAGGGATAAATACTCGATTTTTGGCCTTACTCTCTCATAAATCAGCTAATTTTGCCGCTTATTAAAAAATACCCGGAATAGGTCGACAAAATACCCCTAAAGGCAATCCTTTTATCGACTATTCCGTTAGTTACCGCGTATGCCTGAAAAGAGTAGCGTTTTTGATATGATCGGTCCTGTAATGATCGGTCCTTCCAGCTCTCATACAGCAGGGGTGGTGCGCATTGCCCGCGCGGCCATCAAGATACTTGGCGATGTACCCGATCTGGCGGAAATCACCTTTTACAACTCGTTTGCCCGTACCTATGAAGGCCATGGTAGTGACCGTGCCATTATTGCCGGCTTAATGGATTTCAAAACCGATGATAAGCGGATTCGCGAGTCGCTGGAAATTGCTGCAGAAAAGGGAATTAAGTATCAATTTAAATCAGTGGGTAATGCTTCCGCGTTGCATCCTAATTCAATTAGGTTACGTCTAACAAAAGGTAACCGTACCGTAGAGATCTTGGGGGAAAGCAAAGGCGGTGGCGTTATTAACATTGCAGAAGTAAATGGTTTCAAGGCCGATTTTTCGGCCAGCCTGCATACGCTGATTATTTTTGCTGAGGATAAAAAGGGAAGTATCGCGTTTATAGCGAGTGTGTTGGCCCATGATGATTGCAACATTGCTACCATGTCTGTATCGCGTAAAGGAAAAAATGACCTTGCTTGCCAGGTGATTGAGATGGATTCAGGGATTAAACCTGTAACATTTGATTATCTACGGAGTCTAAGCTGGGTAAAGGAAGTGATCTATATACCGGATATTGTTTTATAACCTATGATGAAAAGAGTAATACTACTAAGTGCATTTCTGCTGGCGGCCGCAGTTGGCCACGCGCAGGAAAAGAAAGTCTGGACGCTGAAAGATTGTATAGATGAAGCTTTGCAAAAGAACCTTAATGTTAAGCGGAGCTTGCTAACGGTTGAAACCAGCGAGGTAAATTTGAATCAGGCTAAGTTACAGATGTTACCTACCCTGAATGGGAGCGGGCAGTTTGGTTATAACTGGGGTAGATCGATTGACCCTACTACCAACTTGTTTACTACGCAACGGGTGAATTCATTTAACCTTAATGCCAGTTCTTCATTGCTTCTGTTCAATGGGTTCCGATTGTTTAATACGTACCGGCAAAATAATCTTGACAATGAAGCGGCTACCCAGGATTTCGACAAAGCAAAAAATGATGTAATCCTTCAGGTAATTACTCTTTATACGAGTGTGATCTTCAATAAGGAATTGTTTCTCAATGCAGAATCGCAGTTGGCCACTACTACCCAGCAGTTGGAGCGTACAAGAAAATTAGCCGAAGCTGGTTCTGTACCTCGCGGTAATGTTCTTGATCTGGAAGCCCAGCAGGCAACCAATGAATTGAACCTGATTACCCGGGAAAATACCCTCAACCTTTCCATCCTCCAGTTAAAGCAGGCCTTGCAGTTACCCGCGGCAACCGAAATGGATATTGAGATTCCACAAGTGGATATTGGTGCCGAACTATTAATGAGTGAAACCGCTGAGCAGATCTATCAGGCAGCTCATGATGCTTTGCCACAAGTAAAAAGCTCGCAGTTAAAACTTCAGAGTTCGTTGCTGGCTGTGAAAGCATCCCGTGGTTCACTCTATCCCCGTTTAACCTTGAATGGTAATGTGTTCAGTAACTACTCAAGCGCAGCGGACCGTGCCCGATTTATTGGGGATGGAGGAACTCCTATACCGACAACCGTACAGGTAGGCTACGTTCAGGGTTCAAATACACCAGTGTTGAACGATGCTACACTACCCTCAGGAAGGTATGTTGATTCTTATAATATCTCGGATCAGATGGGGGATAACATTTCGCGCGCAGTTTCATTAAGTCTTCAGATTCCAATCTTCAATGGATATCAATCGCGAGCAGGTGTACAACGTAGCATGATTACCAATCAGCAGGCAACGATCAACCTGAAGGACATTGAAAATCAATTGCGCCAGTCAGTAGAAACAGCTTACAACGATGCGCTTGCTTCAGCTAAAACCTATCAATCGGCCGTAAAGCAGGTAAATGCACGTGACGAAGCCTTTCGCATGTCGAAGCAACGCTTTGATAACGGGGCGGTAAACTATGTGGATTACCAGACTGCTGAAAATGC
>JBEBJH010000245.1:0-6889 GCA_040079965.1 Cyclobacteriaceae bacterium
GAGACAGCCTCCAACGCGTACCTGTGGAGTTAAGGGAGGCAGCAATGATCAAGGCAGGAATTCCAATGGATAGTAAAGAAGCTATTCTTGCTTCACCCGTTACGGTTACTGCTAAATTTTAAACTAAGACATTTCCAAGCATGGCAACAATAGATATACATCCACACACAGCTACAGAGCACCACGATGATCATAGCCACGAGCATGAGCATCATGGCAATTTCTGGACTAATTATGTTTTCTCTGAGGATCACAAAGTAATTGCCAAGCAATTCCTGATCACGGGTATGGCATGGGCTCTTATTGGAGGAACTCTTTCAGTACTTTTTCGCTTGCAATTGGGCTTTCCGGATGCAGATTTATCATGGTTAAAGCCGATTCTTGGTGGCTGGTTAACGCCTGAGGGAAAAATCGATCCTGAGTTTTATCTAGCTCTTGTTACAATGCACGGAACGATCATGGTGTTCTTTGTGCTTACCGCGGGCTTGAGCGGTACGTTTAGTAACTTCCTTATTCCGCTTCAGATTGGTGCCCGTGATATGGCTAGTGGATTTATGAACATGCTTTCGTATTGGTTTTTCTTTCTGTCAAGTACAATCATGTTTACCTCTCTATTCATTTCAACAGGTCCTGCGTCAGGAGGTTGGGTAATCTATCCACCACTGAGTGCATTGCCCCAGGCGATGCAGGGATCTGGCTTGGGTATGACGTTGTGGTTGGTGGCAATGGCTTTATTTATTGTAAGTTCATTATTGGGGGGTATTAACTATATCACTACGGTAATTAACCTTCGCACTAAAGGAATGTCTTTCACAAAACTCCCGCTAACCATTTGGGCGTTTTTCTTTACCGCCATTATCGGTGTGCTTTCTTTCCCGGTGCTATTTGCAGCGGCTTTGTTATTGATTTTCGACCGTAGCTTCGGAACCAGCTTCTACCTCTCCGACATTTATATTGGTGGTGAGGCTCTTCCTAATCAGGGTGGAAGCCCAATCCTGTTCCAACACTTATTCTGGTTCCTGGGTCACCCGGAAGTGTATATCGTATTGTTACCAGCATTAGGTATAACCTCTGAAATTATCGCTACTAATTCTCGCAAGCCGATTTTCGGATACAAGGCCATGGTGGGCTCGATGTTATTCATTGCTATCCTGTCATTCGTTGTATGGGCGCATCATATGTTTGTAACCGGTATGAATCCATTCCTGGGTTCAATCTTTACCTTGTTAACTTTGATTATTGCAGTGCCTTCAGCGGTGAAGATTTTTAACTATGTTACTACGCTTTGGAAAGGTAATATCCGGTTTACTGCAGCGATGTTGTTTTCGATAGGCCTGGTTTCTTTCTTTTTAACAGGAGGTATCACTGGTATTTTCCTTGGAAACTCCGCGATCGATATTCAATTACATGATACGTATTTTGTTGTGGCTCACTTTCACCTTGTAATGGGTAGTGCTTCCTTCTTTGGCATGGTGGCTGGTGTGTACCATTGGTTCCCGAAAATGTTTGGCCGCATGATGAATGAGAAACTGGGCTACATCCATTTCTGGTTAACCTTTGTGGGTGTTTACCTGGTGTTCTTCCCAATGCATTACATTGGTATTGCCGGTTTCCCAAGGCGTTATTACAGCTGGACAAACTTTGAAACATTCAGCGGCTTTGCTGATTTGAATATGTTGGTGAGTGCGGCTGCGATCATGACGTTAAGTGCTCAGTTCATATTCTTGTTCAATTTCATCTACAGTATTTTCCGTGGGAAGGTTGCTTCAGCAAATCCATGGAGTTCAAATACCTTAGAGTGGACAACACCAAGAAGTCCCGGACACGGTAACTGGCCAGGAGAAATTCCAACGGTTTATCGCTGGCCATACGACTATAGCAAGCCTGGCGCGAAGGATGATTTTATTCCTCAGCATATCCCATATTCAGAAACTCCGGAGTCCAATTTACCTCATGAAAATGAACTGGTGAAACTGGAGATGAACGATGGTGCTATTGTAGTTGAAGCTCAGAAGCACTGATCTCAGAATAGCATTGAATCTAACAGCGACCCGAGGATTTCATAAGCTCTGCTTATCAACTCTGGTCGCTGTTTACTTTTTAATTCTGGTGGGCGGAGTCGTCAGAACCACAGGTTCAGGTATGGGATGCCCTGATTGGCCAAAGTGTTTTGGTTATTGGGTACCGCCTACTTCAGTAGATCACTTACCAGTAGATTACAAGGAGACATTTTCTGCCCTTCGCGATAAGAAAAATCAAAAATTTGCGCGCTATCTGTCGGCTGTCGGCTTTGAAGAAACAGCCACCGCCATATTGAATGACAAATCAATTTTAGAAGAGGCCGACTTTAACCCAACTAAAACATGGATTGAATATCTGAACCGGTTGGTGGGAGTAGCTATTGGATTATTAATTGTCGCACTTTTTGTGAAGTCAATTCAATTAAGAGGTCAAAGTTCCTCATTTCTCTGGCTCTCCCTGGCCACGTTATTAACTGTGATCATTCAGGGCTGGTTCGGTTCCATTGTTGTATCCACCAACCTGACTTCCTGGACGATTACCATTCATATGCTTCTGGCTTTTGTATTGGTTGCTCTGCTGGTTCTGTTGTATGTTAAAAGTGGAGAGCCCAGGGTAATTCACGCTTCGATCGGAATTAAAGTCTTATTGGCTTCGTGCATGGTTATGCTGGTTGCACAGGTACTACTCGGTACAGAAGTGAGGGCTGCCATTGATCGGGTTGCATCTCTTTTAATGCCTCGGGAAATCTGGATTTCTGAGGTATGGTCTGAATTTGTTGTTCACAGGTCATTTTCCTGGGTTGTAGTCCTTTTTCATGGCATTTTTGCCGCCCGGTTGATAAAAACTACAGGCCGGAATCCTTTAACTCTTGGATTGATCCTGTTAATTTTGCTCACTTTATTGACAGGTGCGGGAATGGCTTACTTTGCGATGCCAGCCTTTTTGCAACCGATTCATTTGCTGGTAGCCACCGTCACATTTGGGATTCAATTTCTTTTGTTTTTGAGGCTTAACACAAGTCAGGTAAACGTGTTAGTGAATTGATATGATTTCGAATGCTCAACATGCGTCAGTTCTTGCTTTTACTGGTTTTAAAGTAAAAGCATTTGTCGAATTATTGAAGCCACGCCTGTCAATGCTTGTGGCTTTCTCTTGCGCATTTGGTTATGGATTAGCTACCCGTGGTAATGTTGATTGGATAACACTTTCAATATTAACATTCTCAGGCTTCTTTCTTTCAGGAGCTTCTGTAACGATTAATCAGATTATTGAAAAGGACCTTGATAAACTGATGTCCCGAACGCTGAATCGTCCCATCCCAACGGGAAGAGTATCGGTTAATGAGGCAACTTTTTTTGCTGTTGTTTGTCTCCTAATGAGTCTGGTTTTGTTGTGGGTCTATACGAATCCGCTTACTGTGGCACTCTCATTCATATCGATGCTGCTTTATAGTTTTGTTTATACACCATTAAAAAGAGTTGGACCTATTGCGGTATTTGTTGGTGCTATTCCAGGAGCTTTGCCTCCACTGTTAGGTTGGATTGCAGCTGCAGGTTCTATCACCCACGAAGCATTGATCATATTTGGTATTCAGTTTATCTGGCAGTTTCCCCACTTCTGGGCAATTGCCTGGGTTGCAGATGATGATTATAAAAAAGCAGGATTTAAACTTCTCCCATCCGGTGGAGGAAAAGATCACAACACAGCTATTCAGATAATGATTTATACTTTGTTCCTGATTCCACTTGGTTTATTACCTGCCAAATTTGGGATTACAGGACTTGACTCGGCTGTTGTAGCAACTGTATGTGGCGTGGCATTTTTTGCACAGACGTTTTCATTGATGAAAACAGGAAGCCGTCAATCAGCCCTGCGCATAATGTTCGGCTCGTTTTTGTATTTGCCAATTGTGCAGATTGCTTATTTATTGGATAAAATTTAACGTGAAAGAGAAATGGAGAAGTCGATGGCAGCAGAGTTTAAAATTGTAGAAGAGCCAAAGAAAACATTGGCCATGAATCCAAAGAAATTTGCGATGTGGCTGTTTATAGGCAGTGTGGTTATGTTGTTTGCCTCTCTTACTTCGGCCTACATTGTGCGCCAGGCAGAAGGCAACTGGTTATATTTTGAACTCCCGTCCATACTTACTGTGTCAACCGTAGTGATCTTGCTCAGTAGTATTACCATGCAATGGGCTTTTTGGTCTGCCAAAAAGGACAAAGTGGAAATGGTAAAAATACTTGTTACGGTTACCAGCGTTTTAGGCCTTGCTTTTCTCGTACTCCAATTTGAAGGCTGGAAAGCCCTGGTTGATAATCAAGTCTACCTGGTGGGAAATCCTTCAGGCTCATTCTTGTATATAATTACCGGTTTGCATGGCCTGCACCTTATCAGTGCCATTGTTTTTTTACTGATTGTCCTGGTGTCCACATACCGGTACCGGGTTCATTCCAAAAACCTTACCCAGATAGAAATGTGCACAACTTACTGGCATTTTTTGGGCGGACTTTGGCTATATTTGTTTGTATTTCTATTATTGTACCGATAAATATCTAATACCTGATTATGGCACATAGTACAGCCACTGTAGAAGAACATGGAAAAAGCGTTTGGGATGGCGGAGTTTCACCGATGGGTGTAAGCTACGGCAAGCTCATGATGTGGTTCTTCCTCCTTTCGGATGCATTTACTTTTTCCGGACTGCTAATCACTTATGGGTTGGTCCGCTCTTCGCATCCGGCTTTTGAAGGTGCCCCTGAGGCATTTACTTTCTCGGCAGAATATTGGCCTGTACCTGAAAAGGTTTTTGAAGCAGTACCTTTTTTGCATGGCTTTTCTTTGCCTTTGGTGTTTGTGGGTATCATGACCTTTATTCTCATTATGAGTAGCGTTACCATGGTGTTGGCTGTTGAGGCTGGCCATCGCATGGATAGAAAGGCAGTTGAGAAGTGGATGCTTTGGACGATAATTGGGGGCTTAACGTTTTTGGGCTGCCAGGCTTGGGAGTGGACTCACTTCATTGTGGGTACAGATGCTCCTACCTTGGTTAAAGAGTTTGTCAATGGGCAATGGATAACCAAAGAAGTTACAGGCGCTTCTCTTAAGATTAATCAATACGGCCCACAGCCGTTTGCTGACTTTTTCTTCTTTATAACAGGCTTTCACGGATTCCACGTATTCAGTGGTGTGATGCTGAACTTCCTGATTTATTATAATACTGTAACCGGTGTGTATGATCGCAGAGGTCATTATGAGATGGTTGAGAAGGTAGGTTTGTATTGGCACTTTGTCGATTTGGTTTGGGTATTTGTATTCACGTTCTTTTATCTGGTTTAATAAACTTTCTGCACATGGCACATCATTCACACGAACCTCAGATAACCGTACTTCCTCCTAACAAAGAGAAAATAAAGAAGCTCTGGACTGTAGCCGCTTATTTAGGGGCAATTACAGCTTTTGAGTTTATCATTGCTTTCACCATGTCTCATGGCCCTGCTAAAACTGCAATATTCGTATTGCTTACTATTGTAAAAGCTGGATATATTGTGGGCGAGTTTATGCACCTTAAGTACGAGGTAAAGGTTCTGTTTTGGTCCATCTTAATACCAACCCTATTTATCATCTGGATGCTCGTTGCGTTTGTATATGAGGGAATGAAGATGCCGGTTTTTCACTAAAACCAGTTCAATAAATTAATTTTTAAGGAAGGCTAAAGTGAAGAACTTTAGCCTTCTTTTTATGTTCAAATAATGTAATGTCTAAGAAGCCTATTTATCTCCTTTTAGCGCTAATACTTCCGATTGGTGTTTTTGTTTTTTTACGGATGTTTGGGAAGAACGAGTTTACCATTCCCGTATATTATGAGCAGGGGGTAACAGACATGCAGCCTTCATGTGGCTACACCTATCCGGTTCCCTATTCAATACCTGATTCGATTATGCACCGTATAGGGTGGGCAGCAGATAAATCGGTCGTTTTACTGGTCGCTGATACATCCACGGTAGTGGATATTGGCTTGAAACGTTTGTGGGAAGAGTTTGAATCAACCGATTTTCAACTTGTTTATCCGACTGGGGAACTTGCTTCCTGGGATCATTGGTATTCGTGTTTCTTCTTTCTGAAGAGACCCTGGTCTGCTGTGCTGATCGACTCTGATAAAAGAATTCGAGGTTACTACGCACCCAATTCCCGTGAGGAAGTGGACCGACTGATTGTTGAAATGAAAATTCTGTTGAAAAAGTATTAGTATGCCGGAAGAGAAAGGTCCGTATCATAAACTGATTATAGTATTGTCGGTGGTGTTGCCACTGGCTGTCGCTATACTTTTTAAAGTTAAAATCCCCGGTTATGATCTTAGTTTTTTACCGCCCATTTATGCATCGATCAATGGACTTACGGCCATTCTTTTAGTGGTAGCGGTAGTGGCAATTAAAAATCAAAAGAGAAAGCTGCATGAGAACCTTATGAAAACATGTATCGGATTGTCGGCCGCTTTTCTTGTGATGTATGTGCTTTATCACATGACTAGTGATTCGACTCCATATGGAGGAGTGGGGCCTATGCGGATTGTGTACTATGTAATTCTGATCAGTCATATTTTATTGTCAGTGGCGGTGGTACCCTTTGTGCTTTTTACCTTTTCAAGAGCTTTATCAGGCAATTTTGAAAGGCATAAGGCTTTAGCTAAGTTTACATTTCCAATCTGGCTATATGTGGCTATCACTGGTGTTCTGGTTTATTTGATGATTAGCCCATATTATGTACAGAATACTTAAATAATGTTGAGTATGAGACGAGGTAGACTTAAGTTTCTAATGGTAAGTGTGGGGCTCTTGCTCCTTTCTTTTGGTGCCTCCGCACAATGTGC
>JBEBJH010000246.1:0-6793 GCA_040079965.1 Cyclobacteriaceae bacterium
ATACAACCTGACCCGGCATATTAAGCGACTTACCTTTTCCTTCACTGGGTTTGATCCACAAAAAAATCGCAGCCAGCAAAAGTGTAAATCCTAAAAGAATAAAAAATGTTGTATCATTTAATTTCCAAAAGCCACCTATAATAGCCATCGGAACGCTCGCAACCAAAAAAGGCCAGATTTCTTTGAAGGATAATTTGCCATCGCGATAGAAGATGATCACGCCACCCGTAACCACCACAATATTACACATCAGGGCGGCTGGTCGAATGGTTTCAGGAAGCAAGCCAAAGAAAGGTTGTGCCAGTAGTGCGAGATAGCTCGAGCCACCACCAAAACCAACAGAAGAGTAAATGAGGGCAATGAAGAAAAATGAAATCAATAGAATGTACAACTCCATGACTATTGGGCCCTTTTCACTTCAACGGACGAAAGGGATTTAAGATATCTGCGACCTGTCATATAGTCTTTGGGCGAGATCATTAGAATTGTTTCTTTCATCTCTTTTGCACCTTGTCCATTTTTAGAAGTTACCAGATAAACTGATTCACCGGTAGAGGAATTAAAAATCTCATTCCAGGAGTAGACTACTTTATATCCATCCGAACTTTTGCAAACGAAATAATACTCACTAAGAACACGTGGATTCTCATTATTTATTTCTACCGTTTTCAAAATGTCTTTTAGAAGAATTCCCTTCAATAATTTTTGCTCGCTTTTCTTTTCGCCCAGGTGATTCGTAATCGTAATGTCACCCATTGGGGCTTCATTGTATTTTGAAAATTCGGTCAATGATACAGTTACCTGGGTCTTAACGTCTCCTGAAATAATAAATGACGTTGTAGTTTCCGTTTCCTTCTGACCAAATCCAGAAAGACTGATCATCAAGGAAACAATCGTAAAAAATGTTTTCATAAATTCTTTTTATCCACCAATTGTTGACATCGATTCGATTGCCGGGGCTCCGCTTTTTCTTCTTTCCTCCGCCTCAAATCCATCTTTCGGGCGATTACTGAAAGCCTTGAGTAACTCACGCTTGATTTCTTCATCGCTCTTTCCTGCTCGCATCAGGTTTTTGATGTTTAACACTCCCTCGTCATACAAGCATGTCTTCAATACTCCCTGGGCGGTTACCCGAATGCGATTGCAGGTTCCGCAAAACGTGCGACTAAAGGCTGCGATAACTCCGACATCGCCTGCATGACCGGGAATTTTGTAATTGTACGATGTTGAGTGCGGAGGGTCGGGCAACCTCTCCAGTGAAGGATAACGACTCCGGATTAAATCAAGGATTTTTTTATACGTCCAGGATAAAGTTGTGTAGTGGTTTCCTTCTCCATTAAAGGGCATCTCTTCAATAAACCGAACTGAAACCGGATGCTGACGGGTCAATTCTACTAAGGGAAGAATATCATCAATATTTTTTCCATCCATGACCACTGCATTGATTTTCACCGGAATCTCAGCTTTCAAAAGTTGTTGCAGCGTGTCCCATGTTTTCTCAAACTCATCCCTGCGCGTAATCATTTTGAACCGTTCACGGTCCAGTGTGTCCAGGCTTAAATTCACCGAAGCAATGCCCAACGACTTGAGTTCAGGAATATGGGGACTTGTAAGGATTCCATTTGTAGTAATATGTACATCGTTAATTCCTTCAATTTTTGTGATCCTTCGGATCAGACTCATCAAGTCATTTCTAACAAATGGCTCACCACCTGTTAACCTGATTTTGGAAATACCCATCGAAGCCAAAAGGGTAATGAGTCGTTCTATTTCTTCAAAAGTCAGAAGTTCCTTTTTGGGCAAGTACTTGATTCCCTCCTCGGGCATGCAATAAAAACAGCGAAGGTTACAACGGTCCGTTACCGCCAGTCGCAGGTAGTTGATGGGCCGACCATGGTTGTCATATAGTTGCGAGGACTGCATATTCAGCGAAAGATAGAAAATGATCGCTCGAATGCGTATGCGTTGAGTACGTATATTTGTCAAATGATCTTAAAAATCAAAACATTTGGAATCTCACGCGATATTTTGGGCGGTCGGGAGGTAGAATTGGATATGAACGGTACTTCGGTAGGTGATTTACGTAAATCATTATCTATGCGATATCCGCAACTGGACAAATTGAATTCGCTCTTTATTGCCGTTAATCAGGAATATGCTCCGGACGAAAAGGTATTAACCGCTGCCGATGAAATTGCCCTGATCCCACCGGTTAGTGGTGGATAGGGTATTCAAAATTTCACATTTAACATTCAAAATTTTGATGATTGAAATCACCGAACACCCGATTGAAGTTCAAAAAATAATTCAAGCTGCTACGTCAAACGAAGCAGGTGCTGTTAACACCTTTATAGGCAACGTAAGAAATCAGACCTCTGGAAAAAAGGTTGTAAGACTGGAGTATGAAGCTTATGAACCGATGGCCGTTTCAGAAATCCAAACGGTTATTGATCGGGCCTCAGAGCATTGGAAATTAACCGGTTGGGCAGTTAGCCACCGGGTGGGAGCCTTACTCCCCGGGGAAATAGCAGTTGTGGTAGCAGTGGCCACCCCGCACAGAAAGGAATCCTTCGAAGCTTGTCAATTTATTATAGACAGCCTGAAGCAAACCGTTCCGATTTGGAAAAAGGAATTTTTTGAAGATGGTGATCAGTGGGTCTCAGCGCACCCCTGATTTTTAAATCTGACTTACAATCATCACCATAAGAGTAATGATTGCCATCGCGATTAATAACCCTGAAGAGATGACAATCAACAAATCCCGATTAATCGGATTTAGATGAAAGCCCGGGAATAGATTTCTACCAATTGATTTCATAAGCCAACTTATTTAGACACACAAATTTAACAAGAAGCATTCTAAAAAGTTCGAAAAAAGTGAATTCCATAAGACGATTGACAATTCACTCGATTGCAAAAAAAATATTGCTTACAAAATCAATTAAACACCACTGATTTAACCGGTTAATAAATTGGTACTTATAGAAATAAAATACCTTTCGTTCGATTGGGAACGCAAATCCGTAAAGGAAGGCCAATTACTCTTTTCTTAGAAAATCTTTCTTGCCACCCCGCTTCTCCATCAGCTTTATCTCTCCGATAACAATCTCGTGCGAAAGTGCTTTGCACATATCATACACGGTTAGTGCAGCTACTGAAGCAGCCGTCAGAGCCTCCATTTCTACACCCGTTTTGGATGTAATTACTGCTTCCGTATCAATAACAGCTTTATTCTTCTTAACAGAAATTTTAACCTTGCAATCTTCCAGATTTATGGGATGGCAAAAGGGTATTAACTCATGAGTTTTTTTCGCAGCCATAACTCCCGCAATAATGGCGGTTTGAAAAACAGGACCTTTTTTGGTTATCAGTTCATCGCCTTTCATTTGAGACAAAATTTCCTTGCCTAAAAACACAATGGCTTGTGCCCGGGCAATGCGTCTCGTAATTTTTTTATCGGATACATCCACCATTTGGGGGTTGCCAGAGGCGTCAATATGTGTAAATTGTTTCTTCATTGTCGGGATTTCGAAGGCCGTTAAATCAAAGGTAGCAAAACATGATAAGCGTTTCAGAGGCCACTGCAATTATTCTCTCCCACTCCATCGAAACGGGGCAGCAGGAGATTTCCATACAGGAGGCCTGCGGAAGAATTCTGAGGGAAGAAGTATTTGCTGATCGTGACTTCCCTCCGTTCGATCGGGTAGCCATGGATGGTATAGCCATTGATTATGAATCGTGGAAGAAAGGTGTTCGACAATTTCCTGTTAAAGACATACAGGCCGCAGGGCAACAACCCAAACGGCTAGCTGATCCACAGTCCTGTATAGAAGCAATGACAGGTGCCATGCTACCCATTGGAACAGACACAGTTATTCGATATGAAGATCTCGAAATAAAAGATCGAAAGGCTACAATTTTGATTAAAGAAGTTCAGAAAGGAGATAATCTGCACCGGCAAGCCCAGGATGCAAAACGAAGCGATCTGTTGTTGACTGCCGGAATAAAAATTTCACCTGCCGAGATAGCCTTGATGGCCTCTGTGGGTAAGAAAAAAATTTCAGTATCCTCCTTTCCGAAAACAGCTATCATTTCTACTGGTGACGAACTGGTGCCTGTAGATCTTATTCCACTACCCTATCAAATCCGCAGATCAAATAGTTATGCATTGCAGGCTTCACTTTTGGAGATGGGCTGTGCAGCCGACCAGTATCACATTCCCGACCAACCTGAAATTCTTGAAACCGAGGTTCGCAAGATTCTTTCTCACTATGAATTGATCATCTTTTCAGGCGGAGTATCAAAAGGAAAATTTGATTTTGTTCCCCAAACCCTTGAGCAGAATGGAATTCAAAAACGCTTCCATCAGGTGAGTCAAAAACCGGGTAAACCACTATGGTTTGGTACTTCTTCCAGACATGTTGTGTTTGCCCTTCCGGGGAATCCGGTCTCCACCTATATGTGTTTTTACCGATACATCAAACCCTGGTTGACGAAAAGTCTGGGTGGACACATTGAACTGAAGACGGCTGTGCTTGCTAAGGACTTCTCCTTTAAACCTCCGCTTACTTATTTTCTACAAGTAAATGTTCAAAATGAAAAGGGCCAACTTTTGGCACATCCAATAGCAGGTGGTGGCTCGGGTGATTTTGCGAATCTGAAAGATGTACACGGCTTTATTGAATTACCGGCCGAATCCTCAGAGTTTAAAGCAGGCCAGGTCTACAACTATTATTCTTTCCGAACCTAAGAACGAGAATGCTTCAAATCATTATCGCACTTATAGTCTCTATTGCTGCACTCATTGCTGTATCGAGGTATTTGAAACTGCACCCTTTTTTCTCATTGATTCTGGCATCGATCCTGTTTGGAAGCATCATGGGCAAGCCATTGCTTGAAATTGTTACTTCTATGCAAGCAGGTTTTGGATCGCTGCTGCAACAGATTGGATTTTTAGTTGCTATCGGCTCCTGCCTCGGCATCGTGATGGAAAGAACCGGAGCCATGACTTCAATTGGCAATAAAATAATCTTAGGCTTCGGTCCAAAACGGACTCTGATGGCAATGTCCATGATCGGTGTTTTAGTGGGGATTCCTGTCTTTTGCGATTCCGGCTTCATTATTCTTTCGCGACTTGTTCCAGCGCTCGCCTCGTCAAGTACCAATTCGGCTCAACTTTCCCTCGCCTTATCTTCAGGCCTTTATACCACTCACACGTTGGTGCCACCCACACCTGGCCCGCTGGCAGCCGCAGCTAATTTGGGGCTCACTCCAAATCTTGGTCTGGTTATTTTAGTTGGCCTGGTTGGTTCTTTGCCTGTTGCATTGGTTGCTTATCTTTTTTCAAAAAAGCTAGGTGCAAAAATTGAGACGACCCAACCAACACACATCCAAACTAATGCGAGTGAACACTCATCAGTACTTGTCTTTCTTCCTTTAGTCCTTCCAATCGTTCTGATTTCATGTGGCTCACTCCCGGGTTTTATTCCAGCACTAAAATCATGGTCATCATTTTTTCAGGTCGCAGGAAATCCATCATTGGCGCTGCTGATTGGATTAGCATTTTCTTTTCTTTTAATCTCTGGCAAACAAAAAGGTGAATGGCCCACGTGGATTTCAGAAGCGCTTAAAGATGCAGGCATTATTATTCTGATTACGGGAGCCGGTGGCGCCTTTGGGGGTGTCATTAAATCGAGTGGTGTTGATGTAATTTTAAAAGACTATGCTTCCACAACCCAGGCAGGTGGAGCTGTTTTCTTAATGATTGCTTTTTTTCTGGCGGCCATTTTAAAAACCGCACAAGGCTCTTCAACATCTGCTCTTATAATCACAAGTTCGTTGCTGGCTCCATTAACTCCGGCTGCTGGTTTTACATCATCGCTTGACCTTGCCATTTTAGTTCTGGCGATTGGCGGTGGAGCCATGACCGTATCCCATGCCAATGACTCCTATTTTTGGGTGGTTTCGCAATTCAGTGGCATTAGCGAGCGAAATGCCTATAAAAGTTATACGGTGATTACACTTGCCCAGGGATTTACTGCTCTGGTAACTTCCATCCTACTCTATATTGCCCTGTGACTATCCTTATTGCACCGGACAAATTCAAAGGGTCGCTTTCCGCGAAGGGCGTCTGCGAAGCCGTGCGTACAGGACTACTGAAACTTGATCCTTCGCTTTCCATTATCACAGTTCCTTTAGCTGATGGCGGTGAGGGTACAAGTGAATTGCTGACTATAAATTCGAGAGGTTCTGTCATAAACTGTTCCGTGTCCGATCCATTATTCAGAAAAGTAAATGCGTCCTATGGAATTTCAGGAGACGGTACAACTGCCTTTATCGAAATGGCCAGCGCCTCTGGCTTACACTTGTTAACAAAAGAAGAACGCAATCCACTAAACACAACAACCTACGGAACCGGAGAACTTATCAAAGATGCAATTGAGCGAGGTGTTAATAAAATTATTCTGGCCATTGGTGGTAGTGCTACCAATGATGCAGGCATCGGAATGGCCGCTGCCTTGGGTATGAAATTCATAGACAAGAATGGAAATGAACTTCAGCCTATCGGCTCAAACCTGATTCATATTCATTCTATTGTTGATGCCCATTTTCTCCCAAAGAAGAATAAAATACAATTCGTTGTACTGTGCGATGTGGACAATGAACTTTACGGGCCCAGTGGAGCTGCCTTTGTCTATGGACCGCAAAAAGGAGCCGATGCTCAGACCGTACAATTGTTGGATCAGGGACTTAAACATTTCGCTTCTGTTGTTGAAAAAGAACTAGACCTTGA
>JBEBJH010000247.1:0-6791 GCA_040079965.1 Cyclobacteriaceae bacterium
ATCGCATACACTTCAGCCTCGACAGCTGAAAACCAAAATGAATCAGAGAATGTATAGGCCAAAGCTCCGACCAAACCTGCGCCCATCAAAACCCAGGTGTTAGTCTCAGTAATGTCAGAATCCTTTTTTATGCCCATCATCTTACGCCCGAACAGGGTAATGGACCAAAAGAGAAATAGTATAGTAAAGGCGCTTGCCAAAACGCTCATAAAATTGATCCAATAGGCTACTTTCGTTACATCGCCAAGGGCAAGAAAAGAGAAGAAACGGCCCATGAGCAAGAAAAGCGGTGCCCCGGGAGGGTGTGGCACCTGAAGTTTATAGGAAACCGCTATAAACTCCCCACAATCCCAATAACTGGCTGTTTCCTCCATAGTAAGCCAATAGGTAATAAGAGCAATTGCAAAGGTTATCCAACCGGTAATGTTATTTGCTTTTTGAAAATTCATGCGCTAAAGTTTATTTTTTTAAAGGCCACATGGACTCCCTGGTTTTGAATTCAAGCCTGTGATTTAAGGCTATACCGGGAGATATCATGCTCTTTTCATTGAATTAAGGGGCGAAAATAGAGAAAAATTAGTCTATACGTAAGAATTAATAGTAGGCGGTCGCCAGTAGGCAATAATGTCAAAGCGTACAATGTTCCTTCTTAGATGAAGGTCAGGTATAAAAAAGTTTAACCTTTAACCAGGACTGCCATTCGCCTACTGCCAGAGCTATTTATAAACGATCACATAAAAGATGAGCCATAAAATGAAAATCAAAATGTATGAGGTAGAAACAATCCACCATGCAGCCTGTTTATTTCGTTTGGCGTAGTAGTGGACTCCATTTACCATAATCAGGATATAAAAGATCTCAAAGACACTAAGTGCACGCAACGGATAAGAATATCGTTTTTCTATGGTGGTATAGTCGACCAGGTTCATGAGGGAAAATGGATAAAAGGCTCTGATTTCCGCCAGGATGGGATCGGTTTCAATAAACATAAACCAGCCAATTTTGAGGACTTCGGGAACAAGAAAAATGAATTCAGCCGCCATAACAACACTCCAGCATTGGGTGAACGTAATCCGGAAGCCAAACATGAAGCAACCTACCCACAGTACAAAACCGATCACGGTAAACTTCCACAGGTAGATTAATGGAATGGAAAAAAACTGGAGCGCGCTTATTATTCTTAAAACAGCTCCTTCAGGCCGATCTTGAAGGAACTCAAATGCCGCAGTTTCGTTTTCTATAAATGACTTTTTAATGTATAGAAGGAGTATGGAGAGCAGGCAGAGAATAACAAAGGTCAATTTTTTATCAGTGGAAAATAGGGAGGTGCTCTCGGTTTCTTGGGACATATTCCTTTTTTGTGGATACGAAGGTAAGTTTTTGTTTATTTGAAAAAGTAAAATGCGTGTGCGATTCTTTCTTTTAAAACCGGTTTTGAGTTTTCTGATTTTGGTAGGATTAGGCTCCACGAGTAATCCTTCATTGGCTCAGGCAAAAAAGGACACCACCATAATTTTAATCACCAATGTGGCAATGCAAATGGAGATCAGTCAGGCACTGAATGATCTATATAATTTTAAGTTTGAAAAGGCTGAGCAGCAATTTAGGTGGTTTAAACAAAAGTATAAGTGGCATCCGTTGCCTTATTTTCTGCTTGGTTTAAGCGAGTGGTGGAAGATCATGCCCAATACCAAGTCTACCGCTTATGACGATCGATTTTTTGCTTACATGGATAGCTCTATTGTGGTGGCCGAGAATCTCTATAAAAATGTGCCTGAATATAAGATCGAGGCGGCTTTCTTTCTGGCAGCAGCTCATGGATTTAAAGGGCGATTATATTCGGATGAAGAACGCAAGAGCTGGGGCAAAGCTGCAGTTGATGCCAAGTCAGCCATGAATTATATGGAAGTATGCCGTGAAAAGGAACACCTGAGCCCTGAGTTGCAGTTTGGCGATGCATTGTATAATTATTTTTCGGTTTGGGTACCTGAAAACTATCCATCCCTAAAACCGCTGATGTGGTTCTTCAGAAAGGGAGATAAGGCCTTGGGCTTAAAGCAGTTGAAAGAAGTTTCTTACAATGCTTTTTACACCCGCACGGAAGCGATGGTTTGGTTAATGAGAATTCTGAATAGTTATGAGAATGATCAGGTACGGGCGTACCAGATCTCCGAATATTTATATCAGACGTATCCTGACAATCCCTATTTTCATCGATATTATGCACGTATGCTTTATGCGCGCGGGTTCCATCTGGAAATGGAAAAGCAGTCTAAACTAATTCTTGCGCGCATCGACAGTGCGCAAATTGGGTATGAAGCAACCAGTGGCCGGTATGCTGCTTTTTTCTTGGGCAGCTGTACGAAAACCAACGAAAGCTTGACGAGGCAAAAAAATATTATGAATTGGCTATTAAGTATGCCGAAGAAATTGGTGCTACCGAGTCGGGATATTACCTCTTTTCTTTGATTGCGTTGGGTGAGATTAATGAAAAGCAAGGCAACAAGGCAGAGGCTAAGAAATACTTTAAAGAGGTAAAAAAGAAGGCTGGCCGGAAAGACGAAGCCTATAAAGATGCCAAGAAAAGGTTGAAGAATATGGAGAAGGGGGATTAATCATGAAATTAAAAGAAGGGTCAATTAAGAAGACTATTCGATGGTTGGGTGTTGCAGCGCCCGTCTTTGAAATAGTTTTTTTACCTTTAACAATTCTATCCGGAATCTGGCTTCGAATAGTCAGATATTGGTCGTTAAAACGAATGCCTATTACCAAGAAATTTTTTTTGAAATTAGGTTTCTTTCCTATAGTAGATCATTATTACGATCCTTTGTTTGATTATCGAAAAGCAAGAACCGTTTCCTATAAAGACCACCTGAATTTTAATGATACTTTTCAACTTGGTTTTTTGGGAAGCCTTCGGTTTTGTAAGGAGCTGAATGAAATACCCATACGGATTAAAAGTAATGAGGAGTTCTATCATGAGAATGGTTCTTTTGGAGGTGGTGATGCTGAGTTATACTATTCCATTATTCGAAAGAATAAGCCTCAAACAATTATTGAAATTGGCAGTGGCTATTCGACACTTTTGGCATTGAAAGCGATTGAAAAAAACAAATTAGAACCACCCTATTCCTGTGAATTAATTTGTGTTGAGCCTTATGAAATGTCTTACCTTGAATCAAAGCCGATTAAATTGATTCGAAAAAAAGTAGAAGATCTGCCCTTGGATTTGTTCTCCACACTTAAGGCGAATGATATTCTTTTTATTGACTCATCGCATATAATACGCCCAGGAGGAGATGTTACTCACATAATTCTATCAGTTCTTCCTGCTTTGCCAAAGGGGGTATGGATTCACTTTCATGATATTTTTATTCCCCAGGATTATCCCACGGCCTGGCTTAAGAATGATTTTCGAATGTGGAACGAGCAATATTTGCTAATGGCTTTTTTGTTGGGAAATTCTGGTTTTGAGATTGTAAGTGCTTTAAATTATTTGAGGCTAGGGTATCTGGATGAGGTTATTCTGGCACTTCCAAGTGTAGCTGAGAAACCAGATGTACGCCCTGGTTCATTTTGGATAAGGAAGAGCTATGGAACTTCGTGATCTAATTGTTACACCTATTCTTATAATGGTCGTGTCCATCGTGGCTTACCTCGTTCGACCTTATGTAACGGATGAAATCACAAAGAGATATTTTTTTCCAGCCTTGACTTTCAAAATCATAGGAGCTATTGCTGTTGGATTCCTTTACCAGTTTTACTACGATGGTGGGGATACCTTTAATTTTCATACACATGGAAGTCGGCATATTTGGGAAGCTTTTATAGATTCCCCCAGCATGGGTTGGCAGTTATTGTTTTCCAAAGGGCAATACTTACCCGGTACTTATGATTATGCTTCGAAGATAATCTTCTTTCATGACCCGGCTTCGTTTTTTGTAGTAAAAGTCTCTACCCTTTTTGATTTACTGACCTTTTCTTCTTACTCGGGGACAGCGCTTTTTTTTGCTCTCCTTTCTTTTGCCGGAGGCTGGATGTTGTTTCTTTCTTTTTATGATAGATCCCCACATTTGCACCGATGGCAGGCCGCGGCAGCATTATTTGTTCCCTCGGTAATATTTTGGGGTTCCGGGTTGATGAAAGATACACTCACTTTTGCTGCCATTGGATTTCTAACGTATTCAATAAGTTACCTTTTCTTTAAAAGAAAGTTTTCAATGACTGTACTTATTCTAATGTTACTAAGTGTTTGGATTCTCTTTTCAGTCAAGAAGTACATCCTGCTTTGCTATTTGCCTGCTGTTCTTCTTTGGATTTACGCAAAAAGATTAACACAGATTCGTTCCATGGTGCTCAAAATGCTGGTAACTCCATTTGTGGCAGCCATATTAATTCTATCCGGATATTATGCGATTGTGCTTATCGGTGAAGATGACCCTCGCTATTCACTCGATCGGTTGGCCATCACGGCCAGAGTTACGGCTTACGATATTGGCTTTTACACAGGGCGCGATGCCGGTAGTGGTTACAGTTTAGGTGAGTTGGATGGAACATTTGGTGGGATGTTAAGCAAAGTTCCCGAAGCAATTAATGCTACACTTTTCAGGCCCTATCTATGGGAAATCCGAAATCCTCTCATGCTGTTATCGGCCTTTGAAAGTTTTGTTTTGGTTGTACTAACCCTTTACGTTTTGTTTAAGAAACGACTTTTTTTATTCAAAGCATTAAGCGAACCGACTGTTATTTTTTGTTTGGTTTTCAGCCTGACTTTTGCTTTTGCCGTTGGCGTATCCACTTTTAACTTTGGAACTTTGGCCCGATATAAAATTCCACTCCTTCCTTTTTATGTGTTGGCTATGGGATATATCCTCAACTATTCAAACAACGATAGAAATCTTGCGGAATTAGCAACCACAGAATAATGTTCCACAACTTTTTTTCTACCCATGATCCCAATTTGTTGTCTTAACGCTGGTTTTTCAATAAGCATTCCAAGATATTCGACCCATTCATCTGAAGTAGAAGCAAGAAATCCATTTATTGTATGATGGATTATCTCAGTGTTTACGCCAACCGGTGACATTATGGTTGGTATTTCGAGTGCCATATACTGAAGCCCCTTGAGGCCGCACTTACCCTTTGACCACTCATCATTTGGAAGAGGCATAATCCCAATGTCAAACTCCTGCAGGTCACTGACTTCTTTAGCAAGGCTCCAGGATTTTCCGATGATCCCCAGGTTTTCATGGTGATAGCTGCCGTCACCAATCACTGTGAATTCTATTTTATCTCCATACTTTTGTTTTAACCTTTCAAGTGCAGGAATCGCCTCTTTAAAATGGTCGACTGTAGTTCTGCTCCCACTCCAACCAATATTTATTTTTGATTTAGGAAAATTTCTTCGAGGTGTGTATAAATCGGTGTCAATCGTAGTTGGAATTACTTGCACTTTCGTGTTGAATTGTAAGGCATAATTTGCGAGATAACTATTTCCGGCAACAACGGTATCAGCCAGTTTAATTATTTCAGAGGTCTTTGAAGGTCTCTTAAGAAAATTTAGGTTTTGATTTGGACTCGAAGACGATATTTGGTGTAGCCAAATAGCATCATCGAAATCAACAATTAATTTCGCACCCGATTTCGATAAAAGTCGTTCAAAAAGAACAGTACCAAGCATAAAAGCTTCTCTTTGAATAAAGATAAAGTCGTAATTCTGGGATTGAAACAAATCACCAATTCGTCTGGAGATGCTTTTTACAAGGATCCATCCTTTGCTAAGATAGTTTCCGCTGGAGTAAAACTTTGTGTCATCCTTCTCACTTAATAGGAAAGAGTGATGAATTACAAATCCCTTAGTGCGAAGTAGACCTAGGTATTGTTCGTATCGAAAGCGCTGAGACGGAGAGCGGCCCTCTCTGTGCATATCTATAAATAATATGGATTTCATCTAGTTCAACCAAACAGTTGGCAATTTTTCCAGAATTTCTATTTTTTCAAATTTCTTGCTTTCCTTAATTCCTGTTGTCTTTGCCCATTCTGCCATTTTTTTTAAACCTATTTCCAAAGGAGTTGAGCTTATTCGTCCAAATATTTTTTGACACTTGGTATGGTCTGACCATGCATGAACAACCTCATTTCTGGATTCTGTATGTAACACAGCGCCTTTAATACCTATGGCCTTCATCACGGCTGAGGCAAGTTCATTTACACTATAGTTTTGGTCGGCTCCAATATTGATAACTTCATTTAAAGCTTTTTGATTGTTGGGTGATGATGCAATCAGGGGTGCAATGTCACCGACATAGCTGAAAGCCCGTGTTTGCTCGCCATTTCCGAAAATAGAAAGAGGTTTTTTTTGCATAAGTTGATTCATAAAAATACCTACTACATTCCGGTATCGGTCTCCCAAATTCTGATATTCCCCATATACATTATGCGGACGGAAAATCACATAGTTTAATCCAAACATCTCATGGGTTACCCGCAGGTCTTGTTCAACTGCCAGTTTGGCTATACCATATGGATCTTCAGGCATTGGCGTCATATCTTCACGCATGGGTGGGGGCAACGCACCATAAGTCGCTATTGATGAAGTAAAAACGAAGCACTTAATTTTATGCTTGACTGACTCGTTAATTAAATTGACACTTCCTATCAGGTTATTAGTATAATTAAACCGCTTTATAAAATGGCTAAGGCCCTCGGCCGCATATGCCGCCAAGTGATAGACATAGTCAAACTTGTTAACCGCGAAAAGTTGCTCCAGAAGTTGGTGGTCAATAATACTT
>JBEBJH010000248.1:0-6718 GCA_040079965.1 Cyclobacteriaceae bacterium
TTTGTCAGCGTTGCTGTACTCAGCATCAGTGTTCCACAAATGATCTATGCCTTTAAAGAAGAAGGAGAACATAAAGTAGAAAAAACATTTGCCCTTAATGGAAAAACTGCAGTGCTGCGGGTAAACGAAATCGGGTTGGATGATTATGATGTCACCTCCTTAACTATCAAAGGATACGAAGGTACCGAACTGAAACTGATTGAACGCTTCGAAGCCCAGGGTAACACACGTAAAGCGGCTGGTGAAAATGCCCAAATGGTTGACTACAAAGTTGAGCAGAATGACAGCATACTTTCATTTGATTCCAACATCTCATTCAAAAAAGATGCAAAGTTCCGCGCTCAGCGCCTCGACATGGAACTTTATATCCCCTATAACATGCTCTTTATTGTTGAAGAACCCATGTGGCGATTGATTGATAACAATTACCTCGATTACGATGGATACATCGATTCCAATTTCAACCGCACCTGGAAAATGACAGACCGAGGCTTTGAATGCGTTAACTGCGAACAACCTACTGAGGCCAAATCATTAAGCTTACGGGACCAATATGGACTTCGTGATTTTAAACGGGTTGACCTTTCAGGATTGTTTGATGTGCAAATA
The DNA here is from genome assembly GCA_040079965.1 of Cyclobacteriaceae bacterium. Taxonomy (GTDB): domain Bacteria; phylum Bacteroidota; class Bacteroidia; order Cytophagales; family Cyclobacteriaceae; genus ELB16-189. The sequence continues at coordinate 610 of JBEBJH010000248.1, forward strand.
GAAAAAGGGGATGACTATGCAGTTGAATTGGATGGTATCGAAAAGGAAAAAGAGCGATATGATGTTTACCTGAGCGGTGAAACCTTGGTAATTGACTTTGATGATGATCGAAACGTTTTCTGGAAAAAGGATCTCTTTCAGGACGATAAAGTGAAAATTAAAATTACTATGCCCAATTTAGAGGACTTGAAAATAAAGGGCGCTGGTAAACTTTCTTTTCGTGGTTTTGAACAAGACGATATGGAAATAAATATTCTGGGAGCGGTAGAAGCAGAAGGGGAAGTCTCAGCTCAAAATCTTACCGTTGATCTTACCGGAGCCTCCACGCTGGAGCTCAAGGGGCGCGGTCGGTTTCTGGAAGCTACTGCAACCGGGGCCTCTTCCATTAAAGCCTATAACTACGAAGTTAATGAGGCTATTGTTGAAGCCCGCGGAGCTTCCTCGGCCCGGGTATTTGTAACGGATAAATTAGAGGTTACAAAAGGCATTGCAAGTTCTGTTTCGCACCGCGGTGATCCACAGGTGATTGAGCGAAACTAAAGACTAGCTTTTTCACGGATAAAGGCAAGGCGCAGAAATGTACCTTGCCTTTGCTTTTTTAGTACATTTCATAGTCCAAAATTAATGATCCATGAACGTACGTCTTAAATTTCTAGGGGCTGCCCGCAGCGTAACTGGCTCCAAATATTTACTCGAAATTGATAACAAGAAAATTCTGATTGACTGTGGTTTGTTCCAGGGGCAAAAAGAATTGCGACTACGCAACTGGGAAAGTTTACCCATTGACCCGGCCACTATTCACACAGTTATCATTACGCATGCTCACATCGATCACATAGGTTATCTTCCACGGTTAGTGAAAGATGGATTTCACGGTCGCATTTTATGCACACATGCTACTGAAGACCTGATGAAAATCATGCTGAGGGATGCCGCCAAACTGCAGGAGGAAGAAGCTCAGTTTGCTTTCAAAAAAGGGTATTCGAAACATAGCAAACCCCAACCCCTGTTTACAATTGAAGATGCTGAGCGGGTACTTACCTTGGTGGACAGCGTACGCTTTGAAAAGGAAACCAGGGTGTTACAAAATATATCCGTCACGTATTACAATGCGGGGCATATTCTGGGTTCGGCCATAGCCGAATTAAAACTTCTAACCAGTAACCATTCAAAAAAAATTGTGTTTTCAGGTGACCTGGGTCGCTATGACGATCCGATCATGTATCCACCAAAGGCCATTTCGGAAGCCGACATTTTACTAGTGGAATCCACGTATGGCGATCGGCTCAATCCTATGGAGCAAGTGGAGGCAGACCTCACTCAGATAGTGAACGAAGCTATTGCCCATGAAGGAACTATCATAGTCCCTGCCTTTGCTGTGGGACGCACTCAGATTCTTATTTACTATTTCAATGTGCTAATGGAAAGGAAGGTAATCCCTACCCTTCCCATCTATATCGATAGCCCTATGGCAATTGATGTGACCGATCTCTATGAGAAACATAATAACATTCATAAAATAAAAGTTGAACATAAGGATGGCAAGCTTGTAAGCATTTTCGATACCCCCAATATTCACTTCTGTAATACCCGCGAAAGTTCGAAGGCATTAAATGAAATAACGAAACCTGCTATTATCATCTCGGCCAGTGGCATGGCCACAGGGGGTCGGGTAATGCATCATTTATTTCATCGCCTAAGAAGAGAAAATGATACCGTACTGTTGGCGGGTTATCAGGCAGAAGGTTCCCGAGGCAGGCGGATACAAGATGGAGAACCCATGGTTAAAATATTCGGGGAAGAAGTACGGGTTCGATGTCATGTTAAAACTATTCATGGATTATCAGCACATGCTGATCAGCGCGAACTTCTTCTATGGCTAAGTAATTTCAAAAAGAGTCCCAAGCGGGTTTTTATTACGCACGGTGAAATTGAAAGCGCAACCACACTGGCCAAAAAAATTGAAGCTCTTGGTTGGGAGGCGATCATCCCAGATTATCTCGAGTCCTTTGAACTGTTTGATGGAATTTGATCTAATGATCAGATTTGCATTTTACATAGTACTTTTCAGTGGCTTACTAAGCTGCAGTTTGCTTAGCAAGCAGGGTATTGTTGGTCAGCTTGATTGGGTTTCGGGCAATCAAATGCCTGGACCTGATAAAATGCCTCCAACTCGACAAGGGGTGATGCGAGAAGTTCAGATCTATGAACTGCTCAACTTGAATGATGTAGAAATCGAAGGTGCCTTTATTCGGAAAGTAAACAAACCTATAGTTAAAACTACTTTTTCCGATAAAAACGGACTTTTCAAAGTCAATCTTCCCTCAGGCGCCTACTCCATTCTGATAAAAGTGGAAGGGGGTCTGTTTGCCAATCAATTTGATCAGAACAACAATATCCAACACGTGATCGTAAAAGAGAAGGGATTTTCCCGGGTTACGATCAAAATCAACTATAAAGCGGCTTATTGAGCTATTTAGTCAAGAGTCAACTACTTAGGCCTGCCTGCGTTAAACTCCGACAGGGCATGGGCTTTACTCTTGACAAATAATTACAACCTGGTGCAACCTCGCCTACACTATATGCATCTTGGTATTGATTCAGGACTTAAATGGAATTTCAGATTTACCGCGCTAAAGACGTTGAATTGATTGAAGGCTGCAAGCGACAGGATCGCCAGGCACAAAAGCGCCTGTATGACCAGTACTCTTCAAAGTTCTACGCATTGTGTTGCCGGTATATCAAAGACAAAATGGAAGCTGAAGATGTTCTAATCACAGCGTTCACAAAAATTCTGAATCGGATTGATCAGTATACCGGAGAAGGAAACTTTGAAGGGTGGATGCGCAAAGTGGTTGTGAATGATGCGCTTAGCTACTTGCGAAAAAACAAAAACATGTACCTGGAAACTGACATTGCTGCGGCCGACTATGAACCGGATTATGAAAAACTGGAAGATCAGTTAGAGGCTGAAGATTTGTTGAAAATGATTGAGTCGCTTCCGGCAGGGTATCGAATTGTATTTAACCTGTATGCTATTGAAGGCTATTCGCATAAGGAAATTGGAGATCAGCTGGGCATCAGTGAAAACACCTCCAAATCCCAACTTAGTCGCGCGAGGGCAGCATTGCAAAAATGTTTGCTGGAAACAGAACAGAAATTGGTTCAAAAAATAACAGAGTATGAGCAACCGAATGGATCAACTATTTAAGAAAAAACTGGGTGACCACCGGCTTCCTCCTTCAGCGGAAGCGTGGTCGAAAATAGAATCCGGTTTATTAAAAAAAAATAACACAGTAATTCTGTGGCGCGCGGCCGCTGTGTTTGTTCTATGCGGATTCCTCACCGGTGCGTGGTTTTACTTGCAATCAACCCAGGATCGCTCGCAACAACTAGCAAGGGAGCAAGACGATGCCATTGATACCGTTCCTGAAACTGAGGATCCCTTGATTGAATCTGTAGTTAAGGATGATAATAAAAATCAAGCAGCTGTAATTAAAAAATCAACTCGCACCCAAAGAGAAAAAATCACTCCACCAAAAAATAATGAAGAGGTACAAGAAGCGGCCATTATGAAAGAAGCCGAAACGGAGTTGATAGCAGATTTAGAAACCTTAAGTAAAGAACCTGTAGCGAAAGCCGAAAAGCCGATCGTTATAGAATTTACTCTTGACCCGGCTCCATCAACTACCCTTGTTGCTAAGGCAACAGAAGTAGAAAAAAGTAATGGGTTTAAGAAAATTTTAGATAAAGCCCTTGATCTGAAAAATGGAGAAGGCGACCTGGGCAGTTTACGGGATGCTAAAAATGAACTCTTCGCTCTTGACTTTAGAAAAGATAAAACAAAAAGAAATTAATTTATATGAACATGAAAATTGCATATGCAGGTGCGCTGATGTTGTTGAGTTTAGCCAGTCCGGCTCAAACCAAACCAGCCGACACGGTGGTGATTAAAGTAGGTGAAGGAAGTAAAATTATTGTGGCCGTTCTGAAGGAAGACATTGAGACGATGAAGCAATATGACTTCCAGAAATTAATGACAGACCTGATCGTCAAATTAGAACAAAAGGATACGGCAAGTCAGCAATCGCCTTCTGCAGATTATCTTAAAGAACCTATAAATGAGGAAGTGGTAAGCGCAGAGGAAAATTCAAATGATGAAAGTGTTGATGAAAATTGGGATAATAACCACAAACATGAAAAGTGGCATCACAGAAGAACCTATCATTCAATAAATTTTGACTTAGGAATGAACAACTACTTGTCGGACGGAAAATTTCCTGATGAGAATAACAGTTTATATACTGTAAAACCCTGGGGTTCCTGGTATGTAGGAATTAACTCTAATCTAAGAACGCGGGTATCAAACAAGTTTTTTCTGGAATGGGGTATAGGCGTGAGCTGGTATAACTTCAAATTCCAGAATGAACAAACCATGATTTCCAAAGACGACAATTCAGTTATCTTCTCGATAAATCCACTGGATGTTGATTTTACCAAAAGCAAACTCACGGCCACCTACATCCAGGCCCAACTGGTGCCGATGATTGATTTTGGCGGGAACCGTAGAAAACCCAGTTTCTTTGATGGTGGTGATTCAGAATCGTTTCGGTTTGGTGCCGGGCCTTATGTGGGTTATCGCATCGATAGTTACAGTAAACAGGTTTACAAGGAAGATGGCGACAAAATCAAGCCCAAAGACCACGACAATTTTTATCTGAATAATCTACGATACGGATTGCGTTTCCAGGTAGGGTTTGAGGAATTGGATTTGTTTTTCAATTATGATCTGAATGAACTCTTTATTGAAAACAAGGGACCTAAATTAAATGCCTTCAGTTTTGGAGTAACATTCTAGGAATTTGCCACAGATTCACTGATTCGATAAAGTCATTGAATCTGTGGTTATCGCTTACTTAAAAGCATCACCCCTGCTCATCACCATTTCGCGTTCATCTCCACGTAGCTTCAGCAAATCCGAAACCCTACCCGGGGTTGGCCATTGCAGGAAAAACCAGGCCAGTGTAATACCAAACAGAACACTGAATAATTGATTGCCGGTGGCTACCAAACCCAGTGGCATCAATAAAGTAATTACCGCTTTCCATACCATCCGTACGATCAATACCGATCCCAGTTTCTCAAGCTTAATTCCTAACCCAATTTCCGAGGCAATCCGAATTGCCTTTTTACTTGTTTGAATCTGAACGATTGTTAGTACTACCACACTTAGTCCAATGAAAACCAATATCAAATAGTCTCCCAAACGTGGCTCTATCAGAGGTTGGCTATCATAAAAGTAAGACTGGGTGTAAAAGTAAATGAAGAGAATAAGGGGTACCATCATCAGTTGATACCCGGTGTTGTTCAACTTCAGGAAATATTCTTTAACGGAATTAAACTTCATTTTTTGGCAATCCGGAATTTTATCAAATTTAATTAATTAAATTAGCCTTCGATTTCGGTGACATATGGAAGCAGTAGGAAACTTATCCCGCAAAGAACAGGTAATCAGAAGTGCTGCAGAGTTATTTCGCGAGAAAGGGTATGCAGCATCATCTATGCGCGACCTGGCCCAAAAACTGGGTATTGAAGCCGCCAGTCTCTATTCACACATCAAATCGAAAGAAGAAATCCTTCAACTTCTGTGCTTCGACATGGCCTCCGAATTCCGCAAGTCCCTGGCTGAAGTAGAGAAGAAAAATGTTACCGCCTCAGAAAAACTCCGCTTAGGTATCATCGGTCATATTCAAGTAATGGCAAAAGATCTTACAGCATCTGCTGTTTTCATGAATGAGCATCGCCATTTAAGCCAACCGTACTTACGCGATTTCCTGTTATTGCGGATTAACTACATCAACCGGTTTAAAGCAATTATCGAAGAAGGCGCTCGCATGGGCGAGTTCAAGGATACTATCGATAAAAAACTGGCAGTAATGACTCTTTTCTCATCCCTCAACTGGATGCCGATGTGGTATGATCCCGCCAGCAAAATTGTTCCGACCGAACTAGGTCACCAGTTGGCTGACATGCTGGTAAACGGCTTGAAAAAAAACTAAATCCTCCTTTCCAACTTTTTTTTGCCTTGCGGGACTAACCTTCTTACGTC
>JBEBJH010000418.1:0-1585 GCA_040079965.1 Cyclobacteriaceae bacterium
AGCATAAGCGACTCAAAACTGAATTGATAAATAAGCTGGTTCCGCTGCGCGCCAACCACTTTACGAACGCCTACTTCAATCCTTCGCGAGGCGGAGGTGGTGAGCGATAACGAGATATAATTAATGCATGCAATCAGCATGATCAGCAAGGCAACACCACCGAGTATCAATGAATATTGCGGATCACTCACTTTCTCCCAACTGATTTCCTTCTTCAAGTGCCACGCGTGCAAGACGGTAAATACATATTCGAGCATTTTTACATCAGGTGGAATGGTTACAACCGATTCTTTGCGCCACTTCTCCAATTTATCCGCCATGTATTTTTCAATGATCTTATCAAGGTTGGCTTTAAATGTGGTCAGGTTTGCATCAGGTACCAATTGCACAAATGTTGGGGTATTAAAATTCCCCCAATTGGATAGATTGCGTTCATAATAAGGTCTGTTTTCCTGAGGTAGAAGTATTTCATAGTGCAAACTTGAATTAGTTGGGGCCGGTTCTAAAACACCCGATACGGTAAAGGATTTCTCACCTTCATTATCAATGCGGATTGTTTTACCGATTGGATCCTCATCACCAAAATATTTTTTTACAATGGCGGGCGTAAGTACTACTTCGGATTTGTCGAGGAAAATTCTTTCTGCATTGCCTTTCGTTAGCGGAAAAGAGAACATTTTAAAAAAGTCGGCATCGACATACGTAATGTTTTCAGTAAACACTTTATCGTCATAGCGGACGATGCCGCGGGAATCACTGTTGTAGCGTGTTGCATATTTCACTTCAGGAAGCTCCGCTTTCAGAGTTGGCATCAGTGCTGTTTGGATCCAGGCCGATACTCGATAAGGGTCGGGGGAATCGTGTTGCCAGGTATCAAAACTTTTCTCCTCTATTCTATAAATGTTATTCTTGTTAGCATGAAACTGATCAAACTCCTTTTCATCCTGAATGTAGAGCATGATGAGCATACAAAACGCCAGGCCGATGCTTAACCCAAAGGCATTAATGAATGAATAGAATTTCCGCTTCTGAATGTTGCGGGATGCTACTTTGAAATAATTTCCAATCATGATCGTGTTGATTAAATTGAGTGTAAATCGATTTCGTAAAAGGATGCCGGGTCGCAAAAATTTCAATACATGCCAGACAAATATTCGTTTGGCTTTCTTCACCCCTACTGCTTGCACATCAGCATCGAACTGTTCGAGCAAATCGCCTTCAATGCCTTCGTATAAATCCAAAGGGCAGAATCGCTGAAGAAGTTGAATTGTCCAGCATGGAGGAGAATTTTTTTGATCTGCTTTCATAGATTGGTTAAACTGAAACCACTTTCAATTGAGGTATTAGTTTCCATAAATCGACACGCGCTTCTTTCATTGATCGTAGCATAGCAAGCCCGGCATTCGTAATTGTAAAAATCCGTTTCCGTCTACCTCCACGGGCGTTGGTAGCTCCACCCATGCTGGACTTCACATACCCCTTGTCTTCGAGCCTGTAAAGGGTAACATGCACAGCACTCAAATTTGATTCACGACCCAGTCGGTCTTTGATTTCATTCACGATCGCGTTTCCATAAGCCTCTTCC
>JBEBJH010000249.1:0-6696 GCA_040079965.1 Cyclobacteriaceae bacterium
GTATGGCATAGCATTTTTCCACGCCTTCAAAGCTTAACCCAACGCTTTCAAGTTCTTTTAGGCGCTTGATGTATTGTTCCATCACTTCCCGTCTGGCTCCAGGTCTCGCTCCGGAAATTGCATCGCATGCCTGAATTATTGGGGAAATGATGCTGGTCATTTCGATTTCATCGTGGTGTGCTCCAATCGCATTGCAGATAACCGGATGTTCTTTATACTTCTGGGCCAACTCCATACCCACAATTGCATGTGGCTTTTCAAGTTCTTCAGGCCATACTTTGCCAATATCATGTAAAAGGCCGGCTCGCTTGGCTTGTTTAACATTCAACCCGAGCTCGGCTGCCATAATTGCGCACAGGTTAGCTACTTCGCGTGAGTGTTGTAAAAGATTTTGACCGTAAGAGGACCGATAGCGCATGCGGCCTACCATCTTTACTAACTCAGGAGCAAGCCCATGAATGCCCAGATCGATGATGGTGCGTTCTCCGATCTCTACGATTTCATCTTCAATGTTTTTAAATGTCTTGGCAACAATTTCTTCGATGCGGGCCGGATGTATACGACCATCCTGCACTAGTCTATGTAAAGAAAGGCGGGCCACTTCTCTTCGTACAGGATCAAAACCCGAAATAATAATCGCTTCAGGTGTGTCATCCACTATAATTTCAACTCCGGTGGCTGCTTCCAGTGCCCGTATATTGCGACCTTCGCGACCAATCACCTTGCCTTTAATATCGTCACTCTCGATATTAAAAATTGAAACACAGTTTTCTACAGCGTGTTCGGTAGCCGTGCGTTGTATGGTTTCAACAACAATCTTTTTAGCTTCTTTGGTGGCCGAGATTTTAGCTTGTTCCATGATGTCTTTGATGTAGGAACTCGCTTTGGTGCTGGCTTCTTCTTTTAGTGACTCAACCAACTGATCGCGGGCCTGGTCTGCTGTGAGTTTCGAGATACCTTCCAGAATGGCCACTTTCTGTGCATTGAATTTATCAAGTTCTTCTTTGCGTTTTTTTACCAGTTCGTGCTGCTGGGCCAGACTTTGTCTTTCTTCGTCTACTTCACCCTCTTTTCTTTTCAGGGTTTCAAGTTCTTTGGAGAGCTGGGCTTCGCGTTGTTTGATTTTCTGTTCGTTGCTGACAATCTGACTTTTCTTGCGATTGGCTTCTTCTTCGAACTCCTGCTTCATTTTCAGGAATTTTTCTTTAGCCTCAAGAATTTTGTCCTTTCTGACTGTTTCGGCTTGAAGTTCTGCCTCTTTGATGATCAGTTTAGCTTTCTCAGTGGCTGTTTGCTCGTTTCTCTTGAGCTTTCTCTTGTAAAGAAATGTTCCAATTAAAAGACTCAAAATAACGACTAGTAACAATGAGACGAACCCTAAAATCAGCCATTCCTGATTTCCAAGGGTCCCGATTAATAATATCATACTTAATTCTATTTAGGTGTTAAAAAACACCCGGAGCCAACTGGCTAAGACTAAGGGGAGGAATTTTAAAAGAAAGAATCAGAGTGATTGGGAAACCAATTGATTGATATGGTTTACCTTTTCAATCACAGTTTGGTCTATTACCTGCAGATTTTCATCATCTGCTATTTTATCTACCAAACAATCGAAAGCCACCATGGCCAGCAGGTCTTGCTTGTCGTCAATACCAAACTGTTCCCGGTAATGCTTTATTTTCTCGTTGATGAGTTTGCCGGCAGCCCGCACTTTTTCTTCTTCTTTGCGCTTTACCTTCATCGGGTATTCGCGGTCTGCAATTTTTATTTTTACGGATAATTCGTCCATCAACTTTACCGGTTATCTGCTTAGGTGAGCAATACACTTATCGATTTCGCGGATATACTCGTCTACTTTCCTTTTCAACTCCGAAACACCATTGTCTTCCGGGTTTATATGGTCTACAATCTTAGTGATTTTAATCTGATTTTTAAAATGGTGAAGTTGCTCGTCCCGCTTGCGCAGATCAGTTTTGAGTTCGAAATTCTCCAGTTTTAGCCCTTTCAACTCGTCTTTCAGAGACTTATGCTCATTCAACAACACCACCACTTTTCGTTCTAACCCGTTCAGGCTTGATTTTAATGCTTCCTGGTCCATACTCTAATTCAAGATTTCAAATTCAAAATTTAAAGATTGCGAGTTCTCAAACTTCCAACCTCTCTTCAACTTCTACTTTCTGATTACCGCCCCCATCTTCCCCTCAAAGGCTCCCATTAAACGGGTCATCACCTTTTCAATCTCCTCATCTGTGAGGGTTTTGTTTTCGTCCAGCAAGGTAAAACCTAACGCATACGCTTTTTTGCCGGCAGGAATTTTATCTCCTTCATACACATCGAACGCGATTATTTCTTTAATCAGTTTCTTCTCTGTGTTTAAAACAAGTTCTCTGATTTCGTCAAAAGTTACTTGCTTATCCAATACCAAAGAAAGATCGCGTCTTACTTCCGGGAACTTCGGCACTTCCTGTACAACGAACTTAGGGTTTGCCGACTTGAAAAGCAAGGCGGTACTTAGATCGGCATAAAATATTTCCTGCTTGATACCAAAATCCTTTGTTAAAGCAGTTTTTACCTTTCCCAACTTCCCAATCTCTTTAGTTCCTTTCATCAAACGCATTCCATAATCAAAGAGTGGGTCAACCAATTTCTCTTGCTTAATATTTTCTACCGATGACTTTTCCAGAAGTTGGACCACTTGCTGCGCCAGGTCAAAATAGCTTACCGACCTTGATTTATTCTGCCAGTTTTCGGTTTCAAAATTTCCGGTAGCGTATAAGGTCAACCGTTCCTCTTCTTTATAAATGCTTTTAGCCTCTCCAGCACTACCGGGTTCGTTCTTCCAATAAATTTTACCAAACTCATAAAGCTTCAAGTCTTTTTGTTTTCGGTTTATATTGTATCCACAAACTTCTAGCCCGGTGAACAACATAGTTTGACGCAAAATACCCTGCTCCTCGCTAAGTTTATTTAAAATCTCAACAGGTGATCCAGAAAAGGTAAGGTTATGTTTTTGCTGATAGGCCGCATTGGTTAATGAATTGGTTAAGATTTCATAAAATCCATTGCCTACCAACATAGCACCCAATGTGCGTTTAAATTTATTGATATCCTTATCGGGAAACTCTGCCAGATAATCAGTGCCAACAAGTTCAGATAACTCAATATTATTGAACCCGTAAATGCGGAGAATTTCTTCAACTACATCGGCCTCTTGGATAACATCCACACGGTAAGGCGGAACAGAAACAGTAAACCCTTTATCATCCTTATTTATTATCGAAATATCCAGGGCTTCCAGAATTGCAAAAATTTCTTCTCTTGCTATTGTTTTTCCAATAAGTCGATTAATATTCTTGTCCTTAACAACTATTAACCGGTTTTCAATTTTTGTAGGATAAATATCCACAATGTCTGAGGAGATCGTACCTCCGGCAATTTCTTTGATTAACAGGGTAGCTCGCTTCAATGCGTAAATTGTCATGTTAGGATCAGTGCCGCGTTCAAATCGGAATGAAGCATCAGTCTTTAATTGATGATGCATGCCTGTTTTGCGGATGTAATCCGGGGAGAAACAAGCGCTCTCTAAAAAGATATTTTTTGTTGATGCAGAAATACCAGATTTGATTCCACCGAAAACACCCGCAATACACATCGGCTCCTCCGTATTGCAAATCATCAAGTCTAAATTGGTGAGCGTACGCTCCTTATCATCCAGCGTTCTGAATTTGGTTCCGGCTGGCATTGTTTTTACCAGTACTTTTTTGCCTACAATTTTATCGGCATCAAATGCGTGCAGGGGTTGACCAGTTTCATGAAGAACAAAATTCGTGATATCAACAATGTTATTGATAGGAGATAAGCCAATTGACTTGAGTCGGTTCTTTAACCAATCCGGAGACTCACCAATCGTTACACCAGAAATAGTTACTCCTGAATACCTGGGGCAGGCCTGAGTATTCTCAACTTCGACCGGAATGGTTAGATTTTTATTATCACTTTTAAAAGACTCTACGGAAGGTAATTTAATGGCGCGCTTCTTAGAGGCCTTAACATCACGGGCCACACCAATATGCGATGCAGCATCAGCGCGGTTAGGGGTTAGTCCTATTTCAAGAACATAATCTGATTCAACATTAAAAAATTTGGATGCAGGTGTTCCATTAGGTGCATCGGTGGTTAGTACCATAATTCCGGAGTGGCTCTCGCCCAATCCGATTTCATCTTCCGCACAAATCATTCCTTCCGATACCTCGCCACGGATTTTAGCTGCCTTTATCATGAAGGACTCGCCTTTGGTTGGGTAAACTGTGGAGCCAGGTAAAGCCACAACCACTTTTTGCCCAGCTGCAACATTGGCTGCCCCACATACTATAGGCAACACTTTATCGCCCACGTTTACCGTAGTGATGGATAATTTATCGGCATTGGGATGTTTTGCGCAGGTTAACACTTCACCAATCACCAACCCTTTGAGTCCTCCTTTTACAGTTTCAAAAGGCTCAACACTTTCAACTTCCAGGCCTGTAGCAGTAAGTACGTAGCCAATTTCTTCGGCCGTTTCCGGAATGTCTATGTATTGCTTGAGCCAGTGATAGGAGATCTTCATAGGTTGAGAAAAATAAGGCCTTCAAAAGTAGGGTTTTATGCCCTCTTTTCTAAACGTAAACCTTACTATCAAAGGTTATTGATGATAGTTTTTCTCCCCGGCCTTAATGGGGTTTTTAAGAATATTTTCCTTTGGCGGGAAGGGACATGAATAGCTATCGTTGTAAGCGCAATAAGGATTGTAGGCAAGATTAAAATCCAGAACAACAGATGTGGCAGCAGGCACTTTCTTTACATCGAGATAGCGACCGGCCCCATACGTTTCGTCACCACTTGTTTCATCAGCAAAGGCAAGAAAAAGTTTTCCGCGTTGCGGCCCCATTTCCATCAACTCAAGAATGAGTAATTTATTTTCAATGCCCTCCAATGTAAATGTTGCAAAAGCATACTCCAGATATTTTTGCTCTTTGCCATCACTGGTAGATAGGATTACTACTTTTTTATTTTCAATGGGCACCAGTTTCGCTTTGACCCGGTATTTTTCATCAATGGGAAAATACTGAAGGCCTGTAAAGGGAACGCTGTCTTTTAAAAACGGTGAGCCTTCTCCGGATTTCATAAACTCTTCTTTCTCGGACCGATCTTTTTGAATACTTGAAGGATAATCTTCCTTTGAGGAGCCGCCTTGCAAAGAGTAAATGACAAAACCGATTACAGCCAGAAGGATGATCAGTGGAACGAGACGAGAACTTTTCATTAATTCAGTGAAACAGGGGAGGTTTTGTCAGTATTCTTCACAAGAATCAACTTGTTCCGGTTTTCCCAAAAGGTAATTGAATCAGCACGCTGGGTATAGCGTTTAAAAAATTCGGGAATGGATAAATCAGAAAGACTTCCAGGCGAATTTGTCAACACACAAATTGCAATATGGTTTTTGCGGTCTATGGCTACTTCGCTACGATATCCATTCACGTAGCCGCCATGATATTCAAGAGTGTCGTTTTGAAATGTAATCACACGCCACCCCAATGCATAGTAAGAAGCCTTGGGTCTTTTCCAACGCGCGAAATTTCTATTTTTTGAGATCGCTTTGATTTGGGGTTCAAAAATGTCGTGCATGGTACTATCAGACATAAGTTCGGAAGATCCATTCATTAACGCTCTAAGCCAAAGTGCCATATCAGCAATACTGGCATTTACTCCCCCGGCTGGTGTCACATTATAATAAGTATCCGAAATAGGAACAGATACCCAATGCTTGCGGGAGAAGAAGTGAGGCCTGGCAACATTATTGTGATTCATGATTGCCTCATAGGAGGCTGAACTATTTCGCATGTTAAGCGGCTTGAAAACATTTTCTGTAAGTGCGGCTTCAAACGATTGGTGTGAAACAGCCTGTACTACTTTTTCAATCAAGCTATAACCAACATTTTGATAACTATAGATTTGGCCTGGTTCACCAAAAAGAGAAACACCTTTAAGGCTTGCCAGTAACGTATCGAGCGGGATGTGCTCTTCTATCATATTGGTATAAGCATGATAGGGAAGCCCCGTAGTATGTGATAGCACGTGCCGGATTGTTAATTTTTCGGTATGCTCTTTTGATTTAAGTTGAAATTTAGGGTAGTACTTAATAATAGGGTCGTCCCAGTTAATCAATTGATTGCTTACCAATGTGCCTGCCAGCACTGAAGCGAAGCACTTTGATACTGAACCTAACCGGAATACTGTGTTGACATTGATGGAATCGGCATGGCCAACTTGTTTTAACCCAAACCCTTTTAAAAAAATAATAGAAGTATCCCTTACGATAGCTACTGCCGCCCCGGGCGCCATACCCTTTTTGATGGCTTGCTCTATGAAGTAACCATAATCTTCAACCACTTGTTGGATGAAAGGGTTGGAATCTGGAAAGGCTACCAATTCTTTTTCGGGGAGGTCAACTTCTGAAAATTGAACTGACGCAAGATTTATACTGTCTGAAAGTGGCGAGGACAACACAACGGCTTCATCTTCGTGGGGTGAGTAAACAAAAGCCACCAGAAGAATCAAGATAATACCTATCAGAATGCCGTAAACTGTCCTCATTTCGGTTTTTACATCAGCCCCTCATCCGCAAAGCTAACGTATTTCTGGTTAGTAATTATCAGG
>JBEBJH010000019.1:0-32352 GCA_040079965.1 Cyclobacteriaceae bacterium
CCATATATTCGGCTTCGGCATAATCCGGAACAACATTAGCAGCAAGACCACCTTTGTTAATTACATAATGAATGCGCGTTTCCTGCGGAACGTGTTCGCGCATCAGGTTCACCATGTAGTTCATGGCTTCTAAACCATCTAATGCAGAACGGCCCGCCTGTGGTGCAGCAGCAGCATGCGATGATTTTCCATAAAACTTAAAAATAGTTTGCTTGATGGCAAGGCATGATTCCGGATCTGCGTGATTTTTGCTCGCTGGATGCCAGTGTAACACAGCATCCACATCATCAAATAAACCATCACGCACCATGTATACTTTTGCTGAGCCGCCTTCTTCAGCGGGCGTTCCAAATAATTTTACGGTACCGGCTTTTTTATTTTTGATCAGCCAATCTTTCAGCGTTACGGCAGCAGCTACCGAAGCAGTTCCAAACAAATGATGTCCACAGGCATGCCCCGGGCCACCTTCAACTTTTATTTTTCTATCGGGTATAGAATCCTGCGAAAGACCAGGAAGCGCATCGAATTCCGCAAGAATGCCAATTACCGGGCCACCACTTCCATAGGTAGCCAAAAATGCAGTGGGCATTTCAGAGACCCCCGTTTCAATTTTGAAACCCTCGGTTCGTAAAACACCTTGTAATCGTTCGGTACTTTGTGTTTCAAGAAATCCCAGTTCGGCATAGGACCAGATATCGCGAGCTACTTTTTGATAGACGGGAAATTTCTTATTCAATTCGGCCACGACAAAATCCTTATCGCGATCAGGTTTTACTTTAGGATTAATTTCAGTTTGGGCCTGAGCAAGAAATCCTGATAGCCAAAGAGAACAGAGGAGTATCTTTTTCATTAGTGGAAGATTTATGGGGTTAATAAACTCAAAAATCCTGGAAGATTGAAATCAATCTTTACTGATTTCAAATTCTACTCTTCGGTTCAGTTGTTTGTGATCATCCGTAACTTCCTGCGCGATCGGCTTGGAACTGCCATACCCAATAGCGGTAATTCGGGCGCTGTCAATTGGAAATTGATCTATCAGATAAGCTTTGATTGCTTCTGCACGGGCCTGGGATAACCGAAGGTTGGAGTCTTCCTTACCAGCCGAATCGGTGTGCCCTGAGATTTTCAATTTGTAGGAAGGATGGTCGATTAAGAAGTTGGCAATTTTATCGAGGTCATTATGCATCTCGGTTAAAATATTCGCCTTGCCGTTTTCAAACTCCAGTGATTCGAAAGCAATCTTGCTCTCAATGGGTTCAGCGATCTTATTAATCTCCTTGTCGCCATCTAAAAAAAAGATTTCTTCAATCCTGAAGAACTCATCACCCTGTATTACCAGCAGGTAATTTCGTTTGTTAATCAGACTGAAGTCAAAGGTTCCATCATCACGAATGAATTTTGGAGCTACCTCTACGCCCTGGTCAAGGTCTATCACCGATACAATTCCTTTCACAATCTTCCCATCCGGATCTTTCAAACTTCCTTTTAGCTGGGTTACCGCTTCAGGTTGTGCTTCCATAGGAACCGGAAAGGAGTGCAGATCGAGGTTTTTCAAATCTTCTTCAACCGAACGTGCATAGTATAAGTCTTTTGATTTTGAGTCGATCGTAAAATAGTATTCACTGCCTGCGCCATTAACAAGCGGACCTGTGTTTTTAGGTTCACTCCAGCCACTTTTTACCCTGTTGGACTTATAAATGTCAAACTCTCCAAAGTTTAACGGATGTCCATTCGAACTAAAGTACAGAACATTAAATGTGTGGTGAAAGAACGGACTTACTTCGCTTTGAACTGTATTGATGATAGGGCCAGCATTGAGCGCCCGCTGCCAGTTGCCTTTTTTGTCTTTCACCGAAAAAAAGATATCAGACAAACCAAAACCACCGGCACGGTTGGAAGCGAAAAACAAAGTATCACCCACGTGAGAAAGTGAGGGGTGCGAATCCCAACCCGTACTATTGATGTTGGGGCCTAGATTTTTTACATCACCCCAGGTGCTATCTGCATTAAGTGTAGCCACGTACAAATCGCAATTCCCTAAACTATTGGGCGCATTGCATCGGGAGAAGAAGAGAAATTTTCCATCCAGACTTAAACATGCAGAACCTTCGTTGTATTCGCTGTTGATGTTAGAAAAAGGTTGAGCAGTCGTCCATCGGTCTTCGGCTTTTAGACTGTAGAAAAGATCTTCATTATAGGCCCGATCCTGATGTTCATTTCGCTTTGAAGTGAAAAGCATCAGATCATCCACATTACCAACAGTAGGCCCATAATCTTCTTTTGATGAATTAATTTCTTCACCCATATTCACAAGCACAGCATGTGGAGGGCGCAACGTGTCGATGTCTTTTCGGTAGTCGACCAGTTTGTAATAAAAGTCGAGCGGAACATAATTTTCTTTTTTTTCCGGATCAAGCATTTGATATCGCTTGTAGATATCATTGATGTCTAATCCCTGCTGATGATGTTTAAGAACAAGTTTGTAGAGCAACAACGACTCTCCCGCAGGGCCATGCGTTTCTGAGAGTTTAGCGAGACGCCAGATCATAGCTATATTTTTACTGAAGTTCTCAATACCAAAATTCCTTACATATACCTTTAGCTCTTGGTACATTTGAGCTTCCTGACCAGCATTGTCAAAGCTTTTAATTTTTTCAAGTTTGGTCTCGTTGCGATAGGACTTTATCTTATTGACGTTGGGGAAATCAAATATGTCAGACTGGCTGTAGACTGTAAGAGAATCATTCAATTTAACCACTCCGCCTTTTTTAAAACCCTTTTTCTCCTTTTGAGCGTAAACAGAGACAGAGAAACACAGTGATAGCACCAAAAGCACTAATAAACAGGGTTTTGAAGCTCTCAACGAAGGGATTATCATACCTTTATTATCTCGAAAATTGAAACAAATTTGCCTTATAACCAAAACACTGGCATATAGATTGACCCGTAAGGGGGTAGTTAAATAATAATTGGAGGCGCTCTTTTTTTGTGTCAAATTGGCACTTATAACATATGTTTAAATCACTCGCTATTACACCCATGGTTCAGGAAGATTCGGAAGAATTGATTCAGCTTATTAATCCAGAACAGGAATCTGATCTTAAACCTGAAGACTTACCCGAAGAACTTTCTATTCTTCCCATTAAGAACACAGTACTTTTTCCAGGCGTTGTA
Organism: Cyclobacteriaceae bacterium; assembly: GCA_040079965.1. Classification (GTDB taxonomy): domain Bacteria; phylum Bacteroidota; class Bacteroidia; order Cytophagales; family Cyclobacteriaceae; genus ELB16-189. Next base: position 3,175 of record JBEBJH010000019.1, read on the forward strand.
ATTCCTATCACAGTTACTCGTCAAAAATCTATCCGACTGATCAAGAAGGCCTATCAAGGCAACCGGATTATTGGTGTGATTGCTCAAAAAAACAAGCAGGCCGAAGAGCCTGGTATGGATGATCTTTACCGCTTTGGTACTGTGGCACGCATCATCAAAATGCTTGTGTTGCCAGATGGAAATACGACAATCATTATTCAGGGCAAGAATCGGTTTCAGATAAAGGAGTTTTTGCAGGATGAACCCTTCATGACTGCCAAGATTGATTTGCAAATAGAACCTGTCTTGGATTTGGAAAGCAAGGAGGTAAAGGCATTGGTTCAATCTCTTAAAGATGCCGCTCTTAAAATTTTAAAACTAAATCCTGAAATTCCGCAAGAGGCCCAGGTGGCGCTAGACAATATTCAGAGTACCGGTTTTCTTATCCACTTCCTTTCGTCTAATCTGAATGTGGATGTTGCGGATAAGCAAAAGATTCTGGAGACGAATAATATTATTGATCGTGGAACTTTGTTGCTGAAATACATGCTGAAAGAAATCCAGATGCTGGAGATCAAGCATGAGATTCAAAAGAAGGTGCATACCGATATAGATCAGCAGCAACGTGATTACTTTCTACGTCAGCAAATTCGGGTACTGCAGGATGAGTTGGGCTACGATGGGCCGGATAAGGAAATTGAGAAACTAAGAAAACGGGGCGCTGATAAAAAATGGTCGAAAGCTGTAGCTGATCATTTTAATAAAGAGTTGGACAAACTGATGCGAATTAATCCCCAGGCTGCAGAGTTTCCGGTAGCTATGAATTATGTTGAGTTCATGCTTGACTTGCCATGGGATGAATATACGATAGATGATTTTGATTTAAAGCGCGCGCGGAAAATTCTTGATAATGACCATTTTGGTCTTGAAAAAGTTAAGGTTCGCATTCTGGAATACCTGGCAGTGCTTAAGCTGAAGCAGGATATGAAAGGACCTATTCTTTGCTTGTATGGACCTCCTGGGGTAGGGAAAACTTCATTGGGTAAGTCAATTGCAAAGTCGCTACAGCGGAATTACATACGCATGTCCTTGGGTGGCGTTCATGATGAAGCTGAGATTCGTGGCCACCGTAAAACCTATGTAGGTGCGATGCCGGGAAAAATTCTTCAAAACATTAAGAAAGCTAAATCTTCGAATCCGGTTTTTATTTTGGATGAGATTGACAAAGTAAGATCCGATTTTCGTGGAGATCCTTCATCGGCTCTGTTGGAAGTTTTGGATCCTGAACAGAATAATTCATTCGGTGATAATTACTTGGAGGTCGAATATGATCTTTCGAAAGTCTTATTCGTTGCTACGGCTAATTCAATGGACACCATTCATCCTGCTTTGCGCGACCGGATGGAGATTATTGAGCTAACGGGATATACCGTAGAAGAGAAACTTCAAATCGCCATTCGCCATCTGGTGCCTAAGCAATTGAAGGAGCATGGATTAAAATCCAACCAGATAAAGTTCTCGAAGGAATCGTTGTTGAAAGTTATTGAGAGCTACACCCGTGAATCAGGAGTACGCAACCTGGAACGTAAGATTGGCTCGGTGGTTCGTAGCATTGCCAAGTCTGTGGCGATGGAAGAATCGTTCGATAAGGAAATCACATCTGAATTTGTAGTTAAAGTATTAGGTGCTGAAATTTTTGATGAGGAACTCTATCAGGGAAATGATATTGCTGGAGTGGTTACGGGTTTGGCCTGGACCCAGGTAGGTGGTGATATTTTGTTTGTTGAATCTAGTCTTAGCCAGGGTAAGGGTGCCCTTACAATCTCAGGACAACTGGGTGATGTAATGAAAGAGTCGGCCATGGCAGCGCTATCGTATCTTAAATCCAATGCAAAATCATTGGATATTGATCATCGGGTGTTTCAACAGTATGATCTGCATATTCACGTTCCTGCCGGGGCAGTTCCTAAGGATGGACCTTCTGCCGGAATCACGATGCTCACTTCGCTGGCTTCCATTTATACACAACGTAAGGTGAAAGATAAACTTGCCATGACGGGCGAGATTACTCTGCGAGGAAAGGTTCTGCCTGTAGGTGGCATTAAGGAAAAGATCCTGGCAGCTAAACGAAGCGGTATCAAAGAGATAATCCTGAGTAAAAAAAATAAGCGTGATATTCTTGAAATCGAAAAGAACTACATCAAAGGACTTACCTTTCACTATGTCGACTCGGTAGATGAAGTTTTAAAAGTAGCCTTACTAAAAGAGAAAGTAGCTAAACCTGTTGAATTTGTGTTTGTGGAAGCGAAATCTGAAAAACAATAAAATATATTCCAAAGCATGTTATCATCTACCTACCTCACCCCGCAACAGATAGTTAAGGAGTTAGACAAATATATTATTGGTCAGTACGAAGCCAAGCGAAATGTCGCTATTGCTTTGCGCAATCGCTGGAGACGGATGAATGTAACTTCTGACATTCAGGGCGAAATTGTTCCGAACAATATCCTGATGATTGGTGCAACCGGTGTGGGTAAGACAGAAATTGCCCGCAGGCTTGCCAAAATTGCGGATGCGCCTTTTGTAAAGGTGGAGGCCTCTAAGTTTACGGAAGTTGGGTATGTGGGTCGTGATGTGGAAAGCATGGTGCGCGATCTGGTTGAGCAATCGGTAAACATGGTGAAGGCAAAAAAGAGAGAAGAGGTAAAAGAGAAGGCTGCACAGGCTGTGGAGGAGATAATTCTGGATGCACTTATCCCACCGATGCGATCAAAGACAGCCGGGTTTCCGGTAACCACTGAAGAAACAAATGGTACGCCAACAACGGATGTGGAATTAAATGAGCGCACGCGTAATCTGTTCCGCGAGAAAATTAAAAACGGAGAATTGGAAGACCGCAAGATTGAAATCAACATTAAACAAAACAGTGGCCCGGGTGTGGGAATGATTGGCGCGGGTATGATGGATGAAGTGTCCATGATGAATCTGCAGGAAATGTTGAGCGGCATGATGCCCAAAAAAGCAAAGAAAAGAAAAGTGACTGTAGGCGAGGCCCGTAAATTTCTTTTGGAAGAAGAAGCATCGAAGCTGATTGATATGGATGAAGTGAAGGAAGAAGCAATTCGGAGAGCAGAAGATGCTGGAATTATTTTTATCGATGAGATAGATAAGATTGCCTCAGGCTCGGGTAAAAAAGGTGGCGGAGGCCCCGATGTAAGTCGTGAAGGTGTTCAGCGGGATCTGCTTCCAATAGTGGAGGGAAGCACGGTGAATACCAAATATGGTGTAATTAAAACAGACCATGTATTATTCGTTGCAGCAGGAGCTTTTCATATTTCTAAACCTTCCGATCTTATCCCAGAACTGCAGGGAAGGTTTCCTATTCGCGTAGAGCTGACCAATTTAACAAAAGAGGATTTTGTCAGGATTCTGAAGGAACCTAAGAATGCTTTGACGAAACAATACCAGGCTCTTTTTGAAGCTGAAGGTGTGATCGTTGAGTTTGATGACGAAGCTATTGACGAAATTGCAAAAACCGCTTTTGATTTCAATATGGAGCTGGAGAACATCGGTGCCCGCAGACTACAAACTGTGATGAGCCGCCTATTGAATGAATTTTTGTTTGATGTACCGGATAAGATTAATGCACCATCGAAAATCCGGATTACGCAACAAATGGTCAAAGACAAGCTTAGCGGGTTAATCACCAATAAGGACCTGAGTGAATACATACTGTAATCCATGACCAGGATCATTTTACTGATTGTTTGCATGTTATGTATACAGGCAGTAAATGCTCAAACTGATACGTTAAATTCTGAATACGTAGAACGATATCCCGATAAATTTTTCGTTTGGCCGGTAATTAAAAAGAAGGAATTGTCCTTTGGCATTAGTAATCGTTATAACCCTGATAGCAAATTGAATTATAAACCCAATAATGCTTATAGTTTAGGGATGGGAGTATATTTATTTGAAGTCGCTTTGGAGTTAAGTTTTGCAATACCAATTGGGGATCGAAGCACCAATACCTATGGAGCTTCTGACGTTCGTGATCTTCAAGCGGCTTTTCTTGGAAAACATTGGGGGGCTGATCTTTTCCACCAGAATTATTCCGGTTTTTATGTTGCAAATCCTAATGCAACACCTGATTCGTCTGATCCCTATATCAAACGTTCTGACATTAAATTGATTAACTGGGGGTTTACGGGTATCTATGCATCCAATAAAAAAAAATTCTCACTTAGGTCCGCCTATAATTATTCCGAACGCCAATTAAAGAGTGCTGGTTCTTTTGTTGTATCGGGTGGTGTAAACACATTGCGGCTCCAGGCAGATTCTACGGTGCTAACGCAGGTCTATTCTCCTATCTTTTATCCAACTTCCTCATTCAAAGAATTTCAGTACACAGGATTTAGTTTGGCACCCGGCTATACCTATACCCTGGTGTATAAGTCATTCTTTCTTAATGGTGTATTTTCTTATGGCCCAACACATTATTGGATTTCATACACGGCTAAGGACCAATCTACCAAATACGATATTTCTCTTAATACATTTGCAGATATCCGCATCTCGTTAGGTTATAACAGCGATCGTATTTTTGGTGGACTTAGTTATAGGGCGCAAACGCGCGAGGTTCGATTTGAAGATATCAAGTTTACCAATGCAAGTTCAACACTAAGACTTTTGGTGGGATATCGATTCAGGGAGAAAGGGATTCTGAAAAAACGAGCAAAAGATATTATTCCGAATTAGCCTGGTTTATTTCGAACTTCTCCTTATTTATTGGCCAGAAACCTCGGGTTCGCTCTCTTTGAGAAAAGTTTCAATCCGCAACGAAACATTTTTCCGAATGTTAGCATAGAAAAAGTTGATATCAGCCCGATGCCAGTTTTTGTTTTTTAACAGTTTGCTTCCACGAATGTAGGGACGGTTAACCCAAAGAATACCCTGATGATTTTGGGCGTCAACAATCTGAGGGGCGAAGGTGAATTTTAATCCAACGCCACCCAGATTTAATTCTTTATTGGCAAAGTCTTCCGTGGAGTTCCACAGAAGTGGGTTTGTAGATAATGCCGAACGATAACGTTCATAATTTTTGGGGACATAGTTTCTTCCAAATGTATTCCACGAGGCCCATACACCTACCTGATCTGGTTTTTCGGTGGGCCTGATGTAGGTGAATGCTTCTGTAGAGATTGCCCGGCCAATCAAATAGGCAGCTACGAGTTGTTTCTTCAATTCCTTGCCATCAAAGAAATCTCTAAGTAGTCGCTCACAGTGATAGCTACCCTGGCTGTGCGATGCAATCACAATGGGACGGCCAACGTTAAAATTTTTAAGGTAATATTCGAAAGCGGCCTTAACATCCTGATAGGCCAGATCCAGGGCATGCTCGCCATCTTCACGCATAGGTGTGTAAAATGAATAAATATGTGCTTGCCGATAATACGGGCTAAAAATTCTGCAAGATCCATTGAATGCACTTGCCTGGTTTAAAATTGTGCTTAATTGAATTTCACGGTTCAGTTCTTCATCCTCAATATTCGCATTCCATTGGTGTTTGTTTTTTGGTTTTTGTGTGAAGATTGTGGGATAAACAAAAAATACATCTGCCTGTGCTACTGATTGCTCATTTTTTAAATTTGATTTTCTCGGTGTGCTATCGGCTGCATCGGCCTTGGTTGGCAAGGAAGCCCAATGTTTTTCGTTACTGTAATCGGGCTGCGGTGGGACAGGCGAGGTTTGAAAATTTCCTTTTAATGCATAGTTCTGTTTAGCACAGGCACCTATAACTAGAACTAAAGTAAAAAAGTATAATTTTTGCATTGAGAATTCTCTTATGGATTCAATCAACTTCATAAAGTAAGCCATTGATCTTCCGGATGCCAGATAGCGGAAAAAGTGGTGCGCAACGGAATATCAAGATAAGGATAAGTTACTTTTGAAAGAAACAACCCCTGCGGGTAAGCAACATCTAAAACCTTAGGTGGTGTTTTGGTGACTAAGTAGCTTTCAAATTCATCCAGGGTTAACTCTCTTTTTCCAAGTTGCAGAAGTTTACCAACAATTAAACGAACCATTCGTCCGAGAAAACGGTCGGCAGAGATTTGAAACCTGAGCCGCTCACCTTTGGGATCTGTAAACAAGGTAGCAGAAGATACTTTACAAATCGTATGTAGGTAGGTATCTGGCGATTTGCAAAAAGCCCTGAAGTCTGTGTATTGAGTAAGCAGCGATACAGCCCTTTTCATACTGTCGAGATCGAGGTTCTTCTCCGGGTACCAGGCACTGACGTGGTTTAAATGCGGATCTTTATAAGTGTGAATAAAGTAATCATACCTTCGTTGAGTTGCGTCAAAGCGCGCATGCTGATTGTCTTCCATGGGGATAATTTCAAAGATGGCAATATCATCGGGCAGCATTTTATTAACGCGGAACAGCAAGTCGTAATCCCAGGTCTCTTTAACATCCAGATGAAAGAAAAACTGGCTGGCGTGAACCTGGGCATCGGTACGTCCGCAACCCATTATCGAAACGGGTTCTTTTAACATTTCACTCAAGACGGTTTCAACCACTTGCTGCACACTGCCGGCATTGGCCTGTCGCTGCCAGCCCCGGTAGTTATGGCCATCAAAGCCTGTATGGAAGAAATATCGCAACGAATTGGAGTTTGTTCAACGTAAACCTACCGCAAAAATAATACTATTTGTTTCCATGGTACTTATTTAAGATTTTCGTCAATCATAAAACTCTGACTATGAAAAAGCCCATGTTGTTTTTTATTGCCTTTCTGGTTTCTGCCTCGTTGACTGCCCAAACAGGTAAGGTATTAGATAATCTGTCATTGCCAAGTAAAATTCTAAAGGGAGACCGGAAGTATGCAGTTTATCTTCCACCTGATTATGAGACCTCACAGCGCAGTTATCCGGTACTTTATTTATTACATGGTGCCGGAGATGACCAAACCGGTTGGGTTCAGTTCGGAGAGGTATTATATCTAGCTGACAAAGCTATTAATGAAGGAACTGCAACTCCTATGATTATTGTGATGCCCGATGCCAAAACTGGCCAAATGGGTTATTTTAATAGCATTAAAAATGACTGGCGATATGAGGACTTTTTCTTTGACGAGTTTATGCCGTATGTTGAAAAGACGTATCGTATTAAAAGTGAAAAGCGCTTTCGCGCAGTGGCTGGCCTCTCTATGGGGGGTGGAGGCTCATTCATGTATGCGCTGCATCATCCGGAGCTGTTTTCTTCTGCTTGTCCACTCAGCGCATATGTAGGACCGCTCACAACGGAAGATGTAAAAAGCTTTTTGGCAAGAACTAATCAGACAGCTACCGATGCTGAGATAGAAACCTATTTTCGCAAACACAATGCCATCAATCTTGTAAATGATATTAAAGATGATCAGAAGAAGTCGGTGCGTTGGTATATCGATTGTGGCGATGATGATTTTCTTTACGAGGGTAATTCACTCATTCATATAGCAATGAAAAAGAAAGAGATTCCGCACGAGTTCCGCATTCGCGATGGTGCCCATAGCTGGACGTATTGGCGCACAGCTTTACCTACCGTGTTAAGTTTTGTTTCGGATACCTTTCATCAATATTAGTTTATTATCGAATCTGTTCACGCGATCTTAAAGCCTCTATCGGCAAATAAGTAACTGGGAGAAATTGGGGTTGGCTTTGTACTTTTGCTTAGTATTTTGCTGTTTATGATTGCGATGCGTGAACAATTCCTTCAAATTGGCTTGCGGCTAATCCTGGTCTGCCTGTTTGGGATGTTCACAAACGGGGTAAATGCTCAATTAAACATTGAACGTTCGGCCCTCAATAGACTCCAATCTGGTAAATGGGAGCGTTCTTTGCGATTACTTCAAAAATCCCTGCGCAAAGACACCAGCAACGTAGAAGCAACCTACGTTATGACGCGTTGGTTCCTTACTCCAGGAAATCCTGAATTTCAGGTTGACTCAGCTCATCATTATATTAATAAATCAGAAAAATTATTTTACCAGCTTTCTCTTCGTGATAGAGAACGGGTTCAGCGGTTTCCGATTGATAGCCTGATTTTACAAATACTACATGATAAGATTGATAGCACCGCTTTTGAACGCGCTAAACTTATCAATACTGAAGAAGCTTATAATCGTTTTCTTGTTTCTTTTCCATTGGCGCAACAACGTAACAATGCCATTGAACTTCGGGATGAGGTAAGTTTTTTAGAAGCTTTGAAGGTAAACACGTATCATAGCTTTAATGATTATCTGGTTCGTTATCCACAGTCACATCGGGCTCGCGAAGCGATGGATCGTTATGAGAGATTATTATTTGAAGAGAAAACTAAAGATAAGAAACTAAGTAGCTATAAATCATTCTTCCAAAATTATCCCTCAAGTCCCTATTCGGCACTAGCTCAAAAGGAGATTTTTGAATTAATTACTGCCACGGGTGATCTGGAAACATTTTTACTATACATAAAGGAATACCCTCATGGACTCTTTGCCAAGTTTGCGCGTGATATTCTTTTTCATTTATCGATTGAAAGTGATGAAGAGATTCCATCTTCAATAGCGTCAGATTCGCTTACTCAGGTGATTGATCTCAATTCCCGCTTCTGGATTCCATTTTACAAGAATGGATTATTTGGATTTATGGATCAAGAGGGGCAAGAAATACTCTCACCCCAGTTTGACGAAATTGAGGAAGAGTATAAATGTGGCCCGATCAAAGATGATATTTTGATAGTAAAATCAGGAGTTTATAGCCGGACTGGGAAAAAGTTGGCTGAACAGGGAACGGTGATTTCTCATATCGGTTCAGGTTTTCTGAAAGCAGAACGTGAAGGATGTATCTATCTCATGCATAAATCCGGAGCGATTGTTATTTCTGCTTGTCATGCCGATTACAAAATTGTAGGGAATAACTTTATTGCGGCTCAAAATGGCCAAACGTGGGAATTGTTTACGCTATCAGGTCGGCCGTTGAATATTTCAGGTGTTGATGATGTGAAAGAACTGGAAGGCGTAATAGTGCTTACCCGAATGGAAAAAAAACATTTGACTACAGTTGATCAAATTGCCGGTCTAACGGAGCACCAGGAGCTTAAGGATGATCTGGTATTTGATGAAATAGTGGCTATTGATAAGGATTTGCTTTGGGTACGAAATGGTTTATTGGAAGGGATTATAAATAATCAATTGAAATTTACAGTACCGTTGGATCGTCACCTACTTACCAAGACTTCCTTCGGTTTGATTGAGAAGAAACCTGCAGGAACCATCGTATGGGGACTTTCAAGTGAGTTAGAAAACCGGATCTGGAATCAGGTTTTTCTATATCGTGATTGGTTAGTACTTAATTCAGAAGGCACTCAACAATTATTTAATATTCCATCAAGGAAAATGGTGGTAACAAAAGCAGATAGTATCTGGTTTGATCATAACCTTGCATTTGTACTTTTGGATAATTCAACGAAAGTCCATTTATCATCAAGTCGTTCGATTGATCTGCTACCCGACTCAAAAATCAGGTTTATCAATGCCCGGGACTCGGTGCGGTTTTTTTATACGGAAAGTAAAGGTAAGCGCAAAATATTCAACCTTGCAAGTGGGGATGCGTTGTTTACTACAGAGTTTGAGTTGACTGAATCCCTGGGCAACGATTTATTTATGGCTGCAAAGGGAAATAAAAAGGGCTTATTAGGTCTAAATGGAAAGGAAGTAGTGCCTGTAGAAATGGATGCTATGATCCTGACTCAGACTGGTCAAATTTCATTGTTAAAAGATAAGAAATTTGGATTGTTTGATTTCAACTCGCGAAAACTGATAAAACCAATATATGAGCGAAATGTAACCTTGCTGGATAAGCATCATTTAATAGTATTTAAAGATGGATTTTATGGACTCATTGGCTGGGACACCAAACCGGTTACAGAATTTGAATTTTTGGAAGTTATTCCCTGGAGTGACTCTGTTATTTGGGTGAAAAGAAATTTTCAATGGACCCTCTTAAATTTCCTTACTAAAGAAATAGTTCTTGATCGCATCCGGGATTTCTCATGGGTACGCAAAAGTCATGAGGAGAATTTAGCCTTGATTCACCGCGAAAATTATTATGGGGTTATCAGTAGCCGAAAGGGATTGCTGATACCGCCAACATTTCATGAGATAATTAATTTGGGAACCCCAGAGTTGCCGTTTTATTTTACTGAAAAGGGAGTGGAAGAGGCTGATATTTATGTCGTTATCTATTATAACCAATATGGGAAACTGGTACGCAGGCAAGCTTATGAAGAAGAAGAATACGATCGTATTTATTGCGAAGCGAACTGACCATATTGGGTCTGCAACCATTCACATAAGTTTAATATCTATTCCACTTAATTTCTTATTATTTTGATGATTATTGAGATATGAAAAATCTATTCGTACTAACCCTTATATGGCTCATTGCTCAGCCTGCATTTTCACAGACTCAACCGAAATTGGTAGTAGGTATTGTCGTGGATCAAATGCGGCAGGAATATCTATATCGCTTTGAAAAGAAGTTTGGTGAGCAGGGGTTTAAGCGATTGATGAATGAAGGATTCATGCTTAAGAACGCTCATTACAATTATGTGCCAACCGAAACAGGTCCTGGCCATGCTTCTATCTATACAGGAGCAACACCCGCGGTCCACGGTGTGATAGGGAATGACTGGTATGATCGGGCCTTGAAAAGAGATGTAAATTGTGTTGGTGACAGCACCATGAAACCAATTGGTACAGACATTGGTGGGATGGTGTCACCCTGGCGTATGTTGTCGTCCACTATCACGGATGAGTTAAAACTAGCTACACAAAAGCGTGCTAAAGTAATAGGAGTTTCTGTTAAGGATCGTGGAGCTGTACTACCGGCTGGTCATTTCCCGGATGGCGCATATTGGTATGATGGTAAAACCGGCTCAATGATCACCAGTACTTATTATAAACAGCAGTTGCCTGAATGGGTTATTAAATTCAATCTTCAAAAACTGCCCGACACTTATCTAAACCAAGTTTGGAATACCCTGTTTCCAGCCAGTCAATATCTCGAATCAGGCCCGGATGATTCTCCGTATGAGGGAAAATGGGGTGGAAAGGAAAGACCAACGTTTCCTTACAATCTTGCAGACCTGCGAAAGAAAATGGGTGTATTCAATCTCCTTACTATGACCCCATGGGGAAATGCAATAGTCGCAGAATTTGCAAAAGCAGCGTTGGCAGGAGAAGGGTTAGGTAAAGATGAGATTACAGATTTTCTGGCCATATCATTTTCAAGCACAGATATTATCGGCCATGCTATGGGACCTAACGCGGTTGAATTAGAGGACACTTATTTGAGATTGGATCGGACCCTGGAGGAATTATTCGCTTATCTGGACAAAGAGGTTGGCAAAGGCGCTTACACCGTATTTCTAACTGCCGACCATGCAGTGTCGGAGGTGCCACAATATTTGACGGACCTGAGAGTGCCAGCCGGTTATTTTCGTCCTAGTTATGTCAAATCTGCTTTAAATGAACACTTAGAGAAATATTTTCCTGGAAAGACCATCGTTGAAGAATTTTCATCCGGAGAAGTTTATATAAATCAAAAAGCATTTGAAGGAGATCCAAGATCATCCGGTATCGATTTGTTTGTTGCCACTGAGTTGATCACAAAATTCTTACTTTCTACAGAAGGGGTGGCCCAGGTTTTTCCATCTACCACTCTTCGACAGGCTAATTCAGATGAAATTGGAATACGCGGAAAGGTGGTCCGGGGCTTTCATCCCAAGCGCTCAGGCGATATTGCTTTTGTATTGGAACCCAGTTGGATTTCCTGGGGTGGAGTTACGGGTTCAACGCATGGATCCGGATATTCTTATGATACGCACGTACCTATAATATTTTATGGTCCCGGAATCAAAAAAGGAAGCTCATCCCAGTTTCACACAATCACAGATATTGCTCCAACACTATCAGTACTTTTAAAAATAAAATTTCCGAGTGGCTGCACTGGCCAACCTGTGGTTGAAATAGTAGACTGATACTTTGACCTACTTTCAATTTCACTAGCGTAATGGACTAAGTGATCCCATTGACCTAATTGAGTTTTTGTAGCCATCCTAAAACTGAAGATTCAATTATCAATCAGTTAAAGATTCATCCTGCGAGACTCTATTATATATATATAGTGTATTCACGCCTATTCTGTGATCAAAAACATCAAAATCAGCTTCTTTTAAAACTTTCTGAGTTCATGAATTCATTTGCTATCCGTTTTTATCTATGTCCACAAACCAGAAAATAATCGGTTAGGGCTATTTTTTTTGCGAAAAATGTAAAAAAGTGGGTTAAAGTGGTTGAAAGTGGTTGAAAGTTACTTAAGTTTGCTTAGGAGAAATAGACAACCACTACAAAGTCATGACTTTCTTCACCAGCGAATATGAGTGTAAGCTTGATGCCAAAGGCAGGTTGGTTCTGCCTGCGCGGATCAAAGCTCAGTTGCCCGAACCAGATGGTGGGGTGCAGGAGCTTGTGATCAGGCGTGGTTTTGAGCAATGCCTTATTATTTACCCCATGGTGGAGTTTAAGAAGGTCTTCTCAAAAATTTCGGGTCTCAACGAGTTCAACGAGGAGTATCGCAAACTACAGCGAAACTTTTTGTCGGGAGTAGTTACGGTAGAGTTGGATAGCAACGGCCGTTTCTTGATTCCCAAGAGCATGCTCACCTACGCACAAGTCGATAAAGACGCGATGCTGGTAGGCACAGGCAGTAAAGTTGAGGTCTGGAACCCATCGATCTATGAGAAGCACCAGATCCAGGACCCAGGTGAATTGTCTAAGCTGGCTGAAAAGTATCTGAAGGAGTAGCGCATGGACACGAGCTTTCAAAGTATGTGCTTTGAATTCGGCTCCATAATAGCTGCAAGCTTCAGGCTTCAAGCATCAGGCAAAAGTGAGTTAAAGTTATGAGGGACTTTAAGAAGCTTTTGATCTGGCAGCAAGGGATGGAGATCGTTGATAAAGTATACGAGGTTGTTTCCTTTCTTCCGATTGAGGAGAAGTATGGAATCAGATCTCAAATGACGCGGAGTGCAACGGCTATTCCCGCAAACATTGCTGAAGGCAGTGCGAAAAGAAGTGAGAAAGACTACGTAAGGTATGTGGAGATTTCTTTTGGGTCTGCTTTTGAATTAGAAACGCATTCATTGGTAGTGCAAAGGAGAAAGTGGGTTGAAGAAAAGTTGATTCTTGAATTATTGGATATGATAAAGACAGAGCAGAAGATGCTCGCTAAGTTCATTGAAAAAGTTGGTAGTTGATATAAAACGGTCTTGCAGCCTAAAGCCTGCAGCTTGAAGCTAATGTACCATAAGCCAGTGATGCTGAAAGAATGCCTTGAAGGACTTCAAATAAATCCACAAGGCATCTATGTAGATGTAACCTTTGGCGGTGGTGGCCATAGCATGGCAATACTCGAAAACCTGAGGGAAGGAAGATTAATTGCCTTTGATCAGGATGAAGACGCAAAGCGGCAGTCAGAAAATATTCAGAGTCGTTCTTTTACATTTTGTCAGGCGAACTTCAGATATATGAAACAATATCTGAAGTTAAATGGAGTGAACGAGGTTGATGGCATTTTGGCCGACCTTGGAATTTCATCGCACCAGATTGATTCGCCCGAACGCGGTTTTTCAACCCGCTTTGAAGGCCCGCTGGATATGCGGATGGATCAAAAAGGTAAACTCACAGCAGCAAAAATTCTGAATGAGTATTCGGAAGCAGATCTCCATAAAATTTTTGGAATGTATGGGGAGTTGAAAAATGCCCGAACAGCAGCCAAAGCTGTGTCAATGGCTCGGGGAGGTAAAACGTTTTCAACTACCGAGGATTTGAAGGCTGCGTTGCAAAGCATTGCTCCTCGTGGAAAGGAGAATAAATATTTCGCCCAGGTGTTTCAAGCGTTGCGCATCGAAGTAAATGAAGAGATGAAGGCACTTGAAGATTTTTTGCACCAATGTGGCGAAGTGATGAAACAAGGTGGAAGATTGGTAGTGATGAGCTATCACTCGTTGGAGGACAGAATGGTAAAGAATTACATAAACACCGGAAAGGTGTTTGGGGAACTTGAGAAGGACTTTTATGGAAACCCGATCAAACCTTTTCAGGCAGTAAACAGAAAGCCAATCGAGGCTTCGGAAAAAGAAGTTGAAGAAAATAAAAGAGCCCGAAGTGCAAAGCTGAGGGTGGCAGAAAAATTATAGAGGCTTCAGGCCTCAAGCTGCAAGCTTCAGGCAAGTACTGAGCTTGAAGCCTGCAGCCTGTAGCTTGAAGCAAAGAAACAATGGGAGAAAATAAATTTAGAATAGAACCTCAACCACACCGTGGTAATGAAGCCCGGGTAAAGCCATCAGCTCCTGGGCCAAGTATTTTTTCTGGTTTGGAGAAGAAATTAAAATTAGAGTCCTACTTCGAGGCGGGATTCCCGGTTCAATATCTTCCTAAAATTCTTTTTGCCATGTTACTCAGCTTACTATACATCAGCAACACGCACCATGCCGAGAAGGCCACCCGCAAGATTGATAAAATGCAAAGTGAAGTAGAGGATTTGCGGGCAGACTACACCACCCTAAAGGCTGATATCATGTATGCCAGCAAACAGAGCGAAGTAGCCAGACGTGTGAAGGAGTTGGGTCTGAAAGAAAGTTTGAATCCACCGTTTAAAGTAGTAGTAGATAAAAGTGAATATTAAGAAGTCCATATTAGTAAGAGTTCGCGTTGCATTTTTATGTGTGATGGTGTTTGCTATTAGTGTGGCAGCTAAGATCAGTCACATTCAGTTTGTGGACGGAGCTAAGTGGGAGAAGATGAGTGAAGAAATAAACTTTGACTTTAAAAAAGTAAAAGCAACCCGTGGAAATATTTACTCTGACAACGGAAGCCTTCTGGCAACCAGTTTACCATTCTACAAAGTGGCAATCGACCCTACCTTAGCCAAAAGCGAAATATTCAAAAATGGTATTGACTCATTGAGTATGATGCTGGCCCGCTATTATAAGGATAGGTCGGCCTCAGAATACAAACAATTGTTGAAGGATGCCAGAATAGCAGGAAAGCAGTATGTAGTGGTAAATCGCAAACAAATTAATTACCAGACAAAAAAGGAAATGATGAGGTGGCCAATTTTTTGCGAAGGCCGCTACAAAGGTGGTGTCCTTTTTGAAAAAATTGATGTGCGCTATCGTCCCTTTTCAAATCTGAGCCGCAGAACAGTAGGTTTTGTAAATGAAGACGGAAAGGGAGCGGGCCTTGAGTACAGTTTTGATGAGGTACTCGGTGGGCAAGACGGGGAAGCATTATTTCAAAAAATTGCCGGAGGCACCTGGAAGCCCGTATTCGATGGCAAAAGTGTAAAAGCTGTTGATGGTTTGGATATCCACACTACCATTGATATTAACCTTCAGGATGTAGCCGAGACATCTCTTTATCGGGCTATGAAGTTGCACAATGCGGATGAAGGGACAGTCGTGGTGATGGAAGTTAAGACTGGCCATATAAAGGCAATTTCAAATCTTAGTAGCGATGGTCACGGTGAGTTTTATGAAGAATTCAATCATGCGGTAGGTGGGTCAATCGAACCAGGCTCCACCTTCAAGCTTGTAACCATGATTGCATTATTGGAGGATACTAACATTGAACTATCGGATAGTATCAACACAGGTAATGGCGAATTCACTTTCTATAATAGAAAGGTAAGAGATCATCACGAAGGAGGATATGGAAAGATCACGGTTCAACAAGCATTCGAGTTATCGTCTAACGTGGCAATGGCTAAGCTCATGGATAAACACTTTGGCACTAAGCCGTCTAAATTTTTAGAGCATGTTGATAAGTTAAAATTGTCAAAACCGCTTGGCTTGCAAATTACCGGAGAAGCATATCCAAAAATTACTCGTCCTTCTGATAAAAATTGGAGCGGGATAACATTACCCTGGATGTCGTATGGTTATGGATTGGAGATCACGCCCCTTCATACACTTACTTTATATAATGCTGTAGCGAATGATGGCGAGATGATCAAACCTGTCTTTGTAACCTCCGTGAGTAAGGCCGATAATATAAAGCAGGATTTTGAAACAGAAGAACTGACTGGAAAAATCTGTTCTAACAAAACCCTTAATCAACTAAAGCTTTTGTTGGAAGGTGTTGTTGATAATGGCACGGCTAAAAATCTAAAGAATGCTCATTATCGCATTGCCGGTAAAACCGGAACAGCCCAGATCCTGGAGAATGGCCGCTACGAGAAGAGGTACATCACTTCCTTTGTTGGATATTTCCCTGCGCATGCGCCTAAGTATTCGGCTATTGTTCTGATTAAAAACCCAAGGGGATTTTATCAATATGGTAATAATGTTGCCGGACCGGTATTCAAGGACATAGCCGATAATATTTATTCCCGCGATATCAACCTTCACACAGCCATGGATAAAAGGAAGACCATGGAACCCGGAGTGTTTCCAACGATCCGCGCAGGAAAACAAGATGAGCTTACCATGTTAAGTAATGAATTGGGAGTATCCAATCATTCCACAACCGAAGAAGAGTGGATTAAAGCCGCAAAAAATGGAAGTGCTGTTGTTTGGAAGAAGAATGCAATTGTGAAGGACCATGTGCCAGATGTAACCGGGATGTCCTTCCGGGATGCAATCTATCTCTTAGAAAAATCTGGGTTAAGGGTTTCGTTTGAAGGAAGAGGACGAGTAACTGAACAGTCGCTTTCCCCGGGAACTAAGATTTCAAAAGGATCACGAATTTATTTGCGTTTAGGATAATGGCCGAATTAAAGGATATATTATATAAAGTACACATTACGTCAACGTCAGGCAGTATGAGCGTTGAGGTGAAAGGGATTTGTTTTGATTCCCGTAAGGTTAAACCGGGCTTCCTGTTTATTGCAGTTAAGGGAACACAATCAGATGGACACGCTTTTATTGAAAAGTCTGTTGCCGATGGCGCAATAGCTGTTATTGCAGAAAAACTTCCGGAGTCGATTTCGGATAAGATTACCTATGTAACTGTAAAGGATAGCGCAAAAGCACTTGGTGTTGTTGCTGGAAATTTTTACGGACATCCATCTGCCAAAATTAAGTTGATTGGAGTAACGGGTACGAATGGAAAAACTACCGTAGCAACATTACTGTTTAAGCTTTTCACCTCATTAGGGTATCGTTGCGGAATGTTATCCACAGTTGTTAATAGAATTGTGGATAAAGATATAGTGGCGACACACACAACACCAGATCCGATCCAGATCAATGAACTTCTGGTGAAGATGTTAGAAGAAAAGTGTACGCATTGCTTCATGGAAGTGAGTTCGCATGCAGCAGCACAAGGACGAATTGAGGGATTGCACTACGCTGGAGGGCTTTTTACAAATATTACTCACGATCATCTCGACTATCACCACACGTTTGAGAGTTACATCCGGGCCAAGAAAATATTTTTTGATGGATTGCCTTCTGATGCCTTTGCGTTAGTGAATGTAGATGATAAACGCGGTATGGTGATGCTTCAAAACTGTAAAGCTAAAAAGCAAACCTATGGATTGAAGAAGATGGCCGATTTCAAAGGAAAGATTATTACCAACTCCATTGAAGGACTTGAACTTGAAATTGGAGAACGAAATGTATGGTTTAAACTAATTGGTGATTTTAATGCCTATAATTTATTGGCAGTTTATGGCACTGCCTGCTTATTGGGCGAAGACCCTGAGTTGGTGTTGATGCGGCTTTCTGCTTTAACAGGAGCTTCCGGACGTTTTGAATTGGTTATGCCCGGATCAAAGTTTACAGCTATCGTGGATTACGCTCATACTCCAGATGCTTTGAAGAATGTATTGGAGACTATAGAGCATTTTCGTTCTGGCGAGGAGCAAGTGATAGCAGTAGTCGGATGTGGTGGCGATCGCGATCGAACCAAGCGTCCGCTGATGGCGGCCATTGCTTGCAAATATTCCAACAAAGTCATTTTTACTTCTGACAATCCGCGCAGCGAAGATCCCATGGAAATCATCCGCGAGATGCAAAAAGGGGTTGGCCCTACGGAAGCAAAAAAGACATTGGTCATGGTGGACCGCGAAGAGGCAATAAAAACTGCTTGTATGATGGCGAAAGAGAAGGACATCATTCTCGTAGCGGGTAAGGGACATGAGAACTACCAGGAAATCAAAGGCGTGAAACATCCCTTTGACGACAAAGAGGTATTGACACGGATGCTTAAAATGTTTACGAACTAATGCTGTATTACTTTTTCGACTATATCGAAAAGAATTTTGATTTGCCTGGTGCGGGATTGTTTCAATACATTTCTTTCCGCGCGGGCGCTGCTGCTTTATTGTCTTTGATCATCACCATAACGTTTGGAAAAAATCTGATTAACTATTTGCGAAAAAAGCAAGTAGGAGAAGACATACGCGACCTTGGATTAGAAGGACAAATTCAAAAAAAGGGAACTCCTACTATGGGGGGCCTTATTATCATCGCTGCGATTTTGATTCCAACGCTGTTAATGGCCCGGTTGGATAACGTCTATGTTATTCTTTTAATTGCTACTACCGTTTGGCTTGGATTCATTGGTTTTTTGGATGACTATATAAAAGTCTTCAAAAAGAATAAAGAAGGATTAGCCGGTCGGTTTAAAATTGTAGGCCAGGTGACGATCGGAATCATTGTAGGACTGACGCTTTACTTCAATGATAATGTGGTCATTCGCGAGGTGAAGCCAGCTACAACCGCCAGCCTGCAGGTGATGCAACCTGAGTCAGGAACTAGGTTGGAGTATCATGATGTGAAGTCGACAAAGACCACTGTTCCATTTATTAAGAACAACGAGTTTGATTACAGTGAGATTCTTCCCTGGGTTGATAAAAATTATACTTGGATTGTCTTTACGTTAGTTGTGATTGTAATCATTACCGCAGTTTCGAATGGAGCCAATATCACAGATGGAATTGATGGCTTGGCTGCAGGTACTTCGGCTATCATTGGATTGACGCTTGCCATTTTTGCTTACCTCTCAGGTCGTGTTGACTTTAGTTCTTACCTGAATATTATGTACATCCCGAATCTGGGTGAACTTGTAATTTTCTGTACTGCCTTTGTAGGCGCTTGCCTAGGGTTTCTCTGGTACAATGCTTTTCCCGCCCAGGTGTTTATGGGCGATACAGGAAGTCTGGCATTAGGTGGAATCATTGCTGTGTTGGCTTTAGCAGTCCGCAAGGAATTAATGATTCCCTTGTTGTGCGGAATTTTCCTGGTCGAAAATGTATCCGTGATCATGCAGGTGTCATATTTCAAATACACCAAGAAAAAATATGGTGAAGGGCGAAGAATTTTTCTTATGTCTCCTTTACATCATCACTATCAGAAGATGAATATTCATGAATCTAAGATCGTAACCCGGTTTTGGATTGTGGGAATTCTTTTAGCGATCCTTTCATTAGCCATGCTGAAACTGAGATGAGCAAACGAGTAGCCATAGTAGGTGCAGGGGAGAGCGGTACGGGGGCAGCGCTTTTAGCAAAGGCGAAGGGGTATGAGGTATTTGTTTCCGATCAGGGACTTATTAAGGAGAAGTATAAGAGCGAACTAGTTGAGGCGGCAATCAAATTTGAAGAGGGAGTTCATACAAATGAATTGATTTTAAATGCTCAGTTGATTATCAAGAGCCCGGGTATTCCTGATAAGGCAGAGATCATTAAGCAAGCAAAGGCTAAGGGAATTGAAATTATTGATGAATTGGAGTTTGGTTTTCGATACCTGAATGGTAAAGTGATTGCAATAACAGGAACAAACGGAAAAACAACAACAACATTGCTCACCTATCACCTCATGAAGTCCGTAGGTTTTAACGTGGCGCTCGCAGGTAATGTGGGTGAGAGTCTTGCACGAAAAGTGGCAAAGGAAAATCATGAATGGTACGTAATTGAGATCAGTAGTTTTCAATTGGATGGCACTACTACTTTTCAACCAACTATTGGAATACTGCTCAACATCACGCCCGATCATTTGGATCGCTACGAGTATAAAATGGAGAATTACGTCAATTCCAAGTTTCGCCTGACTCAAAGCATGAATCAGAATAGCCATTTCATTTACTACTCTGATGATGCAGTAACCGGACCAGAAACATTAAAGAGAAAAATTGAAGCTGCGAAAGTCAAAGTCTCATTAAAGGATCAGAATACTCCCGCTCATTACGATGGAGCAAGCATGGTATTTCATTTCGGTAATGATTCCTTCTCAGTTATTCAATCGGAGACTACATTGAAAGGACCTCACAATTTGATTAACACCATGGCCGCTGTTTCCGCTGTGTATCTCGCTGGTGGAAAGTTTGAAATGATCAAGGCCGGACTTAAGACATTTAAAAATGCCCCGCACAGGTTGGAGTCGGTGGGCGTAATTAATGGAGTGGAATTCGTAAATGATTCGAAAGCAACCAATGTTGATTCCGTGGTGTATGCCTTGGGAAGTTATTCGCAACCCCTTATTTGGATCGCTGGCGGAATTGATAAAGGAAATGATTATAACATTATCAAAGAAGACGTTGCGAAGAAAGTCAAGACATTGATATGCTTAGGTAAGGACAATGATAAGCTTAAGAAGTTTTTTAGTGGAGTAGTAGGTGAGATAAAGGAGACGCAAACTGTGAAGGAGCTTGTAAGAATGGCATTGCAGTCTGCCCGGCAGGGAGATGTAGTATTATTATCACCGGCCTGTGCCAGCTTTGATTTGTTTAAGAACTATGAAGACCGCGGCAATCAGTTTCGTGAAGCGGTGCATGAACTTAAAAAAGAAACAGAAAAATCACTAGTATGATTGTAAAATTAAAGACATGGGCTGATAAAAACCTGCAAGGCGACCGGGTGATCTGGGCTGTGGTTTTTGCGCTCTCTCTGATTAGTATTTTGGTTGTATACAGTTCTATTGGCACGCTGGCATACAAGCGTTCATCTAGTCCTGAATCCTATTTAATCAAGCACACCTGTATGGTGTTTTTAGGATTGGCATCCATGTGGTTTGCTCATAAGATTGATTACAGATATTATTCTAAAATTTCGCGTTTGGCGCTATGGGTAAGTGTTCCGTTATTGATTTACACGTTTACCAATGGTACTACAATCAATGATGCAGCACGTTGGCTTACGTTGCCTATTATTAATACCTCTTTTCAGCCTTCTGATTTTGCGAGCTTAGCGTTAATCATCAACCTGGCGAGTATGCTTTCCAAAAAGCAACAGAATATTGATGACATAAAAGAATCACTTATTCCAATGCTGATCTGGTGCGGGGTGATTTGTGGACTAATAGCACTTACCAATTTATCAACGGCAATGTTGTTGTTTGCAACCTGCATGCTCGTCATGTTCATTGGTCGGGTGCCTGTAAAATATCTTGCTATGTTAGTTCTGGTTGGACTCTTGGCGGGTGCTGTAGCATTAAAGTTTGGCGTGCGAGGTGAGACAGCCAAAAACAGGATTATGAGTTTTGTGAATGGAACCGAACTCCCCTTTCAGGCAAAGCACGGCATGATTGCAGTCGCAACGGGTGGAATTTTTGGTAAAGGGCCTGGTAACAGTGAACAACGAAATATTTTACCTCATCCCTATTCTGATTTTGTGTATGCCATAGTGATTGAAGAGTATGGTTTAATCGGAGGAATTGTTGTGTTGGTTTTATATCTCGTACTCCTGCATCGGGGAATGAAGGCCGCTTATAATAGTGAGCGGGCGTTTGGAGGTTTGCTTTCTGCGGGATTAAGTTTTGATCTGGTGTGTCAGGCTATGGTGAACATGGGTGTAGTGGTGGGTTTAGGCCCGATCACGGGGCAACCACTGCCACTGATTAGTATGGGTGGTACAGCCTTGGTCTTCACTGGATTATCGGTAGGGATTATTTTGAGTGTGAGCCGTGGCGAGCAAGAGGAGAATTGGGGACAAAAAGAAAGTATCGAAGAAGTTAAGGTGAAGGAGAAAAGTATGGATGCGAAAGCTGCTTAACAAAAAAACTTGGCTACAAAACAACCATATCGACTGATCATAACCGGGGGCGGCACCGGTGGGCATATTTTTCCGGCTCTTGCAATTGCTAACGAGTTTAAAAATCGATATGCTGATGCAGAGATTCTTTTTGTAGGTGCAAAAGGAAGAATGGAAATGACGCGTGTGCCCGAAGCAGGGTATAAGATCATTGGTCTTTGGATCAGTGGATTACAGCGTAAACTGACTTTATCCAACCTGGTATTTCCGTTCAAGTTGATTTCAAGTTATTTCAAAGCCAAGGGAATCGTGAAGCGATTTAAACCACATGCTGTAATAGGAACGGGTGGGTATGCCAGTGGTCCGATTTTGTTAGCCGCTACCAGGAATAAAGTCCCTTCACTGATTCAGGAGCAAAATTCTTATGCAGGGCTTACCAATAAGCAACTCGGAAATAAAGTTCAGAAAATATGTGTCGCGTATCCTGCTATGGAAAATTATTTCCCCAAGAACAAAATAATTTTCACTGGCAACCCGGTACGAAAAGACATCAGAGATCTGGATTTAAAAAAGGATAAAGCATTGAATCACTTTGCTTTCTCTTCTAAAGAAAAAACGCTTTTGATTTTAGGAGGAAGTTTGGGTGCCCGAACAATTAATGAAAGTATTCTGCAGGGTATTGATAGCCTGATTGATTCAAAGATTCAGATAATCTGGCAAACCGGAAAGTCTTACTATGAGAGCGTAAAGGCACAGGTTCAAAATAAAGATTTACGAAGAATAAGGATTTATGATTTCCTGAAGCAAATGGATATGGCCTATGCCGCATCGGATGTCGTGATTTCTCGAGCCGGTGCTCTGGCAATTTCGGAACTATGTCTGGCCAAAAGACCGTGCATCCTGGTGCCATCACCCAATGTTGCAGAAGATCACCAGACTAAAAACGCCATGACGTTGGTAAAGGAAAGCGCGGCCAGAATGATTAAGGATAGCGAAGCAAAAGACTCATTGGTAAGTGAATCGCTAAAACTGATTTACGATCAGCAATTGTGCGACTCATTGAAGGAGAATATAGGTCGCCTGGGTAGGCCCAGCGCTACCGAGGAAATTGTAAATGAAATTGAAAAACTGATTGAACAATAACGTGAAATTGGATCAATACGATAGCATATATTTTCTGGGCATTGGCGGGATTGGTATGAGCGCTTTGGCTCGTTGGTTCAAGCATAAGGGTTTACGGGTAGCTGGTTATGATCGCACCCCAACCCCTCTTACCCATGAACTCCTTGAAGAGGGCATGGAGATTCACTTTGATGATAAAATTGAATTTATTCCAGGGTACATCAGTAAGGAGAAGACACTGGTCGTATTTACACCAGCAATCCCCAAGAATCACATTGAGCATAATTATTTGAAGGAACAGGGTTATACAATTCTCAAGAGATCAGAAGTATTAGGGCTCCTAACAAAAAATTATAAAACCATAGCCGTTGCGGGTACCCATGGTAAGACAACTACTTCATCGCTGATCGCTCACATACTTAAATCAGCCGGAAAGAACATGGTTGCGTTTTTAGGTGGCATTACTTCAAATTATGAGTCAAACCTTGTAATGAATGGAGAAGTCAATGAAGATACGATAGTTGTTGCTGAGGCAGATGAGTTTGATCGCTCCTTTCTTAGATTATTCCCGCACACTGCAGTAGTAACTTCTGCGGATGCTGACCATCTTGATATCTACGGAGATCATCTGCAGATGTTGAGCGCCTATAAAGAGTTTATCAGCCAGATTAACAAGAAGGGAAATCTTATTATTCACGAATCAATTGCATTGCTGGCCAACGAAGCCACACATATAAATAAAGAGACGTATGGCATGAGCCGGGGACAATTTTTTGCCGGCAATATTACCGCGAATAGCGGATTTTTTGAGTTCGATCTCCTTGGATTAAGTAAGAAGGTTGAGAAGATACAACTCGGTGTCCCCGGTTTTCATAATATGGAGAACGCCATTGCCGCTACGTTGGTGGCTCTGAAGTTTGGCATTGACGAAAAAACAATCCGTGAGGCACTGGCCTCCTTCCGCGGAGTTAAGAGAAGATTTGAATTCATCATTCGCAAGAAGGATTTAGTTTATATAGATGACTATGCTCATCATCCTGCCGAGATCGAAGCTTTCCTGAGATCGCTTAAAGAGATGTATAAGGGTAAGAAAGTCACAGTCATCTTTCAGCCGCACCTGTTCACCCGTACGCGTGATTTTGCTGAAGGATTTTCTAAAAGCCTTAGCCTCGCTGATGAATTATTGCTTATGGATATTTATCCCGCACGGGAAGAACCGATCCCGGGAGTTACTTCAGATATGCTTTTCAAAGACATCACCAGTCCTGTAAAAATCAGATGTTCAAAAAGTGATGTGATGCAAAAATTAGGGGATTTGAATATTGAAGTGCTGGCTACCGTAGGAGCCGGAGATATTGACACATTTGTAAAACCTATTAAGGAAATGCTAAGTCGTACCTGATATGAAGTGGAAATTGAATATTCGAAAAGAAATTAAGGTAGCCGTATCGCTACTGGCTATTTCATTTTTGATTGCTTTTAGCGAACGCAAGCAAGATGGGTTGATCTGTAAGGATATCGAGATTGAGTTGGACAATGTCAATGAGAATCACTTTCTCGATGAGGCTGATATAATGAAGCTGGTGGTGGGGAGTGGACAACCCATCAAGGGAACAAGTCTGGATGATATCAACCTAAAGGCGATTGAAACCAAACTGAAGTATGACAAGCATATTTTGGATGCAGAGTTATACGGAGACTTGAAGGGGAACCTTGTTGTGAATGTTGAATTGCGAAGGCCCATCGCCCGCATTGTTCAGGAAGATGCACCAGATGCTTACATAGCTGAAGATGGAGTAATCATGCAAGTGTCGGAAAAGTATACCTCGCGGGTTGTGTTAGTCAGCGGTTCTTACGTGAAGACTTTGTTGGAGAGCCAGGACCTTAACAACCTGGAAGAAGGTAAGCAGCTTTTGGAAATGATTGAGTTTATCCATGAAGATAAATTTTGGAAAGCACAGATAGCTCAATTGGATATAAACAGCAATGGAAAAATTACAATCTATCCTCAAATGACGGGACAGCGTGTGCAATTTGGAAAACCTGAAGACTTTGAATCGAAGTTTACAAAACTGATGATCTTTTATAAAGAGATTCTCCCGCAACGCGGATGGACGCGCTATGAGCGGGTGAACGTGGAGTACACTGGACAAATCGTTGCCGAATGAAATTACATAGCCTATATAAAACCACTTAATAACATCAAACAACCACTAATAATCTAAGAGTCATGGAAAACGAAAAAATAGTAGTAGGTCTTGATATCGGAACAACCAAGATCTGTGCAATCGTGGGACGCAAAAACGAGTTTGGCAAACTGGAAGTGCTCGGCATGGGCAAAGCTGAATCGGAAGGCGTAATAAAAGGAATTGTGACGAACATCGACAAGACCGTATTTGCCATTGAGAAAGCCGTTAAGGAAGCGAGCGATATGTCGGGCATTGACATCGGAGTAGTTAATGTGGGTATTGCAGGTCAGCACATCCGCAGTTCTATTCACCACGGTGGTATTACCCGCAGTTCTAAAGATGACGAGGTGAGCATTGAAGATGTAAACCGGCTCACTGAAGATATGTATCGGATTGTAATTCCGCCCGGCAGTGAAATCATTCACGTAATGCCGCAGGATTATATCGTAGATTATGAAGAGGGCATCAAGGATCCTGTAGGCATGAGTGGTGTAAAACTGGAAGCAGACTTTCATATCATTACCGCACAAACCAGCGCGATCAATAATATTAATAAGTGTGTGCGCAGGGCCGGTCTTGAAATACAGGATCTTATTCTTGAGCCCCTTGCCTCCAGTCTGGCGGTGTTAAGTGAAGAAGAGAAAGAAGCCGGTGTTTGCTTGATTGATATTGGTGGCGGTACTACAGACATTGCTGTATTTCATGATAGCATCATTCGCCATACAGCCGTTATTCCTTTCGGAGGAAATATCCTGACAAGCGATATACAACACGGGCTGATGGTAATGGCAAAGCAGGCTGAACAGCTGAAGACTCGCTTTGGTAAAGCCATTGCAGAAGAGGCCAGCCCCAATGAGATCGTTTCAATACCGGGAATAAGAAATAGAACGGCTAAAGAAATCTCGGTAAAGAATCTTTCCAGCATCATCCAAGCTCGCATGGAAGAGATTATAGAAATGGCACATACCGAAATTATTAACTCTGGATTTGAAAACAGATTGGCGGGTGGTATCGTGATTACCGGAGGCGGTTCTCAGCTCAGTTGCCTGAAGCAATTAGTTGAATATATGACAGGCATGGATACCCGAATCGGATATCCCAACGAGCATCTGGGTAAGAGTAAAATGGAAGCTGTGAAAAGCCCCATGTATGCCACCTCAGTTGGCCTCGTTCTCTCAGGCTTCCGTTCATTGGATGAGCGCGAAGAGCGTTACAAGGAAGCAAAGGGTTTACAGAAGGTTGTGAAAGTAAAAAAGGAAAAGGTGAATCCTGCTTCTGATTTCTTTTCCAGCATTCTTAATAAGACGAAGGGCCTTTTAATTGATGACCTCGATGGAAAAAATGAATATTGAATCAACCACTAAATCATAATTGTCATGTTTGAACCAATAACAGGATACAAATTTGACCTCCCGAAACATCACAAATCAATTATTAAAGTAATTGGTGTAGGTGGCGGAGGTAGCAACGCAGTGAACCACATGTTCCGGCAAGGCATCAAGGATGTCGAGTTTGTGGTGGCCAACACGGACTTGCAGGCTTTAAACAGCAGTCCGGTACCGTACAAGCTTCAACTGGGTGTTAACCTTACCGAAGGACTTGGCTGTGGAGCCAACCCCGAAGTAGGTCGTGCAGCAGCCATTGAAAGTAAAGAGCAAATCCGTGAGATGCTGATGGGCACTAAAATGGTGTTTGTTACTGCCGGAATGGGTGGTGGTACAGGCACCGGTGCGGCTCCGGTGATTGCTAAGATTGCTAAGGACATGGACATCCTTACCGTTGGGATTGTTACTGTTCCTTTCTCTTTTGAAGGAAAGAAAAAAATAGCACAGGCAGAATTAGGCATCGATGCGTTTCGCTCAAGCTGCGATACGGTGCTGATCATTCTCAATGATAAGCTTCGTGAAATCTATGGTAATCTTGCGATCGGTCAGGCTTTTGGTGAAGCAGACAATGTGTTAACCACCGCAGCCAAGGGAATTGCCGAAATCATCACCCTTGCAGGCTATGTAAATGTGGACTTTCAGGATGTGCGCACTGTGATGTTGAATGCAGGGGCTGCCGTCATGGGTTCTTCGGAGACCCGCGGTGACAATCGCGCCATCAAAGCAGCTCAACAAGCACTTGCCTCGCCCTTGCTTGACAATAAGGATATCATGGGAGCTCAGAAAATTCTTTTATCTATTATCTCAGGTGATGAAGCTGAACTTCAAATGGATGAGTTGACTACCATCACCGAGTATATTCAACAACAAGCAGGTGATGAAGCCGAGGTGATTTTTGGTCATGGTGTGGATTCAGGGCTTGGTGATCGTATCCGGGTAACTGTAATTGCGACTGGCTTTTTTGCTGAGGGTAGATTGAAGAAGAAACCTGAGGAGAAAAAAGTGCATGAATTGGATCGTTCTCAAATTCCCTTGTTCGGTGCAGTTGATAATTCTGTGAATCAGCAGAATCTTGATATTCAACTTAAGGTGAGATCAGATAATGACAAGCCTATTCTTAAGAGCGAGGAGAAACTTTCAAAGCATGATGAAAATGAGAGACCCGAAAACCCGGTAACCCCACCTTCAAAGGACGAAACTCCTTCGCATGAGAGATCCTATACGTTTGAATGGAGTAACGAATCAACACCTTTGAACGAGGAAGATCAAGGGGAGGATAGTTTGTTTCGAAGTGAAGAGGAAGAAGAGGATTTCAAATTAGGCAAAGGAGTTTCGGAGGATCAGGTAATCAATGAAGAAGGGTTGATGGAGATTCGCAGAACGAAGGAACGATTAGAAGAGCAAGCTCGTCAGCGTAGAGAGAAATTAAAGGCCAGCAAGAAACACGAAATGACGAAGGAAGAGTTCAACGAAAAATGGACGCTTCCAGCCTATCTGAGAAGAGGTGTTAAGATGGATAACGTACCTCATTCTTCCGAGCCATTTATTTCGCGCTATAACCTGAACGATGATAATAGCCTTTTAGGCAATAATAAATTTCTGCATGACAATGTGGACTAGCCCTCACCCCCAGGAGGCTGACCAAAAAGTCAATCTGTCATCGCGGCCTTTGAGCCGCGATCCCGCGGAGTGCGCACAATTTGGGATTCCGGGTCAAGCCAGGAATGACACCTCGATTGATATTTTGACTTTTGGGTTAACCTCTAGGGGTAAAGTTATGGCATATCCGGCACGACTGGTTTTTACTCCATTCGTAGTGGTTGTTGGTGGTAAATATTTTTTGCCGGTGCCGGAGTGCCTTATTTTTTAAACTGAGTTAACCAATTTTTTAAGCTAAACTGCCCCGACAAGTCGGGGCAGTTTAATTTCTAACTAGTTGATAATCATTAATCAATTGGTTCATTGGCATAACTACCAATTTGCGATTTCCGATTCTGGCCCACCAATTGTTTTTACTCTTTCAAACAATGTGAGTTATGAAAACGAACGTACTACTTCTGATTGCCGGATTGGTTCTTTCCTCGTGTGATATTCTGGTGGTTGAACCCATGTATGATGAGCGCGACCGGGTTACTGGTTCTTATCGGATTGAAGAATACAGCCAGACTTATAATGAGTCTATCCGGTTCTCCATTTATATCCGAAAAACGGGATCTGGATATAATTCACGGGAAGTGATGATCGAAAATTTTTATAATGCTGGTGTAGATGTTCGCGCGGAAATTTCTTCCGGTAAAATCTTCATCCCTCAACAGTTTGTTAACGGGTATGAAATTGAAGGTGTTGGTTCATTGTATTTGAATGAGATCCAATTCAACTATCGGGTAAGGGATACCTATACAAATAGAACCACCGACTTTTGTGAAGCTACGGCCTGGCTTAATT
>JBEBJH010000250.1:0-6609 GCA_040079965.1 Cyclobacteriaceae bacterium
AACATCACTGCTAGTCATCTTAAAGAAATCAACTCGATGGCACCCTCTATCGAGTACCATCGGGTCCGCTATCAATCTCCATTCATTCAAAGAACGTTTTGAACTCAAAAGGCCTCTCGGCCAGTTAATTCAATTGTGGTTTTTAAACCTCTTCAATCGATCTAAACCTACTGTTTAGATCCCCTATTTCGATTTGGGAGTGCAAATGTACGGTTAACCAAACTCCTTTGCAAGGGTGGTTAAGAAAAATTTAAGTTATCCTAATTTAGGCCGTAAGACAGTCTGAGATCTATCGGGACCTATGGAAATCATTGAAATTGGAACATTTAGGGCCTTTTCAAGAAAAGTAACGTAGTCCATGAGTTTAGATGGCAATCCCGACTCTAAGGTTCCGGATAACGGAGTATTCCATCCGGGTATCTCTGTATAAACAGGCGTAATTTTTTGATTTACAATTTCGTAGGGTAAAGTTTCCGTAATTGTGCCATCACTTAGTTTGTAATGTGTACAAATCTTAATCACAGGAAAGATGCTTAACACATCTGCCTTCATCATCAACAGCTGGGTGACCCCGTTGATCATAATAGAATACTTCAATGATGGCAGGTCAATCCATCCACATCTGCGCGGTCTGCCGGTGGTGGAACCAAATTCATTCCCCTGCTTCCGCATTTTTTCTCCTTCATCATCCATCAGTTCTGTAGGAAACGGACCACTACCAACCCGGGTACTATAGGCCTTAAAGATTCCATAAACTTCCCCAATCCGACTAGGGGCAATTCCCAACCCTGTGCAGGCCCCGGCAGTAACCGTGTTTGAACTCGTTACAAAAGGATAACTGCCAAAGTCAATATCAAGAAGAGAACCCTGGGCACCTTCAGCCAGCACTGATGAGTTCTTATTCAGTTCATCATTAATAAAGTATTCGCTATCAATCAGGTTAAACTGTTTTAAAAAGTTAACTGATTCGAAAAACTGAGTTTCTAGATCTGACCAATTAAATTCAATGGAATGGTTCTTCAGAATTTCAAAATGTATTTCGGTAAGCTTCTTGAACTTTGATTCAAAATTATCGGATAGCACATCCCCAACGCGTAATCCTTGCCGGCCAATTTTATCCTGGTAGGAGGGGCCTATCCCTTTTAGCGTAGATCCAATTTTTTGATCTCCTTTTGCTTTCTCTTGTGCCTGATCGAGTAAGCGGTGAGTAGGCACTATCAAGGTAGCTTTCTTTGAGATAAAGAGATTAGCCCGGACGTTTAGATTGTATTTGCTTAGTTTTTCAATTTCAGTTCTGAATACAATGGGGTCAAGTACAACCCCATTACCAATTATGTTTCTGGTTTTGTTTCTGAAAATCCCTGAAGGGATCTGATGTAACACATGTTTGATTCCATCGAACTCAAGTGTGTGTCCTGCATTGGGACCTCCCTGAAATCGGGCTACTACATCATACTTGGGCGCCAAAACATCTACAATCTTTCCTTTGCCTTCATCTCCCCACTGAAGACCGAGCAGTACATCTACTTTCATTTATAAATACTTAAACATTCAGCCTTGCGGGCACTTATTTAACTTTCTTCATTACTTCCTCTTCCGATTTAATGATCTGAAAGATTGCATTCAGTTTGGTAATCACTAGCAACTTACTCACACTTTCAGAAGGGTTCATCAAATAAACTTCTCCGCCTTTATTTCTGAACTTAGTAAGAATTGTAATGAGAACCCCTATACCACTGCTATTGATATATCGCAGCCCCGAAATGTCAATAATACATGCGCGTACCTGATGACTCACTGCATCATTAACGGCTGCTATTAGTTGTGTGCCATTGTCTTCTCCTATCAAATCTCCGGATATTCTTAATATCAAGGAGTTACCTTTAATTTCCTGTGCAAAATTCATGATTTTCTGTTTTCACAATTTTTCTTTGTACAAGATGCATATAAAATGAGTGAATGGTGCATAACATTAAAATGCATCAATTCTTCTACTGTATTCTGAATTGTCTGTATTCTCGGATCACAGAACTCTATCACTTTATGACACTCCGTGCAAATTAAATGATCATGCTGTTTATAGCCATATGATTTCTCATACTGGGCCAGATTCTTTCCGAATTGGTGCTTACTAACCAAATCACACTCCACCAATAAATCCAATGTATTATAAACAGTTGCCCGGCTTACGCGATAGTTTTTATTTTTCATGTTGATGTAAAGTGACTCAACATCAAAATGACCACTAAGCGAGTAGATCTCTTCCAGTATGGCATAACGTTCTGGAGTCTTTCGCAGCTCTTTGTTTTCCAAATAAGCTGTAAAGATTTGCTTTACTTCATCAAATACCTTTTGATTCAATGCCATTGTGCGAGACTGGTGGCAAATATACTATTTCGATAACAGGTTGGACAAAATTATTCTGCCGAATGCACCTGTTGGTTATTTCGGGAATCAAAACGTGAGACTTTTACAACCCCCTCTACTTTCTCAAGTTTGGTAATCAGCATTTCGAGATGACGTGTGTCATTTACATAAAGCATGATCTCCCCACTAAAAATCCCCTGATCCGACTTAAAAGACAACGAACTCATGTTCACTTTTAATTCTTCTGAAATTACCTTTGAAACATCGTTAATCAATCCAACCCGATCTGTGCCAATAACTTTAAGACCTGTCAGAAAAGCTACTTCGTGCTGGGAAGTCCATTTCGCTTTAATTACCCGATTACCATGGTTGGCAAGCAGTTCAGTGGCATTTGGACAGGTAGTGCGATGAATTTTTATACCCTCATTTACAGTAACAAATCCAAACACATCATCACCCGGAATTGGAGTACAACACTTGGCCAACTTATACTCCACCACATCCATGTCTTCTCCTATCAACAAAATATCTTCATAGCGTCCCTTTACTTTGCTTATCTCCTGCTCGATGGTTCTTACATCCGTAACCGACTCATTTGGGCGCGTTTTTAGAGTTGAGGAAGGCTTAAATTCCTTAAAGCGCTTAAGGTCGTTGACAGTAATTAATCCTTTGCCGATGCGATAATGGAGTTCAAATTGAGAGTTTACATTGAAGTAGGCCCGCATTTGTTCATACACCTGGCTATTGGAATCAATTTTTAATTGCTTCAATTTTCTCAGGAGAATCTCTTTACCCTCTTCTACCTGGTTTCTTTTATCTTCTTTAAGAAGTTCTTTGATTTTTGATTTTGCTTTGGGGCTAATTACAAACCGAAGCCAATCCTCATTAGGCTTTTGCTTAGAGGAGGTAAGTATCTCGATCTGGTCACCATTTTTTAATACATGATTTATGGGCACCAATTTCTGATTCACTTTAGCGCCAATACACTTAGCGCCAATGTCGGTGTGAATATCAAAGGCAAAATCCAGTGCTGTTGCTCCGTTAGGAAGAGTTTTTAATTCTCCCTTGGGGGTAAAGACAAAGACCTCATCATTAAATAGATTTCCCCGAAAATCATCCACAAACTCAAGCGCGGTGAGGTCTTGCTTTTCAAGAAGTTCCCGCACTCTAATCAACCATTTTTCTAAATTTGATTCATGATTGGATGCGTTGTCTTTATACTTCCAATGTGCAGCGTACCCCTTTTCAGCGATTTCATCCATGCGCCTGGTACGTATCTGAACTTCAACCCATTGGCCATTCTTAGCCATTACAGTAGTGTGCAGAGACTCGTATCCATTTCCTTTTGGTGTACTAATCCAATCGCGGAGGCGATCAGGATTGGGTGTGTAGTAATCTGTAACGATTGAATACACCTGCCAGCAAAAGGATTTTTCCTGTTCGAGGGGGGTATCCAGAATAATTCTGATTGCGAAAAGATCATATACTTCTTCGAAAGGAATATTCTGCTTTCGCATTTTATTGTAAATCGAAAAAATTGACTTAGGCCGGCTCTTTATTTCATATTCTATGTTGAGCTTATCTAATTCATCTTTAACCGGCTGCACAAATTGCTTGATGAATTTATTTCTTGACGCGCGCGACTCATCAATCTTATTGGCTATATCGCGATAGGTTGCATAGTCAGTAAACCGGAGGTACAAATCTTCCAATTCTGTTTTAATGGCATTAAGGCCAAGCCTATGAGCTAAGGGTGCATAGAGATAAATAGTTTCAGAACTAACACGCAACTGTTTGTTTCGGGGCATACTGTCCAGCGTGCGCATATTATGCAGCCGGTCTGCCAGTTTTATCAAAATCACCCGCACATCTTCCGAAAGCGTGAAGAGCATTTTACGGAAGTTCTCAGCCTGCGCAGAGGTTCCGTATTCAAACACACCTTTGATTTTTGTGAGGCCATCAATAATCTTAGCGATCTTCTTTCCAAAAATTCGCTCAAGATCTTTCAGTTGGATGTCAGTGTCTTCAACAACATCATGGAGCAAGGCTGCAATGATGGAGGTTGTGCCCAGTCCAATTTCTTCAACGCATATTTCTGCTACTGACAACGGATGAAAGATGTAGGGCTCACCCGATTTTCTGCGCATATCTTTGTGCGCTTCCATGGCGATCGTAAAAGCCCTCTTTATCAATCTGGCATCCCCTTCCTCTAAAATTGGCTTTGCCTTTCTTAATAATCTGCGATAACGCCCTATTATTTCCTTTTTCTCTTCAACAGCGTCTATTACCACCTGCTTACCACTTTAAAATCGTTTTTTTAACATTCTTTAATCATAACGAATAATCCCTAAATTTGCACTCCCTTTGGCAAAAAAGCCTGTTTTTTTAATTCAAAGGGCGATCTGCGGATGTGGCGTAATTGGCAGCCGCGCCAGACTTAGGATCTGGTGCCGCAAGGCGTGGGGGTTCGAGTCCCTTCATCCGCACTTAATTTTGAACCCTCCGGCCGGCAAGGAGTTCGTCTGGAGGGTTCACTAATTCTTAGCTACATGAGAGCAGGAAAAAACAAGTATAACACACTAAACACGTAACCCTTGAACATCACATTAGACAAACAAAGCACTACTGATGGTTTGATTAAAGTTAAACTAAGTGAGAGTGATTATCAACCGAAAGTAGAAGGAAAGTTAAAAGACTATGCCCGCAAAGCCAATATCAAAGGTTTTCGTCAAGGCAAAGTACCTGCTGGTGTAATCAAAAAAATGTTTGGCAAATCGGTACTGGTAGAAGAAGTAAATCACCTGGTATCGCATTCGGTTTCTGATTACATACGCGATCAAAAACTGCGAATCCTTGGCGACCCGATGCCTAACCAGGAAAAGGCGTTTACCATTGACTGGGATTCTCAGAAAGATTTTGAATTTGAATTTCAAATCGGACTGGTAGAAGATTTTACACCAGATCTTTCCGCGAAGGTTAACGTGAAATCACTCAAAATTGAGGTAGATCAGAAAGTAATAGACGAGACATTGGAAGATCTGAAAAAGAGATTTGGCAATGTTACCTACCCTGAAGTAAGTGAGGTGGGTAATAATCTCTATGGCGAAATCTCCAAAAAAGGAGAAGAAGAAAAAAAGGGATCTTATATCGCCATTGAAAAAGTGTCAAAAAAAGAGCAGAAGAATTTCATCGGTCTGAAGAAAGAGGATGTTGTTGAATTTGATATTGAAAAGACATTTGAAGATGCTGCTGCCCGTGCACAGGTACTTAATATCCCAGAGGATGAGGCCAAAAATGCAACAGGTACTTACACATTTAAGGTAACAACCATAAGTCAGAGTGAGCCTGCTCAAATCAATCAGGAATTATTTGATAAGGTTTTTGGCAAAGATGCCATTACGACCGAAGCCGATTTCCTTGATAAGGTTAAAACCACAATAGGCGAAAATTATGATCGCGAGACAGAGCATTTGCTTGAGCATGAGATTCAACACTACTACGTTGATCACACCAAAATAAACATGCCCGAAGCTTTCCTTAAAAACTGGATTAAAAATACAAGCAATGGACAGGTTACGGACGATATTCTTGAAAAGGAATTTAACGTTTACAAAGAATCGCTCAAATGGGATCTCATAAAGAATAAGATTGCTGAAGATAAAGAGATCAAAGTGGAAGGCGATGAGGTGCGCGAAAAGGCAAAACAATTCATTGTTGAACAATTTGGTGGCGCTGCTATTGCCTCTCAACTTGGCGATAAACTAAATGATATTGCAAACAATTATCTGTCCGGCCAGGACGGCAAGGGTGAGAACTTCATGAAAATTTACAATCAACTTCGTCAGGACAAAATTGTGAAGGTGATAAAAGATTCGATTACTGTCGCAGAGAA
This sequence comes from Cyclobacteriaceae bacterium, assembly GCA_040079965.1. GTDB lineage: Bacteria > Bacteroidota > Bacteroidia > Cytophagales > Cyclobacteriaceae > ELB16-189. Next base: position 6,260 of record JBEBJH010000250.1, read on the forward strand.
AAAGGTAACATTGGATGAATTCAAAAAAGTCGCTGAAGAACATCGTCATTAAGATTCAGAACCATTCTTAGCCTTAGGTAGTTATTAGAGAGCCCCGTTAATTAATGGGGCTTTTTTATTGAAATTTTCTTAGTAACATTGATGTTAGAAACAATAAAAGTCAGTCTGAAACGACTTATCTTAAAACTGTAATCAAATAATTTTATATATAGCTATGTCACAATCCAATGAATTCAGAAAATATGCCGTGCACCACATGGGCATGAGCGGTAATGCATTAGACAGTTACGCAAAATACTTAAACGAAAACCCCTATACGGTAACGGGTATGACTCCCAACGTTGTGGAAG
>JBEBJH010000419.1:0-1562 GCA_040079965.1 Cyclobacteriaceae bacterium
GGTAGCGCCTACTTTATTGTTGCCGGTTTGACTCCGGCTTGCAACATCTTCGAGGTAAAAGTGAGAAAGGCCTTCAGGTGCTATGATGCAGGTTTCATTGTTCTGCAGGGGTGAAAATTTCCTTAGGAAGAATTGCGCCAGTTGGCCATACCCATGAAATACGAACCATACTTTTTGTGTGGCAGGCGTTATTTCTCCAAGTGTATAATACCTCGCTTTAAAGTTAAAACTGACTTCAAATTCTTTCATAGATGAGGCATTAAAATAAAACGACTATCGGAAAACCAATAGCCGTTTCAGGATTTCTTTAATGATGATTATCTCTTAAAGCCCAATGCGCTGCCACCACAATGCGCTGAAGGTTCGTCAAATGTATACTGGATGTAATAAATGCCAGTTGCGTTACACGGATAAGCGATCGCAGTAATGAATTGCCCATTGATCTTGCTCGTGGCTACTTTGTTCCGTTCTTTATCAAAGAGACTAACCACTATACCATCGGTGGCTGAACCATTGGAGCAAACATTAATCATGTATTGGGTTCCTTTTGTAAAGACATAGCTGTATTCTACCTTATCCTTAGCTTCACCGTCTACTTTATAGCTTTTCAAAAAGTTAAATCCGGAAGCTAATTTTGGTATGCAGGCATTGGCCAGGTTATCGGCATTGCACTGATCAATCAGGTCGTTTGAACCTACCGCCAGAGAAGATATAAACAAAAGAACAAAGGCTAAAGTTTTCATAGTATTAATCGTAGACTTGTTAACTGATTATTTTCGTGCGTATTGAATCGGTGATATTTTTTATTTCTTCCACGTTTTGGGGAGTGATATCAATGGTTGTAGTACTGTTATCTTTTATTACGGCTACGCCATCCACAATCTCCATGGTGGATTCTTTATAGGTATAATTGATTTTAATTTTGTCGTAGGCTGTCTTCAATTGCTCAAGGTCTGTAAGCAATCCAGCCATATTTGCATCCTCTTTGTAGAAGGAGAAAAGAAGGAGTATTTGTTCAAGGATTATTTTTTGTTCGCCAATTTTTTCCTGAAGTTCTTTGTTCTCAGGATTTTTTGCTGCGGTCTGGCAAGTAATCTGCATAGCCTCCAACCAACCACCGGTAAGTAATAGTACACTTAGGTTATCGCGACTTTGTGATTGCAGATAATGATTGATGTGATTGAAATTCATCGTGGTAATCAAGAGCAACGAATCGAGATTCTTGCTATTAGTGGCCAGACGTCCGATTGTCTCCACATCAAAAAACTGACCGATATTTAATTCGTCAGCCAACGATTTAATCGAAGAGATGTATTTAATGCCATCCTGATTTTTGCCAAAGATATTTGTGTACCCCAAATCAGTACCGTAAATACCCAAATTCAATGCTTTTTTGAAGTTGCTGTTGTACTTGGGTAGGTTATTAGTTGAATTCAACATGGCCGAGTTATACTTTGAACCTGATTCTTTCAATAGAACTGAAATCTCAAGAGGACTAGGGATCTGCTCCAGGATGGCGTTAATAACCTCTTCGTCAACCCCGGGGCCAGCAGTTTTTGCTG
>JBEBJH010000251.1:0-6571 GCA_040079965.1 Cyclobacteriaceae bacterium
CTGCCAATCACCTTGATTATCATCATAAAAGAATTCACCATCAATCATTCCCAATCCACACGGAGAGCGCATGCCTGTTGCCCAGGGTTCCATAGAACCATCAGGATGTATTTTCATCGTCCACCCGCGCCAAGGCACCCGACTCTCACCACGCCACCACTCCTCATCACCAAAGGCAACATTACCTGTTACAAAAAAGCTGCCATCCGGTGCAATCTTCGGCCCGAAAGAATACTCATGATAGTGACCGGATAAAGGCCATGCATAAACCGTTTCATACACATCTGCCTTGCCATCTCCATTTTTGTCCATCAGTTTGGTCAACTCTCCACGCTGTGCTGTATAAAGTGCACCATCCTTATAGGCCAATCCCAACGCTTCGTGCAAGCCTGATGCAAACAATATATACCTGGGCGATGTGCCTTTTTCCATGGAGGGATTTTCAACAATCCAGACGTCTCCTCTACGGGTACATACCGCTATTCTTCCATCAGGTAATGTAGCCACCCCACCCACTTCCAAAAGAATACCTTCGGGAGTTGGCAGCGTAAGAATTTTGTAATAGTCTTCTTCCTTCGGTGTGTTAAACTGAGAAGAAACCTGAATAGAGGTAATCAAACTCAATAGGATGGTTATTGTTAAAATGTTTTTCATCGCTGTTAAAGCTGTTTTCATTGAACTATTACCAAATGATTGAATAACTAAATGATCCTTCCATCGGAATAATCAACTCTTGTTTGCCGGCATTCTCGCGTACTTTCGGAGTTACTCCTTTTACACGGATGTAATAACTCTTGTCATCCACAGCATACATTCCGTTCGGCATTTGTTGGATTGCTTTTCCTTCGGCCAGTTTATAGTACAATCCCGATTTTGTGTCCCTGTTTTTAATATTCACTTCGTGGGTAAGGCTACTTTGATCGGGATAAATTTTGTCCTCCACATCTATTCCCTGATATGTGTATTTGAAAATTGGCCTACCGGTAGCTTCTTCAATCTCATATCCTTTTCCCCGAAACTCACCTGCTTTTATTTCCGCATCACGCGTGATTACCGGAAATGATGATGTTAAGGTAGGTAAGAAAGCCATCGGTTGATTGTTGAATAAATACTGCGTTGCTCCCATAGGTTTGAAAGAACCATCTCCACGATCATGCCACATAGGGGTTGCATCCACAAAATCACCACGCCACACGCACACCAGGTTCCCTGCCTTCAAATCATAGACATAGTTTAGGCCGCTGGGATCGCCAACACCAATGGTATGAGTTAGTCGCTGTTTATAGTCTCCTTTGAAATCCAGAAAGGCCCGGAGCATTCTCGGCTCGTTACCAGGATTGATTAATATCGGAGCCACCGGTTGATCATCGGGAGGAAAAGAATTAAAAGCATGCAGCGGTTTTAACAACGAACCCGTTTGCACGAACAAACCCAACCTGGGTGGCAGCCATGAAGCATTTTTGTAATTATAAATCTCAAACGGATAGGATCCCGCTTTCAATTCAATAGAGGCCTCATCGGTTCGCCACCAACCATCCCCACTTTGAAAATCTGTAAGTTGCTGATTGTTGACTATAAGCCTTGCCCCACCTGTATAGGTCAACCTAAATTTATAATTTGAATCCTCTGAAACTGAAATTTTTTTTTGGTAGCGACTTCCATAGCCATCCTCATTTTCCAGAACTTCGCAAGTGAGTTCAGAAACCTGACCCGAAGCTGAAGGCTTTAAGCCGGAATAATCTGAAATGATTTTATAATTCCCATACCAGGTTTGATAGGTAATGTTGCTGAGTGAAACTTCTACGGATTTCATCAGTGTATACGTGACATTGCGAAATGCAACAGGACCATGATCTCCCTGAATCATTAGCGGGCCCAATGGTCTTTCATTATTTTCAATCGGGCCACCAGTAGGCAGTGGCACTTCTACATTTTCGTGGATGCGCACCCCGTTTAAGTCAACATAATTAAATCGTGCATTTTCAATTTTACTACCAGCCTTGTCAAATCGTGGTGCCTGAAAGGAGATTTTCATTTTTTGCCAGAGACCAGGAGCTTTAGCTGGGTTGCTCAAAGGCGCCTTCCCCATATAGATTTTTCCGGGCTCATTTTCCCAGTTTCTGTAGATACCCCCGATGTCAGAATACTTGGGATTTTTAACCCCCCAGCTATCAAGTAGCTGAATCTCGTATCGACCTTGCAGATAAATTCCAGAGTTAGAGCCCTTGGGTAACATAACTTCCAACTCCAATTCAATATCGCCATGCTCAAAGACTGATATCAAATGGTCCTTCTTCTTATCGTCATTCATGTTGAGTAAAATGCCAGTGCCTTTTGTGAATGTTACGGCTTGTGGTTTGGCAGGAAGTATAGCGGCTTTTGCCTTCTTACCTTTTTTGGTTTCTTCTGGCAAGGAAACTGCTGTCTTCTCATGAATATCCACATCAGGGTTCATAGTTGCATCACCCACAATTAACCAGTTACCGGCTTGCGGTTTAAAGTCAGACAGGTCTTGCAGGGTTAGCGTCTTTGTCTGAGCATTCGCCAGCCCGGCACATAAAGCTAAAGTCAACAAGAAGATCACTCGAAATTTGATAAGTCTCATGCGGGATTCTGATTAGTCGAAAGCACTAATATCTAATTATCAATCAGTATTAACAAACCTTCTGTTTTCAACGATTTTTATCAATCAAAACATAATGGATACCTTTGCCTGATCATGACTCTAATAAATAGAATAAAGTCACTTTCTGAAGAATCCTTTAAGGAAGTTGTTGTGTGGCGCAGGCACCTGCACGCTCATCCTGAATTATCGTACGAAGAATTCAATACCTCAAAATTTGTAGCCGCCCAATTGCGATCCTTTGGTATCGAGCCTCAGGAAGGGATAGCCACAACCGGGATTGTTGCTTTGATTAAAGGAAAGAATCCGGAAAAAAAATCAGTGGCACTACGGGCCGACATGGATGCTTTACCCATTCAGGAAATTAATAATGTTTCTTATAAATCAACCAAACCAGGGGTAATGCATGCTTGTGGTCATGACGTGCATACCTCATCCCTTTTGGGAACAGCCAAAATACTCCAACAGGTAAAAGATCAGTTTGAAGGCACGATTAAATTAATCTTTCAACCTGGTGAAGAAAAAAATCCAGGGGGCGCTTCTTACATGATCCAAGATGGTGCTTTGACAAATCCAACTCCAGCCTCCATTATCGGGCAACATGTAATGCCCTTGGTGCCAGTTGGCAAAGTAGGTTTTCGCGAAGGCATGTATATGGCCAGTAGTGACGAAATTTATTTGAAGGTAATTGGTAAAGGTGGGCATGGTGCTGCCCCGGAATTAACAATCGATCCCGTAGTAATTGCTGCCCACATTATTATTGCATTGCAACAAGTAATAAGCAGAAATGCCAGTCCTAAGCAACCAACTGTCCTTACGTTTGGACGAATTATCGGTGATGGCGCTACAAACATCATTCCCGATGAAGTGAACATTGCCGGCACCTTCCGCGCTTTAAATGAAGTGTGGCGCAAAGAAGGATTGCAGAAAATAAAAAAGATGGCTGAATCGATTGCCGAAGGGATGGGCGGAAAATGCGAGGTGACAATCTCACATGGGTATCCGTACCTTGAGAATAATCCACAGGTAACACGCAGAATAAGAAAGGCAGCAGAAGAATACGTGGGCAAAGAAAATGTTGTTGATATTGATCTTACCCTTGGATCGGAAGATTTTGCATACTACTCACAGGTAGTGCCTGCTTCCTTTTACAGATTAGGTACGCGCAATGATTCAAAAGGCATTACCTCGTATGTTCATACGCCTACCTTTGATATTGATGAAGAAGCTCTGAAAATCGGGCCCGGCTTGATGGCCTGGATGGCACTTGCTGAATTGGATTCAATAAATTAAGTAATTGTTACCACCTTTCTTCTTGCTCATGGCTAAGTATATTTACAGCCAGTGAAGGAGCAATCTACTGAGATCGAAAATCCCCAGGCCCCTGGTCGCTGGAAAATTGTATTTAGAAACACGGCCTTTATACTGGCCGCGCTTCTGATTTTTCTTTTTACCCTTGATTTGATGATTGCTTCTTTGCAGCACCTGGGAAAAGATGCTGCAGATGTTGTTATACTTGCCACGTCCAACCCCTTCACGGGCCTCTTCATTGGTTTATTGGTAACAGCCCTTATTCAAAGCAGCTCCGCTACCACATCTATGGCGGTAGCTCTTGTTGCATCTGGGTCAATTACACTTGAGGGCGCAGTGCCAATAATCATGGGTGCAAATGTGGGCACCACAATCACCAGTACAATCGTATCACTTGGGTTCATTACCAGGAAAAAAGAATTCAGGCGAGCAGTAACCATTGGCACCTATCACGATTTCTTCAATATTCTCACGGTGATCATTCTCTTCCCTTTGGAATATTACTTTGGCTTTCTCTCTGGACTTGCGCAATACATTGCTACTTCATTTTTTAATGAACCCCTGGGCCGGATTCAAAATAATTTTTCTCTCCTAGGCCCTGGGTTCAGTCCTGTTATCGATTTTATAGTGAGGCTTATTGATAATGGATTTATTCTAGCCATTCTATCCATTGGATTGTTGTTTGGATCCATCTTATTCTTTAGAAAAGTGTTATCTCAAACACTTGGGTTTGGATCGCAAGATCGCTTTCAGCAATTCTTCTTTAAGAATTCGTTGAAGTCATTTGCGTGGGGGTTGCTCACCACAGCCGCTATCCGATCCAGTACAATTACTACTTCGTTAGTGGTGCCCTTGGTAGCTAAAAAGGTAGTGAAGCTCAAACTGGCTTTGCCCTTTATTCTGGGCGCAAACATCGGAACTACCATCACTGCTTTCATTGCAGCGATGTTCAACTCTAATGCCGCTATTAGCATTGCCATCGCCCACTTTCTTTTCAATGCCATTGGGGTTCTGATTTTCTTTCCAATCCCCTATGTTAAAGAATTGCCGATCCGGTTAGCCGGGTGGTTGGGTCGTTTGACATTACGATACCGGTTAGCAGGATTTCTATATCTCTTACTCACTTTTTTCTTCATCCCGTTTTCTCTGATTTATTTAAACAAAGACGCAGTGAAGGTTCAGGAACTTTCCTATCAATATAAAAATCTGGTGAACTATGAAAGTAACACATACAAAGTGGTTGTGAAAACCTATCAGAACCAACCGTTGAGTAACTGGATGGTGTATGACCATGCTGGCGAAAATCAAATAGAGCCCTCTCAGGTACTTTCGGTTTATAGAAGGAAGAATATCCTGATCATCAATAATGAACTATTCGAACTGAATAAACCGGGCTTTTGCCGCGACAGTGAAGATGAACATGGAAAATTCAGAACCTGTATTATTCAGTTAATTTCTGAACTCAAATTAAGCCCATCCCTTTCAGTAGATTCAGTCTATATATTTGAAAAGAATTGGTATCAACCCAACCTGGTGGACTCAACACGTATGCGGCTGTACATCAGCGCAAGCTTAAACCTTCTAGTCAAAAAGGAAAAACTAAACAATCGGGGTGATGTGATAACCCAGGATGAACTTGTTGACTTAAAAAAGAAATAAATACTGCATTATCCTATTTCGGCTGAAAATACAAAATGAGTATATTGGCACATACAATTCATGGAAAGCATTAAAGACACGATATTCAAGTTTCTACGACTCGATAATCTGATAGAAAATCTATCCGGCTACGTTGAGGCCCGGATTGAGTTATTAAAAATTGAAATCCGTGAAGATGTTGCTAAAGTACTTGCACAAGCACTAATGGTAGTTACCATTTTGTTCCTGGCACTCATATTTTTGCTTTTCTTTAGTGTTGGATTGGCCCACTTTTTAAACTCATTCTTTGAGCAACCTTATATCGGGTATTGGATTGTAGCCGGTATTTATGGAATTCCTTGTCTGATTTTTATCGTATTCCGCAAAAAGATAGGGCATTCTTTTGAACAGCACCTGATGGAGAAGATAAAAACCAAACGCAAAGAAAAGTAGTATGGAATTGTTGGAAACTCAGGATCCGGAAAAGAAACGACTAATTGAAGAATCTGACAGGCATAAGCAAGAACTTCAAAAAGAGGTCAAAGCCATGTCCGATAAAACAGAGAAAGTTGTAAAAAATGCGCTAATCATTGGTGGTGCGTTGGCAATCACCTATCTGATTGTAAGTCAGCTTGGGTCCTCCAAAAAAAAGAAAAGCAAAAAGGCAAAATCAAAAATACCCCAGGAAGAAAATGAAGAGAGCCTGGAAAACATTGAGCCTGCGTATTCTCCCCCATCTTTTCTATCTCAATTGAGCGACCGGGTAGTTAGTCAGGCTACGGTTGTTTTATTAGACATTGCCAAAGACAAATTGGCCGAATACCTCAATAACCGAAAGACAAAGAATGAAAATTCTTGATAGCCTTCAGGAACGCAGTCGCGTAGGCAAAAAATCAATTGCTGTGCTGGTCGATCCGGACAAGAGCCTCACGAGCCGCCCGTCTCAATCGCCGATCACAATCCGCACCCTCCTGACCCACACAGCGGGTCTTGGCTATA
>JBEBJH010000252.1:0-6521 GCA_040079965.1 Cyclobacteriaceae bacterium
CATATAATACCCCAACTTATCTGCAGGTATCATATCATCCAGTGCATCATACAATGGACGCAGATAAGGATCAATTTTTTCTTTCAGATCGCCAGGCAAAAATCCGAGGTTCTCCCCTGCCTCTACGGCAGGTCGTGTGATAATGATCTTCTTTACTTGCTTGTTCTTAAGGGCCTTCACAGCCATCGCTACAGAAACAAATGTTTTACCTGTTCCCGCAGGTCCAAGCGCAAAGACCAGATCATAGTCTTTAACCGCTTTCACGAGCTTTTGTTGATTAACGGTCTTGGCCTTGATAGCCGATCCCTTAGTACCATAGAGAATGATGCCATCCGGGGAATCCTCGGCAACAAATTCCTGACGCTCCTGAGTGATGTAGCCACGCACATTTTCCTCGGTTACTCGACCAAACTGATGGAAGTGATCCATTAGCGAATTTAGAATATCGGTTATCTGCAGAATATCAGGAGCTTCACCTTTAACCAAAATTTCGTTTCCTCGCGAAATGATTTTGCTCCTTGGAAAAGCAGCGGCAAGTTCAGTGATATTTTTATTCTCCACGCCAAGGAAGTCGGTAAGTGGAATGTTCTCGAGTGTAATGGTTTTCTCTATCAATGAAGTAATGTGGTTGAAATCAATTAATTTTGATGCATAAAAGTAAACAAATCCCGTCCAAGCAAAAACATCCGGACGTGGTTTAACGTTCGCGAATGGCCATCATTACCCTTCTTACCGACAGTGGAGAAAGCGATCACTATGTGGCCGCTGTGAAGGCCAGGATACTCAGCATCAATCCGGGGTTAAACATGATTGATATCAGTCATAAGATTGCAGCATGTGATATTGCCCATGGTGCCTATGTATTAAAATCTGCTTTCCGCGATTTCCCGAATGGTACCGTGCATTTGGTAGGAGTCGATTCCTCTGGCAATCGAGATGATGCTTACCTGGCCCTGCAACTGGAAGATCATTTTTTTGTTGGTGTAGATAACGGCCTGTTTGGACTTATCAGTGATAAAAATCACCAGCAAGTGGTGCAACTCAACTCCGTAAATCCGATCCAGACCACATTTCCGGAAAAAGATATTCTTGCACCTGCTGCTGCCAGATTAGCGAGTGGAGTTACCATTACTACATTGGGAAAGTCACTTCCTTCGTTTCGTAAAAGCATGAACAGGCAAGTGAAGGCTACAAAACGGATAATTGCTGGCCATGTGGTGCGGGTTGATAATTACGGAAACCTGATCACGAACATTGCAAAGGTGGATTTTGAAATTCTCACCAAGGGGAGAACATTTACGATACAATTTGGAGGCGAAAAATTCAGGCGCATTCATACTAACTATTATCAAACCGAGCAGGGCGATTGTTTCCTGATTTTCAATAGCCAGGATTTACTGGAAATAGGGATTTACAAAGGTAACGCAAGCGAGTTGTTGGGGTTGCAATACGACAGCCCAGTGAATGTGACATTTGACGAATAAATTTCAGACGTAAGTATCAAGACATAAGTAGTAAGACATGATCATAATGTGTAACTACATTCTATGTCTTGCGTCTTGTGTCTAACTACTTATATCTATATGATTATCCGAATTGTACGCATGCGCTTTACCGAAGCCGGGGTGGAAGAGTTTTTAGAAATCTTCAACCGGAACAAGGAGGCTATTCGAAATTTTCAAGGGTGTTTGCACCTGCAATTGTTAAAAGATTCTGAAGATGCCTTCTGTTATACCACATTAAGTCACTGGGATGGACCACAGAGTCTGGAAAACTATCGCAAGTCTGAATTATTCAGTAAAGTTTGGGGCCGGGTTAAAACCTTGTTTTCAGAGCGCACGCAGGCCTTTTCGTTAGAGAAATTTATTGAGCTTTGAATTTTGGCAAAAACTAAGTTTTATACATCTTTGCAACCCGTTCGTAATAACGGATCAGGTAAACGAGCCTGAGTGGCGGAACTGGTAGACCCTCCTACGCTAAAGCTATGGAGGGCAGGCGCGCACAGGAACCAGGTAACAATGAGCGCAAGCCTGATAGAGCGATTATAATGCCTTAGTGGCGGAACTGGTAGACGCGCACGACTCAAAATCGTGTACCGTAAGGTGTGCCGGTTCGATTCCGGCCTGAGGTACCAAGGCGGATTTTTTGAAAATTTTTTTCGAAGATCCGCTTTTTATTTTGCCTAAATCATTTGATAATGAAGCCGTTAACTCAACGATTACATTCGCTTCAGGGGTTCGATATTTGCGTTTTTCCTTATCATATGAAATACCCCTAGGAAACAGGATTTCTTGAAGTTTCAACTTACCATCAAAGTCAGCAGAAACCCACAAATTGGATAGATTTGAGCATATATTCATTGCATTATCAATGAACTGTGAAGGGTTCGATAATTTATTTTTAGAGCCCTCAAGTTGAGCTTCGATTTTTATCTTTTCACTCTTCAGTTTGCCTCCAATTTTTTCAAAAACCTCTCTGTCAATTTCACCTAATGCAAATCGCTCTTCTACTTTCTCATACTTTCCATCAACTTCGCTAAGGGATTGTCGTAATGATCTGTTGATTTCTTTATCAGCAGCCGTAAGATTATTATACGTGTACAAAAGGTGATCATGAATAGGAGCTTTAAACCGCCTATCAATCTGATAACCCGTGAGAAGTTCCTTAAATAACTCATTGAGTTGAATAGCGCTTCGATTACAGCGACATCCTACTGTGTTGCATTTGTAATAGTGTAACCCTTTTTTCTTAACGATATACCCTGTCATAGGTGTTCCGCAGGCAGCACATCGCATAAAATTTTTCAATGGAATATTTTCATTTTTATCCAGATGCTTGTATCCATAGGAGTTCTTTTTTAACAAGTCATTCGCTTTAAAAAATATCTCCTCGGAAACAATTGGCTTGTGATTGCCTTTCACTATCTCGCCTTGCAATAGACTATGCGAGATATACCCGCAATAAAAAGGGTTTCTTAAAATTTCTGTGAGCCTTTTTTTTGAGATCGTCATTCCCACTCTTGAAATCCGATGTGCAATTTCAGTATTCGATAATCCCTTCTTGACCTTCAATAAAAAAGCTTGTCTAATTAGTTCCGCCTTTTCGTTAATAAGTACGCGCGGTTGTCCTTCGCACCAGGCAGCGTTATATGAATATCCTGTTGGTAGTGCACTCGTCCATTCGCCACGCAGTAATTTTTCACGGGTTCCTGCCATGCATTTTTCCTTTCTTAAATCATTATCATACTTACTGAAAATGAATTGAATGTTTTGTTGTAGAATCCCGGCATGGGTGGATACATCAATGGGTTGAGTTACAGAAATAATTGAGATCCCTTGTCGTTTTAATTCAGATGAAATAAAGATTGCATTGTCCCCGGTTCGACTGAATCGATCCAAGCTATACACCAGGATGCTGGATACTCCTTCGCGTTGGTTCTTCACAAACCGAATCATTCGACCGAATTCATTTCGTTCATCGGTCTTCGCGCTTTCGTAGGTTCCACCAAAAAAACCAAGAACGTTAAGATTGTTTTTCAACGCATACTCGAGGCAGTACTTTTTTTGTGTTTCTAAACTTTGGTTCGTATCTGCCTGTTCCTTTGTAGAAACGCGGGTGTAGATAACAGAATTTCGGTTGCTTTTTGATGTGGCGGCTGGGGTTGATCCTCTTGCGAAAGATTTAATCAGGTGGCTTGTTTTCATAGGGTATAATTTCCTCATTCTCATAGAAATTAAAAAGAAATTCAGTGAGTTTTTCAATTGCATGGACTGCCCTTTGAGCCTCTTCCTTTGTTAAATTTTCGAGGCCTTTATATTTGCGGAGGCGGTCTATTGAAATACCCTTTCGTTGCACTTCCTTACTATCCATAAGAGAGGAGGGATATACGTTGATATGCGATTCTCTTCATTACGGTAGGAATTTGTTCTCAACTTTGTACCTAGCTGGGATGGATATATTTCGTGCAGAGTAATGGTGTGAAAGAATCCGGGCCAAAAAAAGTCCGCATTGGTTATTGCTGCCAAGTTATTTACATCAACCCTTCATCTGCCATTGAAAGGAATCCTTCCTGTGTAACAATGATGTGGTCCAACACTTGAATCTCAAGGTATTTGCCTCCCTCCCGAACTTTACGGCTCAATTGAATATCGGATTGACTTGGTGCCAGGTTGCCCGACGGATGATTATGAGCCATGATCAGGCTTGATGCATTTGCTTTCAGTGCGGAGGCAAAAATTATTTTCGGATCGGCAACAGTTCCTCCACTACTGCCTGTTGAGATCTCAACGATTCCCAACACTTTGTTTGCCCTGTTTAGGAGCAATACTTTGAATTGTTCGACAAATTCAATTTTGCATGTATCCCAGGTCGTAAGAAATATTTCGTAGGCATCTTTTGATGTCGTGATCTTCAGACGTTGAGAAGGTTTTACCGTGGTCTTGTAAATAAGTTGAATTTCGGCAACCTGCTGGCGAGTTTTTTCATTTTGTGTTTCCATAATTTTGTTGATTTAATTATGGCGCAGGTTCCAGGGTTGAGCGAAATCAGCGCAAGGAGGAACGGAATAAATGTTGGCATGCGGGTGGAATGTGTTTATGCCGTAGTTCCTTGCCAGCGCATTTCGTGCGACCCTTATATTAGTGGCAGAATGAAAGAGACATGGAGCTTCAGCAAAACATTCTGGTGTGTGAGCAGAAAGTGCGACTTATCTCAGTAATTTCCACATCAAGGTTTTCTTAGCCTGTTGAATGAGTTTCAGTTGCTGAGAAATATTCTGTTGAATGTGTAGCAGTTTATTGAGGGTGTCGACTGCTTTCTCAAATTCTGTTTTACGGTTTTCGATTTGAGCGTATGTGTCACACATAATGGACTTCAATTCGGGGAGCCTGAGAAACGGAATCACGGAGCCACAAAGATAAGGTTGGAAATATCCACATTGCCACAGACCATAGCATAGCCAGTAGAGCAATTGCTTCTGTTGTGGGCATTTGGTGATCACCACAAAGCAATTCGGGCACGGCAAATCCAGGGGTCTTCCCGCATTATTGCCTTTTGACAGGACGAAAAAATGATGTCCCATATAGGTGTGATTGAGCATGTGTGTTTTGATTAGTATCTGCATAGTCCGCGGCATTTTTATTTTTGCCTTTGGGCTTTGCAATCAAAAAGAATAGGCTATCTCAGAGGCTGGCGCGGAAGGTCAGGCAAGGAGGAACGGAATAAATGGAACGCGGGAAGGTGCCCACCTCACTCCGCCAGTTGGCGGATATGGTGGGTATAGGTTTATGCCGGAAATTCCTTGACTGAGCTTTGAACAGTAGGTGCAAGCCGGCCTAGCTTTGCATTTCTTTTTGAGAAGTCGGAAAATAAAAATGACGAGGCGATGCAGGGTAGAAACTTATCGCGGAAATAAAAAAGTGGAAAGTTGAAAGCTGAAGGTTGAAAGTGATAATAACTGGTTATCTAATTAGGGAAATGAATTTTAAACCCGAAAGATTGATCCCAATTACCTAAAGATTTAAAATTGTAATGCGGGTAAACAAATTATTCAGACTTCTCATACATCGGTGACTTATGCTTCAAACAGGATTTATCGAAGTTGATGGGGAGCGGATTACTCACCACTATTTGTGTCATTACCGACCCTGGGCTTACGGATTTGATAAGTTGTCAAAAAGCCTCATTCAATTCAAAAATAAATATCTCATTGATGTGGAGGCGTGGGTTTCATGCTCTGTTGAATATATGTCAGAATTCGAAAACAAGTCACCCCTCGTACTTCGAGCGCTACAAGCCGATGAGTTACAGGTTTCCCAATCAACCAATTTGCCGCTTGATTTGCTTGGCAGAGAACTCAGCAGATCTTTAGGTGGTTGGTATAAGCCCTGGTTGCTTACAAAAGAGAGGATAACCCGACCTGCTAAAACACTTACCCGTAAAGAGCGGGAAATGGAATTAAGGAATGTTTATTTTTTCCAAGAGGATACTGGATTGGCAAGGAGCATTCTCATTATCGATGATATACTCACAACTGGATTTACCATGGCCGCTATCATCCGGTCTATTCGGGCAAAAAGTCGAGGCATTCCGATTCAACTATTTACGTTGGCATGCACAGACAGTGAAGCTAAACTAAATTCAACTGTTGATTTACGGGGAGATCAATTTACATGGCAAGACAAAGGCTGGAACAGAGTTCGGGAAGATCCGCATGGGTATGGAGGTGATCTATCCGAATTGAAAAGGCTGATTCATAGTAATTTCTCCTTTCAAGAATGATGACACCCGTTCATTCTTTTCCGATAAGCCGCCAACTGGCTGGTTGAGGACGTTTGTCAAGGGTGATGATTCCGAAAATCAATATAACAGTATCATCACTTGCTTGCCCTTGACAAACTTCCTCAACGGGCTACCTTTGGCTTAGCGCGGAAAGAATCTTATGTTTCACTTTATAATATCTGTTGATGCTTTTGCAACTCTTGTTGGGGGCCGAAATGAAGGAGGACGAATGGAACGAAATG
>JBEBJH010000020.1:0-31819 GCA_040079965.1 Cyclobacteriaceae bacterium
AATACAGAGGGCATGTGGGTTTGCTGAGCTATTCCCAAAGCTACAAACCCTGCACTTCGTTCGTCACTGAAGGTGCGACAAGTTATATCCTGATGTCGTGCAAATGCAAGTGTAAGAGGAGCACTACGCGAACCCGGGCAAACGACAGCCTGATGAATGCCTTGCCGGGCGCATACTTCGGCAATATCGTAGATCGGTTGTAGTCGCAAGGTAATTGACTTATTGTGCAATGATTTTTTGTAAGGTCAACATCTTCATTTCAGTTTCATTCCATTCAGTTTCAGAAACTGAATCTGCAGTTACTCCTGCACCCGCATAGAGCCTGACTCTATCAGGAAAAATCTGCATGCACCGAAGGTTTACATAGATATGACTTTCTTTTTTTACGTTCACAGGGCCAAGGTAGCCACTGTAAAACTGACGATTATAGCCTTCGTGATCTTTCAGGAATGCAAGTGAATTTTCCAGAGGCATACCACAAACTGCAGATGTTGGATGCAATAGTTTCAGCATGACTGAACCGAGTTGTGGAAAATTAGTAGCCAGCATGTCTACTTCATATTCCGTTTTTAGATGCATCAGATTTCCAGCCACGGTAGTTTTAGGGCCATGTTCTTCATATTCGCGTAAACGGATTTTTTTGAAGCAGTTGATGATGTACCGACAAACAAGGGCTTGTTCTTCAATTTCTTTCTGTGTCCAGGCTACCGACTTAAGATTGATTTCAGGAGCGTAGGGGAGTGTACCAGCAAGGGCTACTGTCTTAAATTTATTTTGAACCACACTGACTAATAATTCGGGTGTAGCACCCATCCAGGTACCTGTCTCTGGTGATGAAACCAACGATACTAAAGCATTGGGATGATTTTCACATAGCAGGTCGAACGCTTTTAGTAAATCGAATTTTCCATTTGATGAAATATCTTTAAAGCGGGATGGAACAATTTTTTCCAACATGCCCGTTTCAATTTGTGCGATGCTTGATTCTACCAGACTTTTGAAGTCAGGGATTTCAGTAATGCTTAAAGGAAGGTAGTGAAAGTACGAAGCATCAAGTGTACCAAATGCTGGATCAAAATCAGTTGAAGCAGGCCCTTCTATCTGTAAACCATTTTCAAATCGGTAGAGAATATCGGCTGGAAAGAATATTTTCTTTTCAGCCGGAAGGAAGGGAGAAAAAATGAATCCAACTTCACTATCTTCTAAACTAACTTCATTAATCTGTCTTACTCCCGTGGTACTTATAACTAAGAACTTTTCGTTTTTAGTTGGTGCCTTCCAAAGTGAAAACGAATACTTCTGCTTTAGTGCATAGTTAATAGCATGAATGAGAAGTTTCTTTTCTTGTAGTTCAGTAGATTTCTGTTCAGTTGAGATCATTTTCTGCTTCTTACCGCTTATCAATTACAGCCATGGTAATCCGGCTGATACAAACTAATTCATTGGCTTCATTCACAATACGGATTTCCCATACATGCGTGCGCTTTCCAATGTGTATTGGTTTTGTGGTTCCAAAAACGTACCCACTTTTAACGCTCTTAACATGGTTAGCGTTAATATCCAATCCAACACAGTATTGTGTATTGTGGTCTACGCAGCAAGTGGCCGCCACACTACCCAGAGTTTCGGCCAACGTTACCGAAGCACCTCCATGTAACAAGCCAAGGGGCTGCTGGGTTCTATGGTCCACCGGCATTTTTGCCGAAATATGATCT
The DNA here is from genome assembly GCA_040079965.1 of Cyclobacteriaceae bacterium. Taxonomy (GTDB): domain Bacteria; phylum Bacteroidota; class Bacteroidia; order Cytophagales; family Cyclobacteriaceae; genus ELB16-189. The sequence goes on from JBEBJH010000020.1 coordinate 1,716, forward strand.
TCTCCAATTGAAGTAAATTCTATACCCAGGTGACTTACCATCGTATTAAGTGAAAGTTTGTTTAAGGAATCAAGGGTAATGCCCGGTTTAAAGACAGACATAGTGCTGGATAGTTGGGGTTTAAACTATTTCCTTATTTTTGCGCCCGCATACCCGCAAGGCGGCCTGAAATTAGGTAGAAATTGACGAGCAAAAAAATATATATCATTCGCCATGGGCAAACTGATTTTAACCTGCAAGGCATCGTACAGGGAAGTGGGGTAGACTCGTCATTGAACGACCATGGACGAGCACAGGCGGACTCATTTTATCAGATGTATAAGAACATACCCTTTGATAAGATCTATACATCTTCGCTAAAAAGGACTAGAGAGTCAGTCGAAAATTTTTTATCTAAGAGTATTCCGCACGAGAGTCTTCCAGGTTTAAATGAAATCAGTTGGGGAACTAAAGAGGGGCAGCGGATCACCCCGGAAGAAGACAAGTATTATCACTGGATGCTGAATCAATGGCAGCAGGGCAACACTCAGGAGAGAATAGAGGGGGGTGAAAGTCCTGAAGATGTAACGAAACGGCAAGCGGTCGCTATCAACCATATTCTGAGCCAAAGCAATGAGCGCACCATACTGATTTGCATGCATGGTCGGGCTATGCGAATCTTGCTGTGCCGACTATTAAACTATCCGCTCAAAAGCATGGATATGTTTGAGCATGAGAATTTGTGTTTGTACTTACTGGAAAACACGGGCTCACTATTTTCGGTAAGGAAGTATAACGACACAAATCATCTTGCAAATATGATTGTGTCAATATCGAAACCAGTCGAAAAGGCTACGCCTTAAGTGGGGAGAGCATTTCAAGCTCTGTGCGGGCTTTGCTGTCGATACTGTTTTTGTACTCGTGCTTAGGGTAGCTTAGTGCCAACTCAAAATACCTTCGGGCACTAATAAAATCTTTCTGCTCCTTAGCAATATAGCCCAATTGGAGAGCTGAGTTGGCACCAAAATACCAGGGATTATTTTTTGTCATATCAATGCTTTGCTGATAAAAGAGCTTAGCAACGGCCAGATCACCTGTGCGATGTGCCAACCTTGCTTTGCGGTAGTAGTACTCAGTTTGCTCCTTTAGCGTGATAAGATCAGCGGGTGATATAGTGTGTAGCAGGCTCGCGGCTTCTTTATAATAACCGCCATCGGTACTGAACCGAACCTTTAATAATTTCTTATTTGGGAAATTACTTTCCTCCAGTTGTTTGGCAGCATAGCGATCGGGTTCTGCCTTGTCAGATCCTGTTACTTTAGCCTTCTCATAATTTGCTTTCGCTTGTTTTGTGTCACCCATCAACCAATAATTCAGTGAGATTTTAAAGTAGGCATCTTTTTTAAAACTGACCGTGGGGTAATTCTTTATAAATCGCTGGAACGATTCGATAGACTTGACATAGTCACCCTTTTGCAATAGAATTTCTCCTCGCAGGTAGTCGATGTAATAGATTGGCAGTCCTTGATTCTGTTGATCAATCCTATGAATTAGACTGAGAGCCTCTTCACTATGGCCATCTTTAATAAACATATTCACCCCCAGAAACAAAAGCAGACGATTGTCGGGTTGATCTTTTAAGCATGTAGCAATGCCTTCAGCTGCTTCCGGGAATTGTTGATTAAGGAAACCTTTCACCGTATAAAACAGAATGGTTGCTTCCATGCTTAGTGAAGATTTTGAATTTCTCAGTTCGTTAAATTGCTTTTGTCCGGTGTTTACGGAACCCTTCATCCCCAACAGACTTACAAACCATTTATACTTTTCTGGCACAGAGCCCAACATCACCTGAATGACACCGCTGGTTTTTTTGATAGGAATGAAATTGGGATACCGCTTCAGGCACTCACTCGTAAGCTGATAGGCTTTTCGTATCGACATTACGGCATTGAGTTCCTCACCGAGGTTAAGAAAGCAGAACCCGCGCTGTAAATTAAGCTCCGCTTGTAAGAATAAGGTCTCCGGGCCAGAAGGTAAGCCTTCCAGATATTTTAATCGTGCTTTAAACCGTTCGTCAATCTGAATGAATCCTTTGCTGTCCTCAGTGATTAGTATATAAATGGTTTCGTTCAAGCTCTGAACATAGAGTTTGTGAAACTCATTGGTCTTGATCTTTTTTAGGTATTCAGTGGCCTTATCTTGTTGAAGCGAAAAAACCCATGTATAGGCTTTTTGTAATTCCGGGTCGAACTGCCAGATGAGATCCGTAGCAAACGAAGTCAATGAAAATAAAAAAAGGCAAGTGGTTATACCTGCCCTTTTTATGTTTTTTATGAATCCTGTTCTATTCAACTTTTTTTGTTTTTTTTACCGGTGCGGCTTTTTTGGGTTTTGGTTCCTCTTCCATGGAGCCCAAGTCTACATCGGCTAATATTCTTCCTGAGTGTTCGTCAATAACTATTTTCTTCTTCTCACGGATCTCAGCTATTTTTTGAGGTGGGATGATGATGTTACAACCCTCGGCTGCACCGCGAACCACCCTTACAACGGCTAACCCATTTGATAAGTTTATCCTTAACCGATTATAATGTTTAAGAAGTTTGTCCTCTATCTTCTTGGTGGCCTTCTCTCTTTCCACCATTAGTTTTTTCTCTTCTTCCTGGCTTTCGTTCAGAATCCCATCAAGTTCATCTTTCTTGTTCTGAAGGTCATCTTCTCTTTCTTTGATAAGAGTCTCAATAGTAGCTATTTCAGCCTTTTTGGAATCTATTTTCTCCTTTGACTCCTTAATCTTTTTTTCACAAATCTGAACTTCCAATTCCTGTAGCTCAATTTCTTTGGTGATGGCGTCAAATTCTCTGTTATTTTTTACGTTTTTCTGTTGTTCAGTGTATTTTTTGGTCAGCTTTTCCGCTTCTTTAATTCCTTCTTTGTTCTTCTTAATAGCTTCTTCCAATTCCTTCAATTCACCTTCAAAACGGGCAAGTCGGGTGCGATAACCCTCCATTTCGTCCTCCAGGTCTTGTACTTCATCGGGAAGATCCCCTCTCAGTTTTTTGAGTTCGTCCAGTTTTGAATCTATGGATTGTAATTTTACTAAGGCTTCTAGTTTTTGTGCAACTGTTTGATTTTCCATTACTTACAGGTAGCTAATTGGATTTGTTACGACATTTGAAAAAATGATTGCAAAAGTAGGAAATTTTTCTTGTAAAAACTCACCCAGCAGCTCTTTCGTGTATTGTTCGCTTTCATAGTGGCCAATATCTGCAATTATGATTTTGTTATCGGCATCGAAGAATTCATGGTATTTGAAATCTGCCGAAATAAAGACATCGGCCTCGCGACCAATGGCGGTCTGGAGCAGAAAACTGCCTGCCCCACCACAGACCGCTACCTTTTTTACTTTGCTACCGATAATCCGGGTGTGCCTGATACAGGCAGTATTCATGCTTGATTTAACCCTTTGTAAAAATGCCATTGGTTCTTCAGGTTTAGCAAGTTCTCCGATTAAGCCAGCCCCAACTTCCTGATTTTCATTTTCCAGGGTCGTCAGATAATAGGCCACTTCTTCATAGGGATGACTTTCCCGCAATGCGCTTAAAACTTTTCCTTGAAGAAGCGTGGGAAATAAAACTTCTACCCGCACTTCCTCGGCTTTTTCCTGTACACCCTGCAATCCCTTAAATGGTTTGGCATTCTCAGTTGGTAAAAAGGCTCCCTCACCATCTATTGAAAAACTGCAATTCTTATAATTTCCGATTTGCCCGGCCCCTGCCTCGTGCAGGCTCGCTGTCACCTTTTCCTTGTCTTCTTTAGGAATGAATGTGACTAGCTTGGTGAGTGTATTCTTTTTAGGCAATAGGATCTGAAGATTTATTAGTCCAATTCGTTCTGCTATTTTTTTATTTATTCCGTTGATTACGTTATCAAGATTAGTGTGTATTGCGTAGATGGCAATGTTGTTCCGGATTGCTTTTATCAATACCCGTTCAACGTACGTTTGGCCAGTAAGCCTTTTAACACCCCTAAAAAGAATAGGGTGATGGGCCACAATGAGATTGCATGATTTTGTCAAGGCTTCTTCAACCACATCTTCTGTACAGTCCAACGTAATCAAAATGCCTTTAACCTCATCGGCCGCATTGCCTGTTAACAGGCCGCTGTTATCATATTCTTCCTGATAGGAGAGGGGCGCCATATTCTCCAGGCTTTCGATTATTTTTTTTATCGTTATGGTAGCCATTGATTATGTACTTTTGATCAAAAATAGCGAAAGATCACGTGCTTTATGCCCTTTTTAAAGTACCTCTTATTGCCTTTTGCCGGGCTATATAATTTTGTCACCAGGCTTCGAAATCACCTCTATGATATAGGGCATAAAAAATCATTTCAATTTGATTCGGTCGTGATCAGTGTTGGCAATCTGAATGTTGGTGGTTCTGGCAAGACACCCATGATTGAGTATCTGATCCGATTATTAAACGACCGATATAAGGTGGCTACATTGAGTCGTGGATATGGCCGAAAGACCAAAGGCTTTCACATTGCAACAAAGAAAGATGATGCACAAACTATTGGAGATGAGCCTTATCAACTGTTGAGAAAGTTTGGCGATAAGATTACTGTCGTGGTGGGAGAGGAACGGGCGCTTGCTATTCCAACAATCTTAAATGAACGACCTGAAGTACAGGTTATTTTAATGGACGATGCCTTTCAACATAGGGCGGTGGTTCCACAATTTTCAATTCTCGTTACCGATTATGAAAAACCTTTCTACAAAGATTTTCTTATGCCCTTTGGTCGGTTGCGCGAAGCTCGTGCCGGGGCATCGCGGGCACATACTGTGGTAGTAACCAAATGTCCTGAACTTGCGGCTGAAGGTGAAGAAAAAGTTCGGAATGAGTTGCATTCTCTGGTGGGTAACAAACCCGTTTTCTTTTCGAGTATGACTTATCAGTCACCGCTTGCTATTGGGCATAGCCACCAAATTAGTAAAGATGTAGTGTTAGTGTCAGGGATTGCAAAGAATGCTCCACTGGAAAGGGAGGTGGCAAAGCGATATAAGATTCACCGGCATTTCAAGTTTCCAGATCACCATGCTTATACATCGGCAGAGTTAGAAAGCATCCATCAAACTGCTGATCTTTGCAATGTGGATTCAATCTTAACTACTGAGAAAGATATGGTGAAGTTGATCGGTGGTTCACTATTTGATTTGGTTAAGAAGAAAAACTGGTTTTATATCCCCATTCAGGCCACATTCATTAAAAATGGATCAGATTTTGATACTATGATTTGTCACTTAATTGAAGATAAACTAAAGGAAGTTGCCCTGGCTTGAAAAATCAGATGCACTTTTCTAATTCTCACCTATTTTTGCGCGTGTTTTCGAAAAATCATTTGATAGTAGTTCTTCTCTTAACAGGGAGTTTTCCATCCTTTTCGCAGAAGCGTGAAGAAATGATTGATACTCTTCGCAAACCTGTTTCGAAACCCACAACGCCACCAGTCCGAACAGGTCGCGGCTCGCAGGTCGTTGATGACTCAACCCGGAGCGTATATGGTCCTAAAACAACAAAGTGGGTAACGGAGAGCAAGGTTTTCGAAAACAAGGCTGACTATCAACCTCTGGACACCACTCTAAGCAATTATCATCGGTGGACATACATTCAAGGATTCAATAATTTTTATCACGACCTGGGCAATGTTGGAACTGCCCTCAATCCCATTTTTCCCATGGCTCCGATTACCGTGGGAGTAAGCCCCGGATTTCAAACGTATTATCCATTTTATGAAACGGAAGAGCCCCGCATCTATGATACCAAATCTCCCTATACTCGGATTTTTCTTGTTTGGGGCGGTGAAGGCCGTGCGATGTCGCGCATAGAGTTTAGCAGGAATATCAATCCCCGTTGGAATTTTGGTTTTAACTATCGCCCCATTCTGGTGGATAAACAAATCCAGCGCAATGGAAAAGGAGATCGTCAGACCATTAGTCAATACTATGACCTGAACTCTTCTTATCGGTCAGAGAATAAACGGTATTTCCTTTCAGGAAACTATAGACGTATGCGTCATCGGGTAAATGAAAATGGAGGCATATACTTAGTTCAGGACACCACAATAAATGGATACTTCGAAGATAATGTGCAACCTTATTTACTAGCTGCCCAAACTGAAGAAAAACGAATTGCGTTTCATATTTTCCATCAATATCAATTGGCTTCTCCACTGCAGCTATATCACAAATTGGATTTAATAAAACAGGAAAATTATTTTACGGATGACCGGAAGGATGAGATTAATTATGATGAGTACTTCAAATACACAACACCCGATGCTGATGTTAATACCCAAGAGGTAAAGGATGGAATAAGATTTAAAACCATTACAAACGAAATAGGCATGAAAGGAAATGCCGCATTCTTGTTTTATAGCTTTTATTACAAAATGAGATCGTACAGTACTTTTAACCAGTATGTTGATGAAACTTTATTGTCATTTAAAAATGATGGCGTTGAGAATTACCTAGGTGGTCAGATTGCCTTTCGGTTTGATTCCTTAGCGGAGTTATCGGGTAACGCAGAATATTTGTTAGGGGGAAACTACAAACTTAATGCTAAGTTAACCACCCCCTGGCTGGATGCCAACGGGATAAGTTCATTAACGAAGCCAGCCTTTTTACCTCTTGCTTATCGGGGAAGTCATAATGCCTGGGTCAACGATTTCTCGGATCCTTTCTTTAATCAACTATCGGGATTTATCAAAACGAAAGTGGGCGGGTTCATTTTTTCTCCGGGGATAACCTATACTGCCATTACCAATAATATTTATTATAAGGAAAATAATGTTTCCGGTGAGCAAGAAGTTATTCCTGTACAGTCCTCAGGGAATCAGCAAATGCTAACCCCGGAAGTAAGAATGTCAGTTCGTTTTTTACGGCACGTATATTTCAGGCCGCAGATTCTCTATACGCAATTGCTTCAGAATGATGATCGGGCAGTGCGCGTTCCGGAATGGTTTATTAATGCCCAGCTCGCCTATGAGAACTCACTCTTTAAGGGAAATATTCAGGTGCAAATTGGCATTGATGCACACTGGCGTTCAGATTATACAGCGTTGGGGTATTCTCCGGCTATCCAACAGTTTTACGTGCAGGATAAATTTGTTAATCCAGCCTATCCGTTGGTCGATGTGTTTTTTAATGGCAAATTGAAAAGAGGAAGATTCTTTGTTAAGTATTCAAACATTCTGCAAATCATTACCGGAACGGGGTACTTACCCACACCAGGCTATCGCGGACAGTTGAGTATTCTTGACTTTGGTTTTGATTTAATTCTTTTTGATTAATGGAAAAGCATGTATTGGGACTTGAGCTACCCACTGATCCACGGTGGATTAACATTGCAGAAAAGAACATTGAGGAAATTCTTATTGACCATGCGTATTGCGAACAGAAAGCAGCTTCTGCCTGCATTTCCCTAATCATAAGCTATCCGGAGAAAGAAAACCTGGTGGAGGAACTAACACCGATAGTAGCTGAAGAGTGGAGCCATTTTGAGCGCGTGCTCGAGCAGCTTAAGAAAAGAGGCTACCATTTAGGCTTTCAACGCAAAGATGAGTATGTAGACCAATTGCAAAGGATTGTTAAGAAGGGGGGAAATCGCAACCAGCAATTAGTGGAGAAGCTTCTAATGAATGCTCTTATTGAAGCCAGAAGTTGTGAGCGCTTTCGCTTGCTATGGAAGGAGATCGGAGATGATGAGCTGAGTAAGTTTTATTACGAGCTGATGGTATCAGAGGCTGGCCACTACAAAAATTTTCTATCCCTGGCAAAAGAGTTCATGGATGAGGCCGAAGTGGAGAAACGCTGGCGCGAAATCCTCTCGGAAGAAGCAGAGATTGTAAAAAATCTTGAAGTACGAGGCGACCGGATACATTAATTTCTAACCACAACTTTTTTTACTTGTTGGCGTGAGTTAGTTCGTAATTGAAGTAGATATTGACCGTTCTGTGCAGAAAAACTTATAATCTCTTTGTGCTCTCCAGACTCCAACAGACCAAGCGATTTACTATAGACCATTCGTCCGGACTGATCAAAGAACACCAAATCGACCGTTGATTTTTGATTTAATGTAAAGGCAACTGTAATTGGCCCTGGGGTGGGATTGGGGTATGCATCCAACTCAATAATTGCACGTTTATGAATTTCGTTAACACCGGTTGGTTTTTGTTGAATATATAAATCGTCTACAGACCAACCCCAGGCTGTACCGGAATTATCTGAGAAAAGACGAAACCGGAAGAGAAGTGTATCACCGGGCGCGAATTTGGTTGAAAGGTCAATTGAATGATCTACATATTGAGTGTTACTCCCTGATTGATTGGACGTGTAGGTACTCAGCCAATCCGCATTAACGGAGGCATCATAGCCTGGCGAAATAGGAATCCATGTTACTCCATCTTTAGTACCTTCTACTACAACGTAATCCTTAAACTGAGGTTGACCAAAGACAGAACCTGAATTACCTGGTTCTACGATGGCCACATCCCGATAAAAGAAGAAGGGATACTCATTGGTAATGATTACTGGTTGTTTTAGAAGTGCGATAAGGTCCGTGTTTATTGGGTAGTTGTGAAAACTCTGCATACTGCTATTTGAATTTCCAAAAGGCTGGACGGAAAATGATGAAAGTGAGAAGTCATTAGCATTTGAAAAGTAATTGAAGTACTGCTGTTGAGGTGATTTAAGCAAAAGATTCTCTCCCGTAACAACCTCAGAGTGAAATGGGGCGGTTCCCCTATAACTAATGAGTTTAGCCTGAATAGCACCTTTCGGTGCTGCAGGTAATTTCACAACATAATTACCCGGAATTACCTTGTTAATTTTTCCCGCCTTCATGCCCTGCAACCAAATTTGAGTAGAGTCAAAGACTTCCAATAGTGTAATATCAAGAACCAATACCGATTTAGGTGAAGTACCAATCGTATTGATTTTTGGATTCATTAGTATAGATTGCCTATTCTCAATCTGTCCGGTCCAGATTCCCCGGCCATGAGTGGCAACTACAACCTGATCGTCCTGGCCGTTCATGTTCCAAACAGCAACGTTGGGAAAGTCTTCAAGCAGCGACCAGGATTGTCCGTTGTCAAGTGATTCAACAATTCCAATTTCAGTTCCTACCCAAATAATATCGGGATTGTCAGGGCGCACATAGAGACAGTAAACCGCTACATCCGGAAAACCTGTGGAACTTATTGTCATCGCCCCAAATCCTGAAATGTCCTGCCAGCTTTTCCCGAGATTGTTTGTCCTTAGAATTTTTGGTTTTCCTGCAAACGAAAAAAGTGCATAAGCCGTGCTATCCTTCAGGGGATGTGAAGCCAATTTTGTGATTCCACCTAACACTACATCTGTGTAATTAATGGTTGGTGTAAAGGTAAGGCCGCCATCAGTTGAGACATGCAGATTCTTAAAGTTGCCTGCGTTCACCATACCGCTACCGGCCCATATAATATTCGCGTTGGCCTGCGATACTTCTACATCCATCAATGAAGTTGAAGTACCCCATTTATCGGTGATGGGTGTTAATATCCAGGAGGTACCAAAGTTTGGTGAACGAAAGACACCGGCTGAAGATAAAGTGAAAAGAACATCCGGGTTGTCTTTTGAATTGGCCAGTTTTGAAACAAACGGATGTGTGCCAGATAACCCCGTGGTGGCAACTGTCCAACTGACACCACCATCCACAGATTTCCTAAAATTATTTCCTTGTGAGCCACCAATTAGTTTTTTATCGTCAAGCTTATGCCAGACTACTTCAAACCCATCGCCACCGATGCTAAACTGATAGTTGGTAGTATTAGAAGCATTAATGCCGCCTGGAGATTTCCACGTTCCATTATCCTGCATGCCCCCAAAATATTCATCAATTCCAGGCCGCTTGTCGGCTCCATAAAATTGACTGGTATTGTAGCTGCGCCCAACCATGCTCCAATCACCCTGATTAATGCCCGGAGTAGTTGATATGTTGGATACAAATATTCCACCATCACTTGCATTTAAAATTCTATAGGTAGTCGCTGACGTTGGAATGGCCACAAGGTTATGATGATCTGGGTGTACATCGCTACCGAAGGTTACAAATCGATTCTTGCCATCGAACTGATTATAGGCATCGGCTACTGGATTAGTGGTTGCATTTTGTTTTGGCAGTGAACTAAAATTGATCTTTAGCTTTGAATCCACCACGTCTGCCGGCCAGTTTTTTCCGACAGCCAAGACAGGCCAAAAGAAGTACATCTGTTGAAAAATATGACCCCCTGCAGTAGCGATACTCGAAGAAGGATTAACAGGATTGTATTCTACATTACTAATATAGATGTATTCGCGACTCTGAGCCGTAGCCTCAGCTTCCGTATTTTGTAGCAACAGGTTAAACTGTCCATTGCGATCCTGGTCACGAAATGAAACCATTAACTGTTTATTGTTAGTAATGTCCCAAACCTCAAAAGGTACGTCTACATAATCAGCATAACTGTAGCTAACATCGGGCACTCCGGAGGTTGCTCCTATGGGTGTAAGAAAGCGATAAGCCTTTTGACTTTTGCCAGGACCAAAACGTACCTCTACCGATGCATTGGCCAGCGTACCAATTGCCAAACGGCCACCGGAGAAAGCAGCTCCGAAATTTACCAGGGATAGAAAGGTTGTGTTTTGTTCTTCGATGGAGTAGCTATTAACTGAACTTGATCCTGATTCGAGCTGAGTTCGGAAAAGACTCACCCCACCAAAATAAACAACATCAGCATTAAAGGGATCGCATAAAATGGTATTGTCATACCAACCCTGGCCGCCTAGAAAATCAACAGCCGTATTATTGAATGCAACGTTTACTACTGACCAACTTAGACCTCCATTGTCGGACACATACAAGTCTGATTGTGACCCAGCCAGAGTACCTTGAGCTGAAGCAAAAATGCGATTGGTGTTTACAGGAGAGATGGCAATTTCAATCCTGCCTGAAGGGCTCATGCCAGTATTAGATAATGTCCAGTTGATTCCAGCATCTGTTGATTTTAAAATACCGACTCCATTTTGACTTGCATATTGAATGTTAAAGTTTCCCGGGGTGGCTTTCAGGTCTTCAACTCCACCAAGAGTCGATACCTGGAGCCATGAATCCCCACCGTTAGTTGTTATGAAAATTCCGATGGCGGTTGCGACAACTACGCTGTTGGCATCAGTAGGATTAACAATTATTCGGTTGATGTCTGAAAAATCTATTGTGGATGAGAGATAACTCCAACTTTGCCCCCGATCCTCTGACTTAAACATTCCATTTCCACGGATTCCTACAAGTCCACCGAAACTTTCGCCTGTGCCCAAATAAATAATATCATGATTGGACTCGGCCATAGCCAATACCGTAGTGGCAAGATTTGTAAGATCAGGTGTAAGAAGATTCCAGGAATTTCCTGCATTAGTGGTTTTCCAGACTCCACCACCGGCAGATGCAGCAAACCATGTGTTTTTGGTAGGGTCGTCAGGATCTACCAACAGCCCACGGGTTCGGCCCGGTACGTTGGCGGGGCCGCGTTCTTTCCATTCAATTACTCCGTTTGATTGAGTGCGAGCAACAAATCGCTTTCTTGCAGAGATGGCTTTGGCCTTACTGAGTTCACGGATAATAAAACCTCTTTCATACTGAGGGCCTACTGCATCTTCCGGGGTTCGAATGGCCCGATGAAGTAGTGTGAATTGTTCAGGCCCATTGAATTCCTCGGGAGTATATTCAATTGCTACCTTTTTGGACGAGATGTTAACCACCCATAAAATTCCTATGCAATACGACAAAAGAATTAATACCAAAAGTCTGAACTTCATGAACTACTTTTTATAAAACTGTACGTCAATTATTTTCTTGTAATCACTAATATTTTCATTCTCTTTTAAGATGCCTGGCACATTAAGAAATTCGATGGTAGTATCACCTATCCATTTTACATACCCAGGAATAAAACTTTGCTCTAATATTATTTGTTTACCGGCTGCCTGAACAACCAGAAATTTTGAAGATTGACTGGCTGATAAATCCTTGACACTTTGTACAAACAAAAAATATTCTCCCTGTGGACTTTTGAAGGTTTCGAAATCTGTTCCCAGTTTGCTTATTGCGAGTTTCTTTATCGGATCATCATTTTGACCATTGGATAGTGTTTTGCAAGCAACCATTCCCACAGCTATACTGATTACCACGATCTGCTGTACTAATTTTGCGATGGCAGCCGGCATCAGGTCTTCTGCTTTTTCTTTTTGGCAGCCGGGAAAAGTATATTATTTAAAATCAGGCGGAAGCCTGGTGAGTTAGGATGCAGATTAAGATCGGTAGGCTCTTCCCCCACCGTGTGCTGATAGTCCTCAGGATCATGACCACCGAAGAAAGTCCAGAAACCCTTGCCATAAACCCCATGCAGGTATTTGGCTTCCTTGATCTCGCCCGTTTCACCCATGATCACCACATCAGGTTTAATCAACCGTTTTTTAAAGCCGGTTGTCTGTCCATAAAATCCTTTGACAACCCGCGTGTGATTTTGTGTAAGCATGGTAGGGATGGGATCCCACTTGGCTGAGAATTGAAAAATTGAGAAATAGTCATTGTCCTGTCGCAGTCCGCGATCGGGAAAGTTGTTGTCGATATCCGAAAATTCGTATTGATAGGGATCGCGCGATAACCTGAAGTCGGTGAAAGCAAAGGTGTTATCAAAGTTGAGTTTTTCCTGGGCCTGCGGGTCGGCTGCATCGCCATCATACATGCGCTCGCAAATGTCTACCCCCTCGGCAGCGAGGGCAATGTCATACGAATCGGTAGCTGAACACATCGCAAATAAAAAGCCACCTCCTGAAACAAATTCTTTTATTCGTTTTACAACAGCCAACTTGGCCTGCGATACCTTATGAAAGCCAAACCTGCGGGCCGTTTCTTCGGCTTCTTTTTGCTGTTCGATGTACCAGGGGAAATTGGCATAGTTGCTGTAGAACTTTCCATACTGACCTGTAAAATCTTCATGATGTAGGTGAAGCCAATCGTACTTGGGTAACAGGTCATTTAACACTTCATCATCAAAGATCACATCGTAGGGTATTTCGGCATAGGCGAGCACAAGCGTCACGGCATCATCCCAGGGTTGTTTTGACTTTGGCGAATAGACCGCAATGCGTGGGTATTTCTCCAATTTCATGATATCGTAATTCACAGCCGGGCTTGCTATTTCCGACACAATAGCATTTACTTTTGCCTCTGAAATGATCTCGTAACTAACCCCGCGCACCACCAGCTCATTTTGTATTTTGGGGTTATACTTGCACATAAAACTCCCACCCCGGTAGTTCAGCAGCCAGTCTACCTCAATATCATTTTTCAAAATCCAGTAGGCAATTCCATAGGCTTTCAGGTGGTTGGTCTGCTTTTCATCCATAGGAATGAAAATAGAATTGGCCAAAACCCGGCCCGAAAGGCTCAGAAACAAAAACAAAATGAAGAATCGCATCGTTAAACCACTAATTTGGCTTCTTGTTGTAACAAAAGAATCAGTAAAAAGTCTCCACATTAGAGCGTTTAAAGATATAATTTTGGGAGTTAGTTTTAATCAGGCAATCGAATTCGTAAGTAAAAACCTACCAGCAGCATGAATTTAGTAGAAAATATCCGGGAAGGGCTTAGATCGGTAAAGGCAAATATGTTGCGTTCGGTGCTTACCGCCCTCATCGTTGCTATCGGTATTACCTCACTGGTAGGAATTCTTACCGCCATTGATGGCATTGAATACTCCGTTTCCGAGAGTCTTTCATCACTGGGTGTTAATACGTTTGATATCTATTCGAAGTGGAACCGGGGCACTAACCAGGATGGGGTAAAGGAAAAGGTATACCCTCGACTTACGTTGGCCGAAACTCAAAAATTTCTGGATCAATATGCAGTACCTTCATCGGTAAGCCTTTCGGCTCGCCTTACCAACCTGGCGGAGGTAAAACATGGCTCGCAGAAAACGAATCCCAACGTAGATATCCGGGGCGTTAATGAAGAGTACATCGCCATAAAAGGGTTGAATATTCAGGAAGGAAGAAATTTCTCATCTTTCGAAATTCAATATGGAAGCAAAGTGGCTGTGATTGGCTATAAGTTAGCGCAAGCCTTGTACGGAGATGATCCAAAGCCTGTTAATACAGAGATTTCATTTAAGGGAACGCAGTTTAAGGTGATTGGTCTATTGAAAGAGAAGGGGGATCTTTCGGAAAACAACTACGATAACATGGTTGTCATCCCGATTTTAGTGGCCAATCAAATGGCGGCCGGACAGCCTTTGAACTATCGACTCACCATCGGTATTCAGGATGCTAAACAGGTTGATTACGCGATGGGCGAGGCTACCGGACTCATGCGAAAAATTCGTCAGGACAGAGTGGAGAATGGCAACTCCTTTGAAATAGAAAAGAGTGAGTCGCTTGCCCAGGAATTGGAGAGTATTACAAGCGGACTAAGGTTTGGTGGTTTTGGAGTTGGATTTATTACTCTGTTGGGAGCCTCTATTGCCTTGATGAATATCATGCTGGTATCGGTTACCGAGCGTACCCGCGAAGTAGGCGTTCGCAAAGCTTTGGGAGCAACTCCCTTGCGTATCAGACAACAGTTTGTGATTGAGGCCATCGTAGTATGTTTATTGGGAGGAATCGGGGGCGTTATACTCGGCATTATTGTTGGTAACCTGATCTCAAAAGCAATAGGTATCGATGCATTTGTGGTGCCGTGGCTTTGGATGATGGTGGGGATGCTGATCTGTATTTTTGTGGGACTGCTTTCGGGCTATTATCCCGCACATAAAGCTTCTAAACTTGATCCGATCGAATCGCTTCGCTTCGAGTAGTACACTAATGAAAACAATGGCTTGTCAGTTTGATCCCGATAGCTATCGGGACGAAAACTGACTTGACCAATAGAATTAGCCTTCGAGAACCTCAGGCTGACAGGTCTCTCGAATGGCTTCAATAAGACTGTAGTCAACATTAATTATTTCAAACACCCTCTTTTTTAAAGGGGGTGTTTTATTTTTGTGCCTTTCGGAGAAATGCCAGAGTGGTTGAATGGGACGGTCTCGAAAACCGTTATACCTGCAAGGGTATCCAGGGTTCGAATCCCTGTTTCTCCGCATCCCCAATCACTGCCGAATAAATACATTTTGTTTTAGAGTGTACAGGCTTGCCTGGGTTCACGAAAAAACAAAATGTATGCGAGTGAAGCGAGGGCAGTGATTGGGGATTAGCCTCCCCCTTAAGGGATCACTGAAAGTAATCCCTGTTTCTCCGCACATCAAATCCCTGCTGTTTAATCACTTTTGTTTTTGGAACGTTGCCAGGCTATGCCCGAGCATAAGTGTAAAAACAAGAGTGATAGGAGCGAAGTGAGCCAGCAGGAATTTTTATTTGTCTTTGCGCTTTTTACTCTTGCTCGCTCCCTCTTTACTGGAGCTCGCTCCCGTCTTATTCGCCTTCGCTCTCTCTTTATTCTTGCTCGCTCTCTTGCCTTTGTTGGTGTTGCGCGTGGCAAAGCGGACAGCCGCACCAACAAGCGGGATGCTCCACATTTCTTGTTTAATTAACATAAAATTTAATGAAGTGCCGGTTATCATTGTTCATTTTGTTTGTTGGTGGATCAACGCACAGAACCCCGTGCGCAACACCAACAAAGGCGCGGGAAAAAACAAAAGGTATGCGAGTGAAGCGAGAGCAGTGATTGGGTATTAGTCTCCCCATAAGGGATCACTGAAAGTAATCCCTGTTTCTCCGCATTTTAATTATAATTTTTTTGGTGAAGCCGCCCATGGCCTAAATGCAACAGCAACCAATTTCACAACAACCTTTTACTGGCCTTCACCCGGATTATTTACAGACCGTTTATTTGTCTTTGCGCTTTTTACTCTTGCTTGCTCCCTCTTTACTGGAGCTCGCTCCCGTCTTATTCTTGCTCGCTCTCTCTTTACTGGAGCTCGCTCTCTCTTTATTCTTGCTTGCTCCTTCTTTACTGGAGCTTGCACCCGTCTTATTCGCCTTCGCTCTCTCTTTATTCACGCTCGCTCCTTCTTTACTGGAGCTTGCACCCGTCTTATTCGCCTTTGCTCTCTCTTTATTCTTGCTCGCTCTCTCTTTATTCACACTTGCCTCCTCCATAACAGCATTTTTGCTTCCCAAACTTTGGGTCCATTATTTGATACCCTTTTGTTCTCGTTGGGCGCTGACCAACAAGTTTTCTTGTTGGTCGCTGATGAAAATCTGTTTATATAATTGGGATTATTTTCCGTTTGCCGAGGAACATCATTCTGATAAAAATCACTATTTTACCCTTTAATTCTATAGTTGACATGCGCCTAACCCGTTTGATTGCAGTGCGTATCTGTGCTGCATTAATCCTTTTCTACCTGCAAGGTTTCCAGGTGGCATTTGCTCAGCCCAATCCCATCCACGATGCTTCCTATAAAGCTGGGATGAAACTGATAAGACATAACAAACCTGCGGAGGCCTTGCGATATTTTGTTGAATTAAATAATCGATACCCTGGTATGCCGGGTATCCAGTACCGCCTGGCTTATTGTTATTACCATACCAGTGACCAGCCGTACAAAGCATTCGAACTTTTCAAATCAAGTAAAAAAAACCTTTCGACAGTAGCAACCCTCTATACCGATGATCTGACCAGCACGCCAGTTGACGTATATTACTATACCGGGATGCTCGCAGCGAAACTTGAACTGTTCGAGGTGGCGAAGACTAATCTTGGGAGCTATTTGAAAGCCACTAAGACAATGCGGGAGAATGGGGGCCCAAGCCTGGTTAATTCAAAGCAGAAAAAGGTGATCGAGAACTTTATGAAACGGATGGACGAATACAAACTCTTCGTTAAAGAACTCCATCCATACTATGTAAAACGACTTGATATAATCAGCAAAGCGGAGGTCAACGAGACTGACCCAGTGTTGTTCCCCAGAAGCGATGGCAAAGAAATTGCATCAGTCTATGACCTGTCCCTCGCATACCAATTCGCTTCTGAAGGCACCCAAAAAATGGCCTCCCAGAATGCTGGTGGAGTTCATATTGACCCGATATTGGAAGGGTATACTATTGTGTATCATGACACTCAGAAGGACATGCTTATCTTAAAGGCAACTGATAGCAAGGGGCGATATGACCTGTTTTATTCTGACAGGAACAATGAAGGGTGGAGCAACCCAAGGCGGTTCAACATCTGCAAGCGAAAGTCTAATGAAACCAGCGGGTTTATTTCTGAAGATGGGAAGTGGTTGATATTTACAAGCGACCGCAAGCGCTCACTTGGTGGGTATGATATTTGGATCAGCGCTTTAAACAACGCACGAACTAATTGGCAAAAGCCGGTCAACGCAGGCGGCACCGTAAACTCGGAATATAACGAAGTGTCGGTGTACCCATACCCCTCCACTGCCCCAAGCAAATTCCATTTCAGTAGCGACAATCCGAAAGGGGTTGGTGGGTACGACATTTATGAAAATTATTTCTATGACGGAAAGATAGGGCACTCTACCCTCCTGAAGTACCCGGTCAATTCGGCAGGAGATGATATCAGCTTTGCCTCTATTTTAGGTCCATATAATGTGTTCGCTTCTAATCGTGGTGCAAAGGACTTTGACTTGTATTATGTGGATACAACCACACCAGTTAGGATGGTGCAACTTGTTGGGAATGTTCCTGACGAAGCAGTTCAAAAGCCGGTTGGTGCACATACCGATGTTGTTATTTTCGAAGATCTGCTGAACGTAATTGAAAAAGTCAAAAACTCGGATCTGAAAACAGCCGTAAAGACGATCGAGGAGATGGAGACCAACAAGGCGATTGAGGTTGTTTCCGGTCTGGAGCTAGAACAGGCCATCGATATTGTACAGACAGTGGCCCCGGAAAAACGAAATGAAATTCTTGATGGAATGGAAGTGGAGAAGGCGGTAGATATAATAGATGCCATGTCAAAATCGACTGCAATAGATGTAATCAGTTCGATGTCTGACATAAAATCGGTGCAGGTAATAGAGGAGATGGATGCCGGAAAGGCCTTCGACATTGTGAACCAGCTCGAATTGTCAAAGGCAGTGAACATGCTTGAAGGTATGGAGGTTGAGAAGGCCGTAGACTTTATTGACGAGTTCGCAACCAATAAAGCCATCAACGTGATAGATAAGATGGATGCCAAGAGCGCAGCGGCCATCGTTAACCAGTTTGAGGAAAATAAGGCTACAGAGATAATTGAAGGGGTTGGCGTGGAGCGTGCTGTGGAAGTATTAGGAGGAATTGATCAGGGAAAGGCCACAAGGATTGTTGATCGGTTCAAAGCAGAAATGGAAGCGGGAACTGCTTCAGTAGAAACCAATAGTAAAGTCATGGCCATCATCAAGAGCTACTTTGCTGACCAGGTGAGAATAAAGGAATCGGTTATCTTTAAAACAGTCTACTTTAACTTCAACAGTAGTGAGTTGCTTTTGCTAACGCGGCAAGAACTACAGTTATTGGTGACGTTTATGAGCGAGAATAAAGACATAAAAATAGAAGTGGTGGGCCATACCGATACTATCGGAGACTGGGATGTGAATCTCAAAATTTCTCATGATCGGTCCAATGAAGTATTTCGTTTCCTGCGCAATAACCAGATCGAGAAAGAACGGATCATATTTTATGGAAAAGGTCCCGCTTCACCAATCGACACTAACGATTCTGAGGAAGGACGCCAACAGAATAGGCGTGTAGAAATCATACTGCTACAATAACAACCATGCAATATCCTGCTTTACTCTTTTTTGTATGGTGCATTAGTTTTGCCGGAAACGCGCAAAGCCCTGTGGCAAATATGTCGGTTGAGACGGTTGGGGATGAGTCATTGATCCGCTACGATCTCATAGCGTCCACTGGAAACGGATACTATATTAGGGTTTCTCTGGTGAACGACAGTCTTTCCAGATCTGTACCTCTGCGTCAAGTGCAAGGCGATGTTGGGTATGTGCGCCCAGGCACAGGTAAAACAATCAGGTGGAATATTTCAGGGTCAGTTGGTATTCCTCTAAACAAAGTCCGCTTTCAGGTAGATGCGTTTCGGGTGCCTGATACTATAGGCAAAATGAGTTTTGTGGAGGAAGGCTCTTTTATGATGGGATCCGAGAACGCTGGGGAAGATGCCCTTCCAATACATCCGGTTAACGTTACTAGTTTTTACCTGGGCACCTCAGAGGTGACTGTTTCCGAGTACCTTCACTTCTGCCGGGAAGCCAACTATCCTGCTCCGGAAGCCAATATTGAATTGAAGGCTGATCATCCTATTACTTTTGTGAACTGGTACGATGCCACTGCCTACATTGAATGGCTCGCAAAAAAATCAGGGATGCCGTACCGATTACCAACCGAAGCAGAATGGGAGTTTGCGGCCACGGGCGGCAACCATACACGAGGACTGCCATTCAGTGGAGGCGAGAATATTAACGATGTGGGATGGTATAGCCAGAATTCCCTTGGAGCCATGCATCATCCCGTTGGTCAGCTTAAAGCTAATGAACTTGGACTACATGATATGACTGGTAACGTGTGGGAGTGGTGTCAGGATTGGTACAATAGCAAGTTTTATTCTGTTTCACCAACCAAAAATCCTGTTGGCCCGTCTGTCGGGAAGGTGAAGGTGGGACGTGGCGGTAGTTGGTATAACAAAGGCGTTCCTATTGGTTTTCGTTACTTTATTACACCCCAGTCTAAGACAAACTATGTTGGATTCAGAGTAGCACTTTCTGCCGAAGGTAACCCACCCGTTTTGGCTGGCCGCGGATTGTCAGAGCACGTCAATCTGGTGCGAGCAAAAACTGAAATCCTGACACAAAATACAGAGCCTCCTGTCATACAAGTAATTAACCCGGTAGTGGAGAGGGGAGCAATGATCTCATATTTCGGAGCAGAGATAAAAGTGAAAGGGCAGATTACTTCGCGGTCAAAGCTCCTGCTGTTGCTGGTCAACGGCATGGAAGCCCAGGTGGATGAGCATGGTTACTTCGAGCATAGCGTAGCGCTAAAATACCTTGAGAACCAGATTCAGATCCGGGCAATTGACATCAACAGAAATGTAGGGTCTGTTTCATTCACGGTCAACCGCGAAATGAATGAGTCAGCCGTGGTTCAGAACAGCGGAGTTGCCAGAGGTACCAACTATGCAGTGCTCATTGGAACCGATGAATACAACGAATTCGCACAACTCAGCAATCCCGTCTTCGATGTTAAAACAATAGGCCGTGAACTGGAGGAAAACTATGGTTTTAAAGTAGATACAGTAATAGCACCTACCCTAGAGCAGTTCTATTCTGTGCTTCGGAGTTATGGCAGCCGTAAATACTCGTCTCTCGATCAATTGTTCATATTCGTTGCCGGGCATGGTGTTTTTGATGATGTCTTTGGTGATGGTTATTTGGTGCTGAAGGACTCCAGAAAAGATGATCAAAACAAAACAAGCTACATCTCGCACTCCAATCTCCGCACGATTCTTAATAACATCGATTGTGCTCATATTTTTTTGGTGCTTGACGTTTGTTTCGGTGGAACCTTCGATCCGTTAGTTGCCAGCCGCGGTGATGAATACGAAGCATTGAACAGAGACCAGTTCATAAACAGAAAGCTTAAATACAGAACCCGACAATATTTAACGTCTGGGGGAAAAACCTATGTTTCCGATGGAAGATCAGGCTCACATTCTCCATTCGCAAGGGAATTCATTAGGGCGTTAAGAGGCTATGGTGGTGCTGATCGCGTTTTGACGATAAGTGAAATCATTGGCTTCATTGAAAAAGTACAACCCGAACCCAGGCGGGGAGAGTTCGGCAACAACGAGCCGGGAAGTGATTTTTTATTCATTACAAAGGAATAGATCAGGGTAATCGATACTTCTAAGGCGTATCAATTATCTTTTATAATGACAAGGGTTTCTTTTCCTGCAACCACAACCAATTTTCCCTTGCGCGCTTTCCGTACCACATGAAATCCTTTTTCATCGGATAGCGATTGCCAGTCTTTTCCTTCATTAATGGAGATGTCAGTGCCTGAAGGTCCGGTGGCGATTAGTACTTCGGTAGAAATGTACTCTACACACTCGCGATAGCCGCGGGTAGGAGAGGTTGGTGGAGTCCAGGTTTTACCGGCATCGGAGGTAAGAAGAATGTGCTTCACATTTAAAGAATCCTTTTGAAAATCACCGCCAACTACCACCCCGTTCTTTTTATCCCGAAAGGCAACAGAGAA
Source organism: Cyclobacteriaceae bacterium (assembly GCA_040079965.1). Lineage (GTDB taxonomy): Bacteria > Bacteroidota > Bacteroidia > Cytophagales > Cyclobacteriaceae > ELB16-189. The sequence goes on from JBEBJH010000020.1 coordinate 23,038, forward strand.
AATTCCAGTACTGCTTTCTCCTTGTATTATTGGAGGCGCAACAGTTTTCCAGGATTTACCGGAATTACCGGATGTAAAAAGCCGCGAAACTTTTCCACCTGTTGCAATCATAACAGTTGATTTATCGTAACAGCGAATACCGGTACCGCTCGCTGCAAAGGAGGCCTCGCCCTCCTTCAAAGCTGGTCGCTGGGCTTCAGGTAATTCATTCCAGGTATTTCCGCCATCCTTCGTAACCAATAAAAGCATGCGCCCTCCAATCGGGTCGCCATAGATCATTCCTTCCCGGTCATTCCAAAAACCAACGCCATCAAAGAAGGCATCGGGGTGATTATTTTGATAAACGATTTGCCATGTGTTTCCGCCATCTGTTGTTTGAAGAATGTGTGCAGGCGAACCGGCATTGGCGATAATGGCTCGCTGTGAATCGAACGCATAGAGCGAACGGAAATCAAGTTTTTCAAAACCAGTCACCTGATTGAATTTCCAATTCCGTGCCCCATCGGTACTTCTCCCAATCCAGCCATTGCTGCCACTGACCCACGCAACACTATCATCCACTACAGACAATCCCCGAAAGGAGGATTTTACCGAAACCTCACAATTTTGCAAGGAGTAGGTTTGACTTAAGGCATTTGAAGAAATGAGAAGGGTGATCGGTACCAGGCAAACGATGATGATAGATTTCATTTTTTTATTTATTGGAATAATATTACCAACTTTATTTGAAATCACTGAGACTAACTCTGTAAATGTGTGATAAGTTATCTACTAATCTTCAGCCTTTTTCTTCCTATGCAAAAGAAGGAGTTTAAGTATCTCGCTTTGGGCGATTCCTATACTATTGGTGAGAGTGTTGCCGAAGCCGAACGTTGGCCTAATCAATTAGCTCAAAAGTTAAAAATCCCTAACCCAAAGATAATTGCCACCACGGGCTGGCGTACTGATGATCTGAACGGTGCGATTAAATCGGCCAATCTTACCAATGACTATGATCTCGTTTCTCTTCTTATTGGCGTTAACAATCAATATCAGGGTAAGTCGGCAGCCCAGTATGAGATTGAGTTTGAGGATTTATTGAAGACTGCTATCAAACTTGCAAAAGGAAAAAGCAAGAATGTGTTTGTTGTTTCTATTCCTGACTATGGCTTTACTCCCTTTGGTAAACCAAAGCAGGAAATAATTACTCCTCAGATTGATGAATTCAATCAGATCAATAAGCGTATAGCCGATAAATATCAGATTTCTTATTTCAACATTACGGAGATCTCCCGCAAAGGACTGGATGATCCCACGCTGGTAGCTGCCGATGGACTTCATCCATCTGGTAAAATGTATGCACAGTGGGTGGAAGTAATCAGCGAGGGATTAAAAAATAAGTTAAATTAGAATCTGGGCTTACGCACGTTACTTGCTTCCCGCGGATTTCGCAGATTGACGCTGAGACTTTTCTTTCTAATTCTGCGAAAATCCGCGTGATCTGCGGGAATGTCTTTTTAGGTTGCGTAACATCAGTTAGAATTGAGTGGGCAATTAGTTTAACCGCAAAGTCACTAAATAATAAGTTGTCCTTGCGTCTCTGCGCCTTAGCGGTAAAATATAGTTTACTCTACTAGATAAGTTTCTCGAAAACCTTTTTAAGATTAGTAGCAATGATCTTATGCCCTTCCGGAGTGGGGTGGATGCCATCTGCCTGATTTAATTTTTCTATTCCGCCAACTCCGTCCAAAATAAAGGGAATTAGCGTAGCATTATTCTTACGAGCCAGGTCTGGGTAAATGTTCTTGAACTCATCCGTGTACTGCTTGCCCATGTTGGGCGGCACCATCATTCCGGCCAGTACAATTTTGCAATTCGGATTCTTGGCTTTTACTTTATTGACAATACTTTGAAGATTTTGACGAGTTTGTTCAATGGGCAAGCCGCGCAAGCCATCATTGGCGCCCAGTTCCAAAACAAAAATATCAATGGGTTGTCGCAAGATCCAGTCGATACGGCTGACCCCTCCGGCCGAGGTTTCTCCGCTGAGTCCCGCATTTACCACCTTCACTTTTTTGTCTGTCTTATTCAGTTCTTTTTCAAGGAGGGCGGGAAATGCTTCTTCTGTAGAGAGGCCGTACCCTGCGGTCAGGCTATCGCCAAAAAAAAGAATTACTTTAGGAGTTTGGAATGCGTTAAATACCAAAAGAATTACAATAATCAATGCTTTATTACCGACTAACATATTATTACCTGGGTTGGAATCTTAGTTGAAACAATTTTACTCAATAAACGATTTAATTCCTGATCTGTTAACTTAAATATCATGCCAGAAACCGTATTGCAGGCCGAAGGGCTCACCAAGATTTATAAATCGGCCGAAAAGGATTTAATGGTTCTTGACCATGTTTCCTTTGAAGCTGTTCAGGGTACAAGTCTGTCGATCATAGGACCCTCCGGCAGCGGTAAAACCACCCTTCTGGGTCTTTGTGCGGGTCTGGATGTGCCGTCTTCGGGTTCAATTTCTTTGATGGGTTTTAAATTAAACAAGATGGGGGAAGACGACCGTGCTTACATCCGGAATCAGTATGTTGGATTTGTCTTTCAGAATTTTCAACTGTTATCTACGTTAACTGCATTGGAAAATGTGATGGTGCCCCTGGAACTTCGTGGAGAAAGGAATGTTGCTTCAAAAGCAAAGGACTTGCTAGCCCGGGTAGGGTTGAGTGAACGATTTAGTCATTACCCCTCTCAATTATCGGGTGGTGAACAACAGCGCGTAGCCTTGGCCCGTGCCTTTATTACTTCGCCACGAATTTTGTTTGCCGATGAGCCTACAGGTAACCTCGATGAAGAAAATGCCAATCAGATAGTAGACTTACTTTTTGGTATGAACCGGGAAGAGAAAACAACGTTGATCCTTGTTACCCATAACCTTGAATTGGCTGAGAAGACTGAACGAATTCTTCAAATGAAGGGTGGAAAATTAGTGAACGAACGGATCCTGAACCTGGCATGATAGACTATATCATTAAAATTAAACGCGAGGTTCGGTCGATTTTTCGTGATCGATGGGTTTGGTCGATGGCGTGGCGCGATGGCCGCCATAACTTTTCAAGACTTTTTCTTTTTGTAGCTTCCTTAATCACTGGTATTGCCGCAGTAGTAGCCATCGGATCGCTCAACTATGTAATGCAGGATGAACTGGATAAGAATGCCAAAGAGTTGCTCGGTGCCGACCTGGTGGTAAACAGTAATAAACCTTTTGATAAAAATTATATTGATCAACTGGATACTGCCAACCGAAAATTGGCGAAAGATGCGGATATGGCATCGATGGTGATGTTCATGAACACGAAACAAAGCCGCCTGATAAAACTTACTGCCCTGGAAGGAGAGTTTCCATTTTATGGTGAATTAGTTACCCAACCAGCCAATGCATACGAGTTAGTGAAGTCAGGTGAGTATGCCATGTTGGATGAATCCCTGGCACGACAGTACCAGGTAAGTTCTGAAGATACGATTAAGATTGGTACCCGGAATTTTAAAGTAGCAGGTGTTGTAGAAAAATTTCCTGGAGGCGGAGCACTTACGGCCACGTTGGCTCCGGCTGTTTACATTTCGTTAAAGGCCCTTGATTCTACCGGGCTTGTTCAGTTTGGTAGTCGGATCAACTACAGTCTTTATGTAAAGACTGTGTCAGAAAAGCAAACTCAAAGTACGATTGATATTATTAAACCATTGAATGAAAAGCTGGGGTACTCCTATGATACGGTGGAAGAAAGAAAGGATGATTTGGGTGACGGTTTTCGGTCCGTGTATCGGTTCTTTTCCTTATTGGCTTTTGTTGCCCTGATCTTAGGATGTATTGGAGTTGCAAGTTCTGTTCATATCTATGCTCGCGAGAAGCGGGAGGAGGTGGCTGTGTTGCGGTGTGTTGGTTCCTCGGGCTGGCAGGCATTCAATATCTATTTCATCCAGATTTTTGTGCTCGGTTTTTTCGGCAGTGTGATAGGTGCCATGTTAGGGGTGGGCATCCAACAATTAATACCCATTGCGTTTGGTGAGTATTTACCCGTTGAACTACAATTTGGAATTTCATGGCGTGCCTTTGCCGAAGGAGTTTTTGTGGGAACATTGGTCTCTATTCTTTTTTCCATTCTTCCGTTGGTTGCAGTGCGTTTTGTGCCGCCCTTGTCAGTATTGCGGGCTGATTTTACATCCGATAAAGTCTTCTCAAAAACTAAATGGTTTACCATTTTTCTGATTGGTCTATTTCCCATTTTAGCGGCCGCTTACCAGACCCGTAGTTTCATTTCAGGTGGATTGTTTTCATTAGGACTGGTACTGGCGCTAGGGAGTCTTATGCTTGTGGCCATGGCCTTGCTGTTTTTGGTGCGTAGATATTTTCCTAAAAACAGTACATTCATTTTTCGTCATGCCCTTTCGAATTTATTCAGACCTAATAATCAGACGCAAGTGTTATTGGTTACCATTGGGCTGGGTGCATTCATCATTGCTACCCTGAATATTATCCAAAGCAGTTTACTCAATCAGGTTGAATTCAAGGGAAATACAAATCAATCCAATACGATTTTATTTGATATTCAATCGAGTCAGAAGGATGAGGTAGTGAAGCTAATCAGCAAACACAATCTTCCGGTAAATCAGGTTGTGCCAATCGTTACTTGTCGATTAAGTGAGATCAGAGGCGTACCCATTGAAGAGCTCAAGAAAAGAGATTCGATTAATAAGGTGCTGCAAAGAAGTGACTCAATGAGGATTCCCAATTGGGCTATGACGCGCGAATACAGAGTTACCTATCGCGACAGTCTGCATGCCTCAGAAGAATTGATCAAAGGAGAAATTCAATCTTTGAAAAAGGGTGCTGATTCCGTTTGGGTTAGTATTTCCGATGGAATGCAGGAAACGTTAAAAGTTGGTGTTGGCGATTCACTCATGTTCGATGTGCAGGGCGTTCCAATCAAAACGTTCATCAGCGGCATTCGTAAGGTAGATTGGCCGCAGGACCCACCTAATTTTATTTTTGTTTTCCCAACGGGAGTGTTAGAGAATGCACCTCAGATTTGGGTGGCCGCTACCCGTGTGAATAAGCCCGAGAATGCAGTTCAATTTCAGCAAGAACTTGTTTTCGGATTTCCCAATGTTTCACTCATTGACCTGCGATTGATTTTAAGTACCGTAGATGAACTCTTTAGTAAGGTCGGCTTGGTAGTTCGCTTTCTGGCTTTGTTCAGTATTGTAACGGGTCTGGTGGTTTTGGCAGGGGCCGTGATGAACAGTAAGTTTGCGCGCATAAAAGAAAATGTACTTCTGCGAACAATCGGTGCCCGCACAAGTCAGATCATGAAGATTACTCTTATTGAGTATGGTTATGTTGGAATCTTTTCAGCGATCACGGGCATGGCCCTTTCGTTGGGCGGAGGGTGGTTATTAACCAAGTTTTTCTTCGAAGTTGAGTTCTCGGTTAACGTTTTAGAATTGGCAATTATCTCGGCAGGTGTAATAATACTTACCGTCTTTATTGGCTGGTGGAATTCGCGGGAAGTTATCTCAACGCCACCCTTGCAAGTATTACGAAAGGAGAGTTAACTTGTAACCATGTGTGTGTGGGTAACAATTAGGGTAATTCTTTCAGCTTTTGCCCTTTCTTTTTGTTTTACGGTCTGGGCCGGTCCACCCAATATAAAATTCATTGAGAATAAGTGTCAGTGGCCAGAACAAATTCTGTTCTCTGCAAATATACCAGGGGGAACCATGCAGTTGTTGCCCGGAGGCTTTGCTTATACGTTTGTTGATCAGCAACGATTACATGAGTTACATGAACAAGGTCATCATCAGGAGAATGAATCCTCAATAGCTGAATCGGATTTGCAGATTCAGGCACACCGGGTTCAGGTTTCATTTGCAGCTTCTACCCGAGCTTCAATGCCGGTTCCGTTTGGAAAACTTCCCGAGTACTATAATTATTTTTTGGGTCGCGATGAGTCCGCATGGAGCTCATTTGTCTCGGCCTATGAAGGTGTTCTTTACAGGGAATTTTACACGGGCATTGATCTAAAAGTGTACTCGCAAGGCAATCATGTGAAGTATGACTTTAACCTGGCGGCTGGTGCTGATCCCTCACAAATTGTTTTTCAATACTCAGGTGCCGACCAGGTCAGTCTGGAAGCAGGAGATCTTGTGGTGAATGCCTCCAAGTTTACTTTCTATGAAAAGAAACCTGTGGCCTATCAGTTTATTGATGGTGAAAAGATTTATGTAAAGTGTGAGTACGTTTTGAAAAACGATCACGTAAGTTTCTATTTTCCGGAATCCTATGATGCTTGTTACCCGTTAGTAGTCGATCCATTGCTGATCTTCTCTACCTATTCAGGTTCAACGGCTGACAATTGGGGAAGTACGGCAACACCTGGAGAGCATGGCACGCTGTATTCATCAGGTGTCACCAATCACAATTTAGGTGGAACATTTCCAGTAACCACAGGTACCTTTCAGATTAATTATGGAGGTGCCTATGATGTGGCGATTTTAAAATATGATTCTGCAGGCCAAAAATTGTTATATGCCTCCTACCTGGGTGGCACCAACAACGAATCTCCCCATAGTCTGGTGATGAATTCTCAAAATGAATTATTGGTATTGGGTACTACCAGTTCTTCCAATTTCCCAACAACGAATGGAGCCCTTGATAATTCATATAATGGTGGAACCTTCGAAGCCAATGTAATTTCGTATAACAACGGTTCGGATTTATTTGTTGCAAAAATTAGTGCCGATGGGAGTCAATTGCTGTCAAGTACTTACCTGGGTGGTTCAGCCAACGATGGGTTAAATCCTCAAATTAGTCCGTTGGTGGCAAACTATGGCGATGAGTTACGTGGCGACATTATTACCGATCCTAGCGGAAACATATATATAAGCTCTGTAACTTCTTCCTTTGATTTTCCTGCCGGGAATAGTTTTGGTCTTTCCTATAATGGAGGAGAAACGGACGCACTCATAATTCATCTCAATGCAGATTTAACTCAGATTATCTGGGCTGCATTTTTAGGCGGCAGTGCCGCTGATGCTTCACACACAATAAAGATTGATGTGGTAGGGGATTTGTTTGTTGCAGGAGGAAGTTCAAGCTCAAATTTCCCAACAACAGTTGATGTTTATCAACCAATCTATGGGGGCTCAGTGGATGGTTGGATAGCCAAAATCAAAGGAGATGGATCAGAAACACTTGCTTCCACCTACACAGGTACCTCTACATTTAATCAGGTGTACTTCATTGATCTGGACAATGATGAAAATGTTTATGTGTATGGACAAACCTCGGGAAGTTTTCCGGTAACAGTAGGAGTTTACTCAAACGCTAATAGTGGCCAATTTTTACAGAAGTTTGACAATGGACTTTCTTCACTCAAGTTCTCCACGGTTTTTGGTGCTGGCAGAGGTATTCCGGATATTTCGCCAACTGCATTTTTGGTTAATGATTGTAATAACATCTATATGAGTGGATGGGGTGGTGTTATAAATATTTCCCGTGGGTTTTGGAATAGTAGCACTCTTGGGATGCCTGTCACCGCAGATGCATTTCAGAAAACCACTGCAGGTTCGGATTTTTATTTTATAGTTCTTACGGATGATGCTTCGGAGCTTTTGTATGCTACCTTCTTAGGTGGAAATCAATCGCCCACGCATGTGGATGGGGGCACTAGTCGATTTGATAAAGGAGGAATTGTTTATCATGCTGTTTGTGCGGGCTGTGGCGGTGGGTTTGATGATTTCCCAACGACTTCAGGTGCGTGGAGCCGACAAAATAAAAGTTTGAATTGTAACAACGCTGCCTTCAAGTTTGACTTGTCATCGCTTAAAGCCCGGATTCAAACTAATTCTGTCGGGTTGGATATGCCAGGTTTAAACAAAATTTGTTTACCCGATCCAATCGTCTTTCAGAATAAAAGTACAGGTGGCCAGTTTTATGAATGGGATTTTGGAGATGGGGGTCAACTGGTAAAGCAGGATACTACCTTTATCATGCATGCCTATAAAGAGCCCGGAACGTATCGTGTGAAATTATTAGCGATTGATATTGGCACCTGCGTGGGAAAGGATTCGACATTCACCAATGTAATTGTTTCAAAACCAGCGGGCTTTGCCGGGCCCGATCAGGTTATGTGCTTTGATGCCGGGGCAAGATTGATTGCTACCGGAGGAGTAACGTATACGTGGGAGAACTGGGATAAGTCTTTTACATCAACTCTGGCAGCGCCCTTAGTTAATCCAAAGGATGACGATGGATATCTGGTTACAATTACAGATGCAAATGGGTGTATTAAAAAGGACACCGTCAGTATTGAAGTCATCCCAGGCATCGATCTGAAATTTGAGTATTTCAAGGTGTACGATTGTTTTTCGCGACCTGCATTGGAAGTGAAAAGCCTAACAGACCCGACCGAAGAAGTATTTTTTGATTTTGGAGATGGTACTACTTCTGACTTAGACGTTACCAATCATGTTTTTGCAGAAGATGGAATATTCAATGTCAGGTTGCTAGGCAGAAAGGAATCTTGCATTTATGAAGAAAGCGTGTCACTGCCCATTTACGAATTGAAGGTTCCCAATGTAATTACACCGGATGAATTTCCTGAAAATAATACGTTCACTATTCTGTATGGTGGTAAAAGGTTATCGGCTTCATCATTGATTGCTCAAGTGGTAATCTATAACCGGTGGGGGGGCAAGGTGTATGAAAGTGACAACTATCAGGATGATTGGGGTGGAGAGAACG
>JBEBJH010000253.1:0-6493 GCA_040079965.1 Cyclobacteriaceae bacterium
GTGTATAAGAGACAGGATGTAAGCGAATAGTGAAGTACAGAAAATTATCAATCCATATAGTATCCCAATAAGTCCAGCTTTTAATCCACCCATTATTACTTGGAAGGGAATAACCTCTTGAGATTCTTCAAGTGCACCAAAAGCAAAGAATAATCCAATTAGTGTTGAGAAGGTTCCAAATCCAACCGCAAATCCACCAATTTGTTTAATTACTTCTAGCCACTTACTATTGAACTGTTTCTTCTGAATTATGGAGATTAATATGTAGAAGCAGATGATAATGTTTGCTAAAAAAAGCAATGAAAGTATCTGCATAAAGGGGGTTCCACCCCACGAGTATAATTCGGATAATGTAGCTACTGGCATAATTTTAATAGTTCAAGTTTTGCCTCAAAAATTAAATCAGCCCGGTTGGCGAGCAATTAATTTAAAAATAATATACGCTAATTGAGAAATACAAAAAACAATTAGTCCATATAGTGCTGTAATCAGAGCTACCTTTAATCCACCCATGATCATCTGAAATGGAATAATGTCTTTTGAATTCTCTAAAGCATCAAAAGCCTGAAAAAGCCCCACAATCGTTGAGAATGTTCCCCATGCAAGAGCTAACCCCGCTATTTGTTTTGTTGCATCAATCCATTTTGTTGGAAATTGTTTCTTTGTAAAAATGGATATTAGAATAAAAGCAAAAATTCCAATGTTTATAAGGAATAGAAAAGTAATTGGGTGCATCCATATTGTTCCACCCCATGAGTACAACTCAGATAATGTTGCTATCAGCATAATATTAAAGTTTAGTTTTTGGTTTTGTTAAGGCAAGCTTAATACTTTAAATACAGCAAAATTTATTTTGTTGACCGTTTAATAACTTATGGCAGGATTCTCATCCATGTTGATGGCTTACGGTGAAAGGGTTCCAATTTCGGTCGAAAGGGCATCGTTTATGACCCTTTGAATCTACTTAAGATTTGAAATGGGAGTTTTTTCCTAATTATGCAGGCTAATGAAACGGATTGAACTATTGTTGGATTATCTCTTTACTCGGCAGCGGTGGGTAATCCATGGTTTGTTTTGGCTGCTGATTCTTGCCCTCTATGTTGTTTTCTTTGGGCGGGAAAACAGCAACTACGTGCAGACTTTTTTCTTTGTGGGATTATTGATGCCGGTAACGATTGGCACTACTTATTTCTTGAATTATTATCTCGTTCCACGTTATCTCATGAAGGAGCGATATGGTTTATTTATTTTGTATTTTATCTACACCCTGCTGGGTTCGCTCTTTCTGGAAATGATGATTGCCATGCTTACCTTCCTTGTCATGGCAGAAGTGCGAATCAAGGAGATGAGCCCGGCTTCCATTGATATTTTTTTCTTACTCACCTCATTGCTGATGGTAGTGTTCTTTGGAGTTGCCATCAAAATGTTACTGCATTGGCGCCAGTCTAAAGAAGATTATCAGAAATTGATGCATGCCCGGGTAGAATCAGAGTTGAAGTTTCTGAAAGCTCAACTTAATCCTCATTTTCTATTTAACACGTTGAATAATCTATATTATCTCACTACAGAAAAATCGGACAAAGCCCCCCAGGCTATTCTTCAGTTAAGCGAAATTCTGGATTATGTAATGCACACTGGAAAATCCGTGTTTGTTCCACTCGAAAAGGAATTAAAGCAAGTGGAAAATTATATTGCCTTAGAGTTATTGCGCTATGAAGATCGGGTTCAGGTAACCACACAATTTTCAGGAGATTTGAACAAGTATGAGATAGGCCCGATGGTCTTGATTACCTTAATTGAAAACGCTTTTAAGCATGGCGTAATGCCTATCGCAGGTAAAGCATGGATTAATATTACAGTAGCGGGGAAAGAGAATAGGTTATTCATTTCAATCAGCAATAGCGCAATTAGTACAAAGCCAGGAAATGGGATTGGTCTTGAAAATCTGCAGAGCCAGCTTGGTCATTTGTATAAAGGTGAGTATTCGATGGAGGTTGTGAATAAAGTCGGTGAATTTTCAGTTACCTTGATTCTGAATCAATAGAAATGGAGTTCAAATACCTGATTGTTGACGATGAACCTTTTGCCCGTAAGTTAATAGCATCGCATACCTCAAAGATTGAAGGCCTTGAGTTGGTGGGTGAGTGTGGCACTGCTATTGAAGCGGCCAACCTGTTGCGCACTAAATCAGTCGATTTGATATTTCTGGATATTCAGATGCCGGAAATGACAGGCCTTCAGTTTGTAAGCGCATTAAGGAATCCGCCAGCTATTATTCTAACTACAGCGTTTCGCGATTATGCGCCCGAGGCATTTGACCTTAACGTGATAGATTACCTCTTAAAACCCATTTCATTTGAGCGCTTACTGAAATCGGTAAATAAATTTTTTGACAGAGAACTTGCAAAAGTTACTTCGGGGGTATCAATTTCTAATGATGAAGGCCGTTTTATTCATATCAAAGCCGACCGAAAGATCCATAAGGTGAGTGAGTCGGAAATACTTTATATCGAAAGCCTGGATGATTATGTGAAGGTGCATCTGAAGGACATGATACTGGTCACACGCGAGAATATTTCAACCCTTGAAGAAAAGCTTCCCGCTCCACCTTTTGTTCGTATTCATCGCTCCTTCATTATTAATAGCAAATGGGTTAAGACCATCTCAAGTGACGGAATTGAACTAAATGGAAAGGAGTTGCCTTTTGGGCGGGCTTTTAAAAAATCAGCGTTGAATCAGCTTTCCGTTAAAAATCTTTAATAAAGTTGTTTAGGAATGTAACTTAATTCTACTTTTTCCGTGATATTTAGTCTGAAATTACAACGAACTATGATCTTGGTATTCTGATTCACCTGTGCAGACGTCCTTCATGTAAAGGATACAGTTGAATTTTTTGGTTACGTTCCAAATGTCTTTGCCCTCTGCGGCCCTTACCAGTTCAATTCATTAAATTCAGTTTTCTCATGAAAGCAGCTTTAACTAAAACCGCTTCATTATTCCGTTTATTCAAAGAGGCCCTTAAGGGGTCTGAACAGGATTTTACCTCTGGTAGTATTAATAAAGCCATTTTTCTATTGGCAATTCCTATGATTGTTGAAATGGGTATGGAATCCATTTTTGCCGTGGTTGATATATTTTTTGTAAGCAAACTCAACGACAGCAATGCAGTAGCTGCCGTGGGCTATACAGAGTCAGTCTTAAGTATTTTGTATTCTCTTGCCATGGGTCTGGGGATGGGTGCCACCGCTATTGTGGCTCGCAGGGTTGGTGAACACGATAAGGAAGGCGCAAGTCGAGCGGCTGTGCAGGCAATCTATCTTGGTTTAGGAGTATCGTTTATTATTAGCATGGTGGGTATCTTTTTTTATAGGGATATTCTCCGGTTGATGGGCGCTTCAAACGATGTGATTACCACAAGCTCTTCGTATGCTTTCTGGATGTTTGCCGGCAATTACACAGTTACGTTACTCTTTTTAATTAATGCTATTTTTCGTGGTGCCGGTAATGCGGCCATTGCGATGAAGGCCTTGTTATTGGCCAACGTTCTAAATATTATTCTGGATCCAATCTTCATTTTTGGTTGGGGACCTATCCCCGCCATGGGTGTTGAGGGTGCCGCTATTGCAACTAATATTGGTCGCGGAATTGGAGTTTTATTTCAGTTGTATTTTCTGTTCACAGGTCTAAGCATAATTAAGATTCGTTGGAATAATCTGGCGATCCGGTCTGCAATTATTTTTAATGTCATAAAGGTTTCGGGTGGCAGCATTCTACAGTTTATTATTGGGTCGGCCAGTTGGATCTTTTTGATGAAGTTGATGTCAACCTTTGGTGATAATGCCGTGGCAGGTTATACAATTGCTATCCGGGTATTTATTTTTACCCTATTGCCCTCGTGGGGACTGGCCAATGCGGGCGCGACTTTAGTGGGACAAAACCTTGGAGCAAAGCAACCGGAACGTGCCGAAACTTCGGTGTGGCGGGCCGCTTATTTAAATGCTTTTGTGATGACATTTGTAATGATTCTTTTTCTCACCATAGCACCTTCTATCATTGGCATCTTTACGCAGCAAACTGAAGTGTTGTATTATGGGACTCAGGCGTTGCGCTATGTAAGTCTTGGCTATATTTTTTATGGCTATGGCATGGTAGTAGTTCAAGGATTAAATGGTGCCGGAGATACATACACCCCTACAATCCTGAATGTGTTTGGTTTTTGGGTATTTCAAATACCCTTTGCGTATCTGGTAACTATGCAGTTTGACTGGGGCCCCAAAGGAGTATTTATTGCTATAGTCCTTGCCGAAACATTGATGGCCACCGCAGCCATTATTATTTTCCGAAGAGGAAGGTGGAAGACTGTTAAGATTTAGGTGCTTGCTGCTAGATTAAATGCATCCAGCGTCAAGCATCTAGAATCATTGATTTTCTTTTTTCTTGAAGGCCGTTTTAAAAGCATTTTCTAATTCTGAGCCAGCTTTCTTAAGCGAATTTTCGACTTCCTTCCAGCGCTCTTTGTTTTCGGCTTCCTTTTTCAGCTTTTCTGCGGCCACTTTTAATTCATCAAACTTACTCTGCATGTCAGTTTCCGCACGTGTTCCTGCATCTTTTAACTCTACCAGAAACTGATCTAGTTTTTTACCAAAGTCTTTAAAAAACTTTTCCCCTTTTCCTTCCTGATTTGTTTCCATAACCGATTTATTTTTTCAACTTACTAAACTAATCTTTTTATCATGAACAGCCAACAAGATCCGCTGGAACATATCCAACATTTGCTCGAAAGTAAATCAACGGCCAAGCAAGTTACTTACAAAAACCTGTTATCAGCCTTTTCTGTTTTGTCTAAAGAATCCAAGCGGATTATTAATGAGCTGAAGAAAAAGGTAAAACCAGGTGATGAAGATGTAACGGTTGATTTCAAAATAATCAATGAACATGAATTTCATGTTAAGCTGGCTGGTGACTTGTTGATTTTTGTGCTTCACACTAACGTAGTAACTTTTGACGATGAGCATGCAGTAATGAAGTCTGATTACATGCGTGAGAAAGAAGTAAATCGCTACTTTGGCCAAATCATGATTTATAATTTCATGTCAGATTCTATCAAGTACAATCGGATGAATGATCCAGGTTATTTAATCGCCCGGGTCTTAATCAATCACGAAAGTCGTTTTTTAGTTGAAGGCGAGGGGCAATTAGGTTTCTTGTTTAGCGCTATTTCCGAAAAACCGATCAGCGAGTTGGACCTAAACACGATTGTCAAATTGAGTTTGACCATCGCAATTGAAAATGATTTAATGGCACCACCCTTTCCGCAAGTGCAATTTATTACCCTGTTTCAGAAAACGGAAAAGACTCAGGAATTAGGCGCAGGCCAGAAAATCGGTTTTAAAATGAGCTATCATGGAAATCAACCCGGTTAATTTATCGAAAAGTGCTTTGGCCGATTGTTGTCTTACTATAAATTTGATCGAACCAACTTCAGGATTTTGAAGACAAGAATTTTAACATTGCTTATTATCGTTCTATTGACTGCCTGCGCCAGTAATCAACGGGGTTCCTATAAACCCAAGTACAAAAAGCCGGATCCCAATAAGCCCATGCCGTGTCCTCTAAAAGACTGTTAACCATGAGAAAGATTATCATTGCAATTGATGGATATTCTGCATGTGGCAAGAGCACAACCGCCTGGGAAGTAGCCAAAGAATTGAATTACAAATACATTGATTCCGGAGCAATGTATCGGGCAGTTACCCATTATTTTCTCGAACATCATGTAGCCATTACTAATCCTAAGGAGGTAGATAAGGCTTTACGGGAAATTCGGATTTCATTTATGGTGAATGCAAAAGGAATAACAGAAACCTTCTTAAATGGGATTAATGTTGAAAAGAGCATCCGGAAAATGAAAGTCTCTGAGTTTGTTAGTCAGGTTAGCGCTATTAAATCTGTGCGGGTAGCGATGGTGGATCAGCAACGTAAATTGGCCAAAGACCGGGGAGTTGTGATGGACGGCCGGGATATCGGGACAGTGGTTTTTCCTGAAGCGGAGTTGAAAATCTTTTTAACTGCAGATATCCTCGTTCGTGCCTTTCGCAGGCAAAAGGAACTTTTGGAGCGTGAGGACCTTGTTGACATTGATGCTATAATCGAGAACCTGGAGAAGCGTGATAAATTTGATAGTAATCGGGCTGAAAGCCCATTGGTTAAAGCAGAGGACGCAATCGGTATAGACACTACCCATATTACGATTGATGAGCAGGTGGACGAGGTGATCCGGATGGCTCTGACTAAGATGATCCGACCCGTAAAGCGGCAGGCTTAGACAATCAGGAAAAAGCTACTTTTCATTATAAATTCTTTGTTTCTACAACTCTTTGCCGGTAGGATTTAATTGCTAATTTTGCCCCGATCTAAACTAATATTGCCGTTTACTCATGGGGAAATTCATCCGACTTAAGAAAGGTTTCACCATCAATCTGCAAGGCAAAGC
>JBEBJH010000021.1:0-31652 GCA_040079965.1 Cyclobacteriaceae bacterium
AATCTTATCACTAACAGAAATCAATTCCTGTTGATGCTTATCAACGGATTGTATAACCGTTGTTTTGTTTGGATTGACAGTGGTCTTTTGCTTTTGACAAATCGCTACCGTGCTTATAAATACAAAAAGAAGGGTTAGTAATTTTTTCATTCGTTTCTCAATTATTCATTTATCAAGATTACAATTTCTTATCGCCTTTTTCTATTACTACCTGCGGCAGGTTTTTCACTTTTTCATTGATGGGAAGGATGTTCTCATTAACAATCCTGTTTAGCTGATTGGTTGCATCCTCTGTTTCTTGCTTTAATTCCGTAAGCCGACCGAGTTGTGGCTGAGTAGGCCTTGCTGTTGCATCATCAATAGCTCCCATTAAATCCGAAATTTCCTCTTTAAGTCTTGGTCTTTGACGATACCCCATGTTCGGGGGTGGTCTTCTTAAAATTTCATCCTCATACTCTTTTAATTTCTTAATAGTTTCATCAATCTGGTCATTTGTAGCTTTATCAATGCCTGCTTCATTCCCGGCCGATTTTATCCGCTGCTTCAATTCTGTCAACTGTTTCAACGCTTCGTCTGTACGATTAATCAACTTGTGTGTGTGCGAAAGCTGGTCGCGCAAAGCAAGTGTGGTTTCTGTTTTTAATTGAAAATCCTGATCTGTCATTTTAATGCGTGGATCTCCGCGAACTGTAATTTTCGTCTCAATAGTTTGTCCATTGGCTTTTAAAGAGGCTGTGTAAATTCCAGGTGCCACCAAAGGTCGCAAAGGCGATCCTCCCCAGGCACTTTTTACAGGATGATTTAGTTTGTCTTCCTCTGTGTAGCGTAAATCCCACACGATACGATTCACTCCGGCTTTCGAAAGAGTATCTTTTAAACTTCGCACTTTATTTCCTTTTACATCGGTGATGTCGATTGTAATTGCCTCTTTGGGATCGCTCTTCAAATAGAAATTAATGTAAGCCCCGAAGTCAGGATTTTTTGCGCGATATGCCTGATCGCCCTGTTCTTCAATCAATGAGTAATAATTCCAAAGTGTTGCAGTACGGGTAGTAAATACCGCAACTTCCTTTCCAGCTATTGAATTGAACTCTTCCAGTGGTTGAATATCATCCATGATCCACAAGCCTCTTCCATGTGTAGCTGCTACTAAATCACGATCGCGTTTATGCACACGTAAATCGCGTACAGAAACCGGGGGCATGTTGTTGTTGATTTTTGTCCAGCTCTTTCCTTTATCCCATGATGTAAAAATTCCATGCTCCATTCCTGCATAAAGTAAATTCGCATTATGCGGATCTTGCCGCACCACATAACACCAATCTTCTGGTAAACCTGTACTAATCTTCGTCCATGTTTTTCCAAAATCAGTTGTCATGAAAGCATAGGCTTTGTAGTCATCCATGCGATGCTGATCCACGGCTACGAATGCTGTTCCTGCATCATGCTCGGACGCATGGATTTTTGATACCCATGAAAAAGCAGGAAGTCCGGCAACTGAGCTTTTCAAATTTGTCCAGGTCTTGCCACCATCGCGTGTAAGTTGAATGTTGCCATCATCTGTGCCAGCCCAGATTACATCCTTCTGAATGGGAGATTCTGCAATGGTTAAAATCGTGCAATGAAATTCTGCTGCAGTATTGTCCTGATAAATTTCTCCGCCCGAGGTTTTTTGTTTTGACTTATCATTAGTAGTCAAATCCGGACTGATTTGTTCCCAGGTGTAGCCTTTATCGCGACTTCTGAAAATTACATTCCCCCCGGTATAAACTGTATTCGGATCATTTGGCGAAACATGAATGGGTGAATCCCAATTGAAACGGTACTTATGATTTTCGATCGCGTCACCCGCTGAGCCAATGATTTTTGGATAGGGGTGAATGGTACGAACATTTCCGGTCTTCGTATCCACATGATAAATTACACCGCCCTGCAGGTTTGCATACACCTCATTTTCCTGACCAGGAATCGGTACTGCATAATAGCCATCGCCATAGGCAATCTGCTTCCAATCTCTTTTTAAAATTCCAACTCGGTGCAGGGAGTTACTAGGGCCGGTCCATGTACCATTATCTTGCAATCCTCCATAGAGAAAATAGGGATCCTGATTATCAAGAAAGAGTTGATAGAATTGTGACAACTCAACATTGTTGATTGTTTGAAAGGTTTGAAATCCATCGTAGGAAATTCGGAACCCACCATCATCACTACTCAATACCCTGTTAGAGTTTTTCGGATCAATCCACAATCCCTGGTTATCACCATGCTGCCCATTGGCAATGCCTTTAAAGGTGTGGCCACCATCCGTTGATTTATTCAATCCGCCTGATAAGGTGTAAACAACTTCTGGGTTTGAGGGATCAACTTTTACATCGCTATAATAAAAAGGTCTGAAGTTAATCTCGCGATCATCATTTACCATTCTCCAGCTATCACCCCGATCATCGGAGCGGAAGAGTGTGCCTCCTTCTTTAAATTCAGTGATTAGATAAACTGTATTGGGTTGGCTTTGCGCGATAGAAACTCCAATGCGTGCCATGGGTTTATCGGGCAAACCATTTTTATGTGAGATCTTGCTCCAGGTCTTTCCGGCATCCGTAGTTTTATATAGTGCAGTCTTTTCACCACTGTCATCAAAACGCCAGGGCTTTCTGCGAAAGGTCCACATGCCGGCATACATAATCCGTGGATTGTTCCATTCAATGGTAATATCAGAACAGCCCGTGTTTTCATCGATGTATAAAACTTTCGTCCAGGTCTTTCCGCCATCCTCTGTTCGAAACACTCCGCGCTCTGTATTTGGGCCCCACTCACGCCCCATTGCACACACACAAGCTGCGTCCGGATTCTTTGGATCAACCACAATACGTTTGATGCGGTCTGTTTTTTCTAAACCTAAATGCTGCCAGGTTTTTCCGCCATCGTTGGACCGATAAACACCATATCCGTATCCAACGCTGTTGCGCGGATCACCTTCACCCGTGCCTACATAAATCACTTCATGGTCGCTAGGCGCGATTGCTATGTCGCCAATCGAATAAGCCCGTTGATCAGTAAATAGCGAAGTCATCGTTACGCCACCATTGGTCGTTTTAAAAATACCACCATCGGCACCGCCAATGTAAAAGGTGGTGGGATCCGCGGGAATTCCCTCAATATCGGTAGTCCGTCCGCCCATATTAGCCGGACCAATCGGTCGCCATTTCATATTTTTCAAGGCCTTGTCAGCAGACGGAGCCTGAGCTGATAGATTGAGGCCCAGAAACAGACCAATGCAAATTGCCTGCAGCTTCCTGAAACAAATTTTCATACAGATTTAGGTTTAATAATTTTGAGATTAGCGAATGTGGGTGAGAAATCAAACAAGATTGTTTTAGACTATTCCACAACCCGCTTGAAGGGTGATATTCTTACTTTTTGATTCCAACCCTCGCCTAAAATCTTGTGTCTAATCTTTGTAAATTTGAATTTGCTTATGAAAACTTGCACCTCCTCATTATTAGTTGCCCTGTCTTTCCTTTTCATCAATTGCGAAGAGGAGCAGCCTGTGGTTATTACCTGCGACAACACTGTGCTGGCCACCGTAAAAGATCTTACAGGACTGGATGGATGTGGGTTTGTGTTTGAGCTGGCAGATGGGTCAAGGCTTGAACCTCAAATGCTTGGATATTGTGGCACTCCGCCTCTTCCGAAAGAGGTTACTGAAAATCCACTTTATAATTTTCAATGGGTTGATGGCAAACAGGTTCGCATTGGCTATGAAGAAATTCCGGATGCTGCCAGTATTTGCATGGTGGGAAAGATTGTAAAGATCACTTGCCAGGAAGAAGTCTTAACCCCCGCAGAATAAGTATGAAGGTTTTAGTGTCGTCTTTCATTGTACTTACAACACTGCTACATAGCTGCGATCCTAATAATATTTCAATTGATGCACCCGCTTGCGTGAAGGACCTTATCCAAAAAGATCCACAACCAACAGAAGTATGGCGTTATACCTATCAGGATCAACCTGTGTTTTTGGTTGTTCCCGATTGTTGTGATCAATACATTTCGGTTTATTCATCGCAATGTGTCTTGATTTGTTCGCCCAGTGGCGGACTTACCGGAAAGGGCGATGGAAAGTGTCCGGATTTTTATCAGGAAGGGAAAGAAGGGCTATTAGTTTGGAAAGCTGATTAACCAATCAAGGTGAATGAAAATTCTAGAAGCCTGAACTTGCTCCTCCACCGCCAGAGGCACCCCCACCTCCTGTTTCCTGATCTGTCCTAATTGTTTGATTACCACCCATTGTCTGAGAGATCAGAATAGCTTCTACGTTCATGTTTCCCCATGAGTGCGCCAAAAGATTTTCGCGTGTAAAACCACCACGCATTGTTTTAAGGTAGCGCATTAATAAAATGGCTATTGCAATTAACACAGTGCCAGCAAGGGTTAATGTAATTTCCGTGTGCCCAGGGCTGTAGTATTTGAAAGTAAAGACTGAAATGGCAACTACGATCAGGCTCACACGTAACAACACGCTATCCTTATTCTTAATTCCAAAATATAAATAGGTTAATGGTATAATCACAGTGAAAAAGTAAAACAGAAATGCAAATGGTATATCATTGCTGCCTTCCAAAGTAAGGTCCATCAAATTTACGCTCAGTTCACGCACAACCAGATAATTTCCACTAACATAAATCAACAACAAACTGAGCGACTCCACGACAAGTAAGTTGTTGCTCCATAAGGATAAATCACCACGCTTTTGCAATTTTTTTGTAAGGAAGTAGGCTGGTGAAAAAGTTAAGATAAATACAAAGGGTATGATCTGTTTAAAAATTCCACCTGCTTCAAAGCAATTGTAAAACAGGAGTCCTGCTAAGGAGGCAACAGCCCCAATGGTTGTAAGCAAATCAAGATAACGTATTGCTGCAAAGGCGAACCCTAACAAACAGGCAATCAGTATCAGTTGTGGGCTGTTGAAATCCGTAAGGCCTGCAACACCCCCTATCGTGAAGCCAATGGAATGATACAAAATGGCTTCTGTAACACCCGATTTGTAATGATTTTTATTAATAAACACTTTTTCGAGCATAACAAAAGACCCGATACCATACAGAATACACAAAATAGAAATAGCTGTCTGGCCTGTATCGGCAAACATCAATCCGAGTAGACCTGTTATTCCCGAGATAGCAAGTAGCGTAGCAATAAAAAGCAGAATGCGAATAATCAGGTTAGGATGATAAAATGGAGTTTTATATTCTTCACTTATTTTATCAAACTGTTCCTGCGATATAAGATCATGTTTTAGCCAACGTTTCGCATCCTTAATAACAGAAAGATTATAAACCCATGGCTGATGATACGCGCTCTTCATGCCTGCTTGAAAAAATTTCTGTACTTAACCACAAAATAAATAAAGCCTCCGCACGAAAGGATAGAGTATAAGAACCAAAGACTGGGTTCAGCATCAAAAATGGTATCCGCCAGCACGAATGTGGTGGCGATATATCCTACCAGAAATGCGTAAAGCAAAAATAGAAATGACTTTTTTACCTTCGCCTGATGCCATGCAAAGTAACAGCCCCCATAAATTAGTAACACATAGATCAGGTATACCGGCTCATCGATAAAAAGTCCAGCAACGCAGCCCGCAAAAAAGATTAGCATGCAGAAATTCAGATAAGTGAAAGTGAAATGCTTTTTTATTTCTCTTCTATCCAAAAGGAATGCAACAGTGCCAACCAAAACAGAAAATACGATCGCTGTTATATGCAGGTTTGATCCGGAAAAAAATAGCCACTATACCATTTTTGTGGCGAAATCGTAATGCTCCAGAAAGACGCCAGAGCTGTAATAGCCAATGAGAGAATTCCGAGATGATCAAAACGATAGGCCGTAAAGAAAAAGAAACCGGCCGTAATAAGGGTGCTCCAACCCAGGTGATCATCCAGCGCCTGGTACTGAAATTGAAGGTAGCCCTGAATTGATACAAAGAGCAAACTGCCTAATAGTAAAACATAATCGTAGTAGGGTGATGGAGCTTTTGTAACCCCGTGCGAATAATCCATTGCTTGTCTAAAAACATACCAATAACAAATTGCCATTAAAACAGTAAGCCCGATGATGCTTACAATGTGGCCGATGTCACCAATGTTCTGATAGATGAGCATGCCGGCTCCAGTAGTAAATAACATCACCCCGAGATAGAGCAAGGTGCGCAGTTCATAAAAAACGGAAACCACTTTACCAGAAGTGATGACCTCAATCCTTTTAAACTGATCCTCGGTTATGAAGCCTTTGTCAAAAAGTTCGCGAGGGGTTTCTCTTGTCATCAGGCTTTAATTTTAATTCTCAAGAAAAAGTAAACTCTGGAAGTTTTATTATCTCGCCTCCTTTCATAGCCGATTCATGTGCCAGGATGCCCACACAGGTTATGTTGGCCGATTGCTGTGCGTTGGGATATGGTTGTTTTTTTTCCACCAACGCCATGAGAAATTGATGAGCCAGATGCGGATGAGATCCGCCATGGCCAGCACCCTGTATAAATGAAAGGTGCTGATTGCTTTCGGAGTCATACACACCTGCTGTTGTATATGATGCAATTTCCTTTGGGAGCAGGTGTCCATAATCAGGAACATTTACCCGCGAAGGTGTTTCGCCTGTATGGATAACATGTTGCTCGTGTTCTATTTGTGTCCACTCGAATGATTTCTTCGAGCCATAGGCATCGAAACTTTCGCGGTACTGTCGTGCTGTATTAAATAAGGAGCGTGTTACTTCTGCCGACAAATCAGAGTTTCTGAATTTGATATGACATGTTTCTATCGCGAAGGGCGAGTTGTATTTAGGAATTAAATTTTCAGTGATCCTGCCGGAACCGAAACAGGAAACATACTCTGCCTGATCTCGCGTTAGTCCCAACACCGGCCCAACACAATGAGTGGCATAATGCATTGGGGGAAGTCCTTCCCAGTATCCCGGCCAGGCACTCATCTCTTGTTGGTGTGATGCACGAAGAAATTGGATACGTCCCATTTCACCTTTATCGTACATCTCTTTCACAAACAAAAACTCACGGCTGTACAACACCGTCTCCATCATCATATACGTGAGGCCCGTTTCTTTTACAGCTGCTACAATAGCACGGCATTCATCCACCTTAGTGGCCATGGGTACGGTACAAGCAACATGCTTGCCGGCCCTCAAAGCGGCCAGTGATTGTGAAGCATGATTGTGAATAGGGCTATTGATATGGACCGCATCCACATTCGGGTCCTTCAGCAATGCTTCAAAATCGGTGTATCGTTTTTCAATACCAAACGCGTTTCCAATTTCATCCAGTTTACTTTTAGTGCGCTGGCAAATGGCATACATGTTTGCGTTTGGATGTTTTTGATAGATAGGGATGAACTCCGCACCAAAACCTAATCCAACAATTGCGATATTGATTTTCTGTTTTGTCATGTGAATTATTTTGATTCTACTCCAGAGCTATAGGTTTATATCCGCCTTTCGATCGGAAATAGAAAATCAGGAATAAGTAAGTGATCAGCATGATAACCGGAAAAAGAGCTACCGTTTTTAGTGCTTCCTTCTTTGCTGATTCCTGAATGCCTTTTACAACTTGTTGATCTTCGGCTGTTGCGTTTGTTAATTTTGCAGCATCAATGGATTGATATTCTCCAAACAAACTTTGCTTCAGCTCTGTAGCATAGGTGCCACGAAGTTCGGTCTTATTAGTTTGATCGTATTGAGTAAGATTGGCATCTATTCTTTTATCCTGAACAAATCCAAGAATCACCGTGCCGATTACACCCGCTGCAATCATACCCACTCCTCCGGTAATATTTAATGTGAGCGCACCACCTTTCGGGAATCGTTCACTCACAACGCCCAGCATAGTTGGCCAAAAGAAAGTTTTTCCCAAGGCGAATAACGTTGCTGCCAACAAAACTGTAATCCCGCTGGAAACAGACAAGAGAAGAAGCCCAACGCATGCGATGGCTGAGCTAACTGATAGCAAGCCCAGTGGTGAAATTTTATGAACGATAGAGCCGGCAAACAATCTAAGAAAAGCCATGATGGCCGAAGTATAAATCAATATCCAGCCTGCCTGCAATCCTATCTGTTTCATTTCAGGGGCCATTAAATCTGAAATCCAGCTATCCGTTCCGAGTTCTGTTGTTGCTAAAGGAATCATCAATAAAATAAGAAGAACAAAAATCGGTTGACCGAAACTGCGCACATAATAACCGAATACGAGTACGATTGATATAGTAATAATGACGTTGGTCATGGGGGCCCATTGAAATATAGAGCCTATCTGAAAGACAACCAATGTTGTAACCACGAGCATGCCTCCCACTCCCACTTCTTTCAACATCTCCAAATACGAAACACCTGCTTTCACCCGCTCATTCACCGGAAATGTTCGCGACCACATCATTACCCCATAAACAATAGTGGGTAGTAAGATCAAAATCATCTTGAATTTCCAACTGGTTTCTTCCCCAAACGTAAGGGCGAGTAACCCGGCTAGCACCAATCCTGTGGGCCACCCTGCATGAAGAATGTTTAACCATTTCGTTTTTTGTTTTGAGAAGATTGTTGCAACTACCGGATTGATCACCGCTTCAATTGTTCCATTCCCTAATGCCATAATAAACGTGGCGATGTAAAGTGACCAATACCCCGTAGCAAAGAGTGTAAGTACCGCAGATGACAAATGGCATAAAAAAGCAAAGATCATTGCATTCTTGTACCCCACCTTATCAATCACAAGACTGAATAAAACAATGCTGATGGCAAACGGCCACAACCCCACTCCGGAAATTTCTCCAATCTGCGTATTGGTTAAGTTAAATTCACTTCCCCATTGAGGTAGTGTAAGCGCCCGAAGAATAAACCCAAAGGAAGTAGTAGACAGGCCCACAAAACAGGCCCAGAATAATTTCATGTCTTGTTTGTTCTGGCCGGGTGTTTCAACTGTCGTCATATTGTAAATTGACTTTATTATTTACCCGGTGCCAATTGTTCGAAATAGAATACTCCGTTCTTATTTGCAATCACAATATCCAATCGTCCATCTTTGTTCATGTCCTCCGTCACGAATTGAATTCCCACCCCCGATGTATCGTCAATGAGATGTTTTACCCACACCGGCTTATTCTTACCGTCTTTAAGTAACTCGAACCAGTAAATCACGGCAGGTTCCATGCCTCCAGGTCCACCGCCCTGATGAGCGAAAAAGCGTTTGCCTGTGATCAGATCTGGAAGACCATCATTATTTACATCTTGTAAAACAAGACTGTGCGACTCAGAAAAAGTGCTATCAATGGTGTGCGTAATGAAGGAGCTCTTCTTGTCTTTATCAAAAACCTGCTCATACCACCAAACTCCATAGGCATGGGCCGAAGATGATACCACATCATTATCTCCATCGCTATCGAAATCGTAGGTGATCATCTGTGCGCACGACTCGCCCAGGTCGGCTTCATGAAATTTCCAGGGTGAGGATTTGATATCTTTCGGTGCTTCCCACCAACCGCCACGGATCATAACATCGTTAATACCATCTCTATTTATATCGCCCCATCCTAGACCATGAGAAAATAACCCAACACCTTTTGAATTCGGTTCACTGATAGCAGTTCTCTTCCATGTTACTTTCTTTGCCTTTACAGAAGCACTGAACCAAGCCATTTGTCCCAGTTTTTCATTTCCAAACACCAGGTCTTTTTTGCCATCGCTGTCTATGTCCACCATCATGGGTGATTCGTTCGAGGCAATAGAGTCGATCAGGTTTTTTTTCCATAATGATTCCATGCCAGCTGGATTCTCAAACCAATAGACTTCTTTGCCTGGAAAATCATAGCAAATCAAATCGACCCAACCATCTTCGTTAACATCCATGGCATAGTTGAGGAATGAATCGCTGTAGCCTTTGGTATAGTAAAATTTTTTGTGTTTCCAGATGTCGTGTACTTTCCAGTCAGGCGCTTCGAACCAACGTGCTCCCGCTATGATGTCTGTCCTTCCATCTTTATTCACATCAGCTACTGTTGCTCCTTCTGTATAGAATTCATCCCAGAGGTGAAATTTTTTGAATTTAACATCCTTGCCGGGTGTCTGTGCTGTGCTTAACGAAACCGTTAGGAGCAGAACAATCCCCGTGGCTAGAAGATATTGCGTTTTATTTTTTTTCATAGTGGGGAAATTTTTTAATGATAGTTTACCACGTAAGCAGATAGTTAACCAGTAGATTAAATTCCTGCTGGCTCATGGTTGTTCCAAAGTGATCGGGCATGATCGTATATCGCGAAGGAGTTTGTGAAACAATGTCTTTTTTAGGAATAGAAAATTCCTTTCCACTCAGGTCGCCAAAAACCGTTACTGCTCCTTCATCTCTACGATATAAACCGGTCAGCATTTTTCCATCTTTAAGTGTGATGGTATAATTCCGGAAGGCTTCAGAAATGTTGCGATTGGGGTCCAGGATTTTTTCAGCAAGCGCTTCCGCACCACGCTTTCCAATTCCATGCAGCTGGGGTCCGATACCTGACATTACATACTTGCGATGACACACATTACAATTGACATAGAATACCATTGAGCCGGAATCCAATTGTGTGGCTGAAGTTGCTTTGAAATTTTTAAAGGCAGCCAATCGCTGATCAATGAGTGCTTGCCGGTCTTTGCTTATCGGCTCAATGTTAGCCGTGATGGCATCGTACTCCTTTTTCTGTTTGGAGGAAATATTAGCTAGCATACTTTCTTCCACTTTAGGATCGACCAATGTTCGTGCTGTGAATGAACCCTCACGCACCTGTTTTAGTACGAGGTCTTTCCCTTGCGGGGAATGAGCCAGCGAAGTAACGATGGATGCTTCCAGATCAGCCGGAGCTTTCTTCACATTCATCAATACTGCGTTGACAGCTTCACCGGGCGATTCGCCCAGGATAGTAGCCACTCGCTTCTTAAACTCGACAGAAACTGTATCGTTCGAAAGAATTTTCCCGGCCATTTCAATGATCATGTTATCTGTCGCCAGCTTCAACAGCGATTGGAGTGCAGACGATTTTAAATCGATGTCGTTCGATTTCTCTAGAAAAGCCTTTAAAGCAGGTTTGGCCGTTCTTACTTTATAATCGCCAGCTAACTGAATAGCTAAGCTTTGCTGTGAAACAATTTCATCCGAAACCGAATCATAATCAGCAGGATACAATTGGAACAATCCTTCTGCTATTTCAAACGCCCAGGAGTCTACCTGTTTTGATTTTGCATCGCGTTGAGCGAGTCCTTCTTTTATTCCTTTAAAGACTTGCGAATTAAGTTCGATGTCTGGGCCTTTCTTTTCTCTGGCGTGTGTAATCACACTTTCCAGTTGAGCCATGGGAATATATCGGGCAACCTGCTGATAAGCCAATTGTGTCTTCCCTTTGGGCATGGAATTGTTATCAAGGTATTTGGAAAGAAAAATGGCAGCATCTGCTGATGGTACATCGACCAGAGTGCCTGCTATATGGCCCGTATCTTGCGCACTCCACTCTTTGGCTACAACCTGTTTCATTAAGAAGTTATCACGCAACAGGTTTCGTAAACAAAGTCGGGACGTATAGATTAGATGAGAATCTGTAGCTGGTGCAGTATTCAAGACTGAAAGAGCTGCCTCCACAGACATCATCTCTTTGTGATCCATCAGTAGTTCTACAGCCGCCCGCTGCACATGCGGATCGATATCTTTTAGACTATTAAATATAATTGGGTAAAAGATTTCTGCCTTGGGATCCCACTCTCTTAAAATTCGAAGGGCATGTAATCGAATAAGTGGAGAACTATGGGCAATGGATGTTTTTAACATATCCTCATTCATTGCATTAAGTCGATATAATGCCCATAATGCATGACTATACTTTCGAGGAGTCGTTCCTTCAGCTGTTAGTACTGATTTCAGTGGCTCAATAGCAGCAGTGCCAATGCGATCGGTTAGTTGATCTGTTGCGGCCATCCGGGTTGTTATATTGTCAGCATCCAGTGCCTTTAGTAAATCTTCTAACGAAGCGATCGTGAGATCTGTAAGATCATTATGTTCGCCCTTGTAGGTAATCCTCCAGATTCTGCCGCGCTCTTTATCTCTTTTAGGATGGCCCAGCGGAACTTCGTAGTGACCGATAATCGCATTATAAAAATCGGCAACATAGATTGCTCCATCAGGTCCCAGCTTTACGTTTACCGGACGAAACCAGGGGTCAGCACTTTTGATAAGATCAATCTCTGATTTTCCTACCGGTGATGAGCCTATGTTCTCCCATGTATATCGATGCACGCGCGAACTTACTGCATCGCCAATAAAGAAGTTGCCTTGAAACTCCTTGGGAAATTTAGTGTCACCATAGTAAGCAATACCGCAAAGGGCGGTGGCTTCATTTTCAAATGATTTCATATCAGGGCCAAACGCCATGATCTCGGGCTTACTGAAATGCGGATAGTCGCCACCGCGAATCAACTGATATAAAGGCGAGGTGTGGCTATCGGTAGAGTAGATATATCCATTCTCATCATAGGCCAGGCCGAACGGATTTACTTGTCCAAAGGTCATTTGCTCAGCGCGACTTCCATCCAATCGAAACCGAAACGTGTTCCCTGAAACCAATGTGATAGAGTCTCCATCCGCGCCAGCGATTTTAGAAAAGTTAGTAAAGCCATGGCATGCATGCACCCAGCCATCATACCCACGTATAAAATTGCTCACCATTCCGTGAGTATCCTGGAAACCGAATGGGCCTAGCACCACATTATTACTTTCCGGTTTTCCGTCACTATTCATGTCGGTAAATCGATAAAGATTGGGAACGCTAAAGGTGAGAAAACTATTGGTGAGCGGTAAAACACCAATAGGAATATTTAATGTATCCAGTACTTCTGTGAAGCGGTCAGCTTTTCCATCATGGTCAGTGTCCTCCAAAATGGTAAGCCGATCTGTTCCATGTTCTCCCGGTGCATTTGGGAAAGGATATTCAAAAGATTGCGTAACCCACATCCGGCCTTTCGCATCGAATGTCATATTGATAGGCTTATCAATATCAGGTTCGGAGGCAAACAACTGAATTTCAAAGCCCGGTGGGAGTTTAAACCCAGACATTTCTTCTGCAGGTGTGCGTGGTTCCGTAGAGCGTATGCTTTCGCTGAATAAAGGGCCGCTGTATTTGCCCTCGTCTTCTTTTTCAGGGCTGCAATTCGTGAGGGGAATGAAGGTGATAAGAACGAATAGGGCACTTAAAATCCCAAGGGTAATTTTTTTCATTATACTAATGATCGGTTTTAGGTTTCTTGCTGTTCTATACTTTAAGAGGTTATTTAAAGACCGAATGAAATGCTGAACCTATAACCAATCGCAACTTCCTTTCGAAGGCCGACAACAGGACAAAATATACTGTTAATTTAAAGGTAAAAAAAGACTTTAATGGCCTACGGTCGATTGCATTTTTGACCGAACCTTTCCAATCTCATTCGTTTACAGAAAATCGGATTATTTCTTGGTGGCCATATTCATATAGTCAAACGTAAGATGAAGAAAGGCCTTGACTCCGGTAGTTAACGCATTTTCATCAATCATAAAATCTGCCGTATGATGCGTGGGTTGCTTTGCCAATTTCATATCCGTTGGATAGGCGCCCAGAAAAAAGAAAAAACCCGGCACCTTTTTCTGAAAAAATGAAAAGTCTTCGGCCATGGTTACCGGTAAGGTGATTTTTACATTTTCAGCACCGGCTGCCCGTTGTAAACTGGTGGCCATTTGCTCTGTAAGCTTCGCGTCATTCACGGTAGCTGGGTACATAACCTGAATGTTTACTTCTGCTTTGCCTCCGGCACTCTCTGCAATGTTAGTTGCAGTGCGAATTATATCTGCGTGGATTTTCTTTTGCATGTCATCATCGAATGCCCGAATGGTTCCTTCGAGCAACGCTTCTTCCGGGATAATATTTCTTCGGATGCCGGCATGCATGCTTCCAATAGTGATCACCGTAGCGCCTTTTGTTAGCTCGGTTTGGCGGCTCACAATAGTTTGCAGGCCACTAATTATCTGGCTGGAGATAACAATAGGATCAACACTATCCCATGGGGTTGCCCCATGCGCACCTTGACCTTTTACTTTTATATCAACGCCATCTACAGAGGCCATCAATCCGCCCGAGCGGTAAGCCAATTGTCCGGAAGGCAATAGCGATTGAATATGTAACCCAAAAATCGCATCAACTTTTGGATTCTCAAGAACTCCTTCCTTAATCATTAACTCTGCACCAGCCGGCCCTTCAGTAGCCGATACGCCTTCTTCGGCTGGCTGAAAAATAAATTTAACGGTGCCTTTCAATTCGCTTTTGTTTTTGGAAAGAATTTCGGCCACTGCCAATAGCATAGCCATGTGAGCATCGTGCCCACACGCATGCATCACACCGGTTTCCTGCCCATTGAACATTACTTTTTCTTTTGATCCAAAGGCCAACGTATTTCTTTCAGTGATCGGGAGTGCATCGATATCTGCGCGCAAAGCTATCGCGGGTCCGGGTTTGTTCCCTTTCAACAGTGCTACCACACCAGTCTTTGCTACCGGATATTGGACTTCCAACCCTAATGACTTTAGTTGCTCTGCAATCCTGGCCCCGGTCTTTACTTCGCGATTTGAAAGCTCCGGATGCTCATGAAAATACCTGCGCCATTCAATGATTTTTGGTTCCAATTCTTTCACTTGTTGATCTAACTTAATCTTCAGCTTACTATCGATCTGAGCCAGGGCAGCTATGCTAATGAGCAAGAGACATATTGTATGATAAATTTTATTCATAGGTTTGAGTAATTTGAGTCAAGGTATAAAAAAGGCTCTCTGAACAAAAGGTTTATTCAATGAGGTGGGTTAAAATCTTTTCAGGATTGAAAGAAGCGACTGAAAGAATTTCTGAAAACAAACCTCAGCTTCTTGTGGTTGACGGAAAACGTATTTGCCTGGTAAAAAGAGAAAATCACTTTTATGCAGTTAGCGATCGGTGTACCCACAATGGAGAATCGTTAAGCAAAGGAATAGTAAATTTTGCTGGTGAAATTGTTTGTCCCTGGCATGGTCACCAATTTAATCTTAAAACTGGTCGTGAGTTTCAGGAGCGGTCGCAGGATCTTGATTGCTTTCCTATAAAGGAAGAGGCTGATGGTTTGTATCTTGGACTTTAATTCCAGCAGCAATAGAATATGAAGGATATTCGTTATCAATCAAAACTACTTTCATTGAGAACATTAACCGTTTTTCTTTCTGCTCTTGTAACCTGTTCATCTTTTGCCCAACCTGCGTTCGAAAAAGATGCTTTGGTAAGTCGGCTCGCTTTTACGGAGACTGTTCCTGAAGGATTACTTGCGATGAGAGCTGTTGTTTTGTATGAGGGGGAAATCACACAAAAGGACCTCGAAGAAACACAAAAGGCTTTTCAGCAAACGGGCATCGATGCGGTTGCCTATTTTGTAAGTGATTACCTGCTGGCCGGTTCCGATCCTCAGAAAGCCTTTACGGATTATCTGGTTTCCAGGAATGTTTCATTTCTTATCTTATTTGATAAAGAGACGCAAAACTACAGGCTAACCTTTATACGATTCAATGGTAAACGTGATTTGGTCAATCCGGCCTCACTTGCCTGGCGACAAACTAATCCGGTTTTGAGTGAATTACTCATAACCATTTATCGATTTGCCTTAAGTAATCAGAAGAAACAAAACTTTCTGGTCAATGATTTTCCCGAAACAAATATTCCTATAAAATACTTTTCGGGAAGAAGAACGGAGACCTATACCGCCATGGTGAAATCGTTCAAAGTGGCTGTACCAAAATTTGGTAATGAAAAAGCCGATGCTGCTCTTGAGCAACTGTTGAAAGATTACTTTCCGGTTAAATATGAGTTGGTTGACCCAATAATAGACGAACGCGAACTTGAAAGTAAGGGATTTGTCATGGTACTTAGGTTTGTGCATACCCGGGGCATTGTTGCCAAGCAAATATTGGACTATGATATTTCGCAAATAGCCAATTCGATTGCTTCGGTGATGGTTCTAAATGGTGAGGCTCAATTAAAAACCATTCCTACAGAAGAAACGGTGTATAAATTTTACATCAAACACCTGGAGTACGGCAATATTTTTCTTGGCAATAAATGGGATGCTGATACATCCTGGCAAATAGCGCTTGCCAATCACCTGCAACTGATGCGACAGGATTTGAAGTACTAAATTTCTATTTTCTGCTTCGCTTCGATATTATCAGAGCTGCAATTATCACCATAGCAAGCCAGACATAACCATTGCCATGAAACCCTGAAAAAATTCCTGGACCGTGCCAACCCCAATCTCCCCAACCAAATAGTATTTTAAATGGAAGTGCGATAAGGGCAACAGCACCCGCAAACAAAGCGGCCACAACGCCAATCATTGCTCCAAAAATTCCAGCTATAACTCCGATAAGCGCCCCACCAAGCGCTAACCAGATTGGAAAAGTCAAAACAAGAATGATGACCATCAGCAATGTTGAGCCAGAGGAATTTTTTGTAGACATAGGCTTGGTTTACAAAAATTTGTAGCAAGAATCGTTCACAATTATATAAGGCCTTTATTTATTCTGAAATCAAGGAAATTATAAACTCCGGTGTTCAGGATTGTATAAATCTGAACAGCCGGATTTGCAAAAATGAACACTAACTACGCTTATGGTAATTCAAAATGGCAAGGCTGTTGAGCCCGATGCCAAATAGTAAAACGATAAGCATGTGATACCGGATATCGTATAAAGTACTGCCCTTCAACACTACCATGCGCATTACTTCTATAAAGTATGTAACCGGATTAAACTTAGTAAAAATCTGAGCCCACATGGGCATGCTATCGATGGAAGTATACAACCCGCCCAGCAAAATGAAAATCATCATCATAAAAAATGAAAGCAGCATCGCCTGTTGCTGTGTATTTGCAAAGGTTGAGACTAACAAACCTAATCCCAGGATGGAAATAAGATACACTCCTGCAAACACATAAATGGTAAACACACTCCCCACCGGAACAATGCCATAAGCAATCCAGGAAATCAATAAACCAATGGTGAGGATTACTAGTCCCAACACCCAAAATGGGATTAGCTTGCCCAGAATAAATTGATACTTACGAATAGGCGTAACATTAATTTGCTCAATCGTTCCGATTTCTTTCTCCTTTACGATGTTCAGCGCTGAGAGAAATGCCCCGACCAAAGTGACTAAAATCACGAGAATACCAGGCACCATAAAGAAACGATAATTCATTAATGGATTGAACCAATTGATCGAAGCTATTTCAATTACCGGCTGAGGATTTTGTCTTGGCAATTGCAGCCATTCGAGGCGTACATCCCGATTGAAATCTGAAATGATACTTCGTAAGTATGCTCCACCAAGGTTTGCTTTTACACCATTGATCGCATTGATAGCGAGAAAGAGTGAAACTTCATCTTCCCTGACCAGGTCCCTTTCAAATGAAGCAGGAATCTGAAGAATAAGGTCAGCTTCATCGTGTTCCACATAGGTCAACGCCTTGTCATAAGAATCTGTGTAATCGACCAACGTAAAATAATCGGTAGAGGTAATCTTATTAACAAGCTTTTGTGAATAGGATGAGTGATCATAATCTACTACACAAATTTTTACGTTTTTTACTTCATAATCCGCTGCCAATGGCATAATCAGTAATTGAACGGCCGGCATCAAAAACATCATGCGCAGAATGGCGGGGTTTCTAAACACCTGACGGAATTCTTTCTCCAGCAAAATAAGAAGTGCTCTCATTCAAGTCGGGTTTTAAACTTTTTAATGCTCACCACCATGAAGAAAATAGTCATACCTACGAGGATTAATGTTTCCATCCACACGTGTTCAAATCCAACCCCTTTAATCATGATGTTCCTGACAATAGTATAAAACCATTTGGCAGGCACCACATTGGAAACAATCTGAAGCGGCACAGGCATGTTTTCTATCGGGAACATGAATCCACTTAGCATAATAGTGGGCAGAAAAAGACCCATTAACGAAATTAACATAGCGATCTGCTGAGAATCTGACACAGACGAAATCAATAAACCAAGCGCCAATACAGTAATTGTAAATAATAGACACTCAACTACCAGCAACGTCAAACTCCCCTGTATCGGCACTTCAAGCACAAATACACTTAACAATAAAATGCTGGCAATATTTACAGCCGAAAGAATAAAGTAGGGAACCATCTTGGCAATCACGACCCAGATGGGCACGATCGGGGAAACCAAAATCACTTCCATGGTACCCATTTCTTTTTCACGCACAATAGAAATGGAAGTCATCATTGCACAAACCAGCATGAGCACCATGGCCATCACCCCGGGGACAAAGTTATAGGACCCTTTAAGTTGTGGATTGTACAACATTCTCATTTCCGTATTGATCGAATAGGGAAATTCTGCCTGACCCCGCAAGCTATTTTGATAGTCAATGATTACTGCTGAGGCATAATTAATCAATGTGTTTGCCGTGTTAGGATCGGTGGCGTCCCCAATTAACTGAATAGTCGCCTTGTTGGTATGCAGAAGTTGTGCTTCAAAGTTTTCAGGAAACACCACGGCTAGCTTAATGGTGCCCGCTTGAAACGTTGGCTCTAATTGTGAATTGGTTGGAATATTCGTAACGATATCAAAATACCGGCTGGCCTCGAGTTGGTGAATGATTGCACGGGTTGTTTCGTCCTTTGAGTTGTCCAGAATTCCGATGCGCGTGTTCTTTACTTCATTGGTTAAAGCAAAACCAAAGATCAGAATCTGCATGAGCGGCATTCCAAAAAGAATCAGCATAGTACGCTTGTCGCGCCATACATGCAGGAATTCTTTTCGTACGAAGAAGATGAATTGCTTCATAGTTGTTCAGTAGGCAACAGATTATTCATCACATTATCTCTTTTGGTTTTTATTTTCTTGCTCACCCAATCGTATCATCGATAAATTTTGCCTACTGCATATTGCTTACTGCCTACTGCCCACTCAATCGTCCCCCCGCTTCGCTCCCCTTGCCAACTGCAAAAACACTTCGCCCATATCTTTTGCTGTGTACTTACTCTTTAATTCACCCGGTGCTCCCAGTGCTGCAATCTGCCCATCCACCATAATTGAAACCCTATTACAATATTCCGCCTCATCCATGTAGTGGGTAGTAACAAACACTGTCGTTCCCCGATTGGCTGCTTCGAATATCATTGTCCAGAATTCTCTGCGCGTTATTGGGTCAACTCCACCCGTTGGCTCGTCCAGAAAGACAATTTTAGGATCGTGAATCATCGCTACGGAGAAGGAGAGTTTCTGTTTCCATCCTAACGGCAATGATTTTACCAAGGAGTTTATTTTATCTTCCAACTTCAATGATCTTACCAGGTGGTCTGTCTTTATTTTGATTTCTGAATTGCTTAAACCGTAAATGCCACCATAAAACCGAATGTTTTCGCGAATAGTCAAGTCCTCATAAAGCGAAAACTTTTGACTCATATACCCTATGTTCTGTTTTATTTTCTCGGCATTCTTATAGAGATCAAATCCGGCCACCGTTGCTTCACCGCTGGTGGGCATGGATAATCCGCAAAGCATGCGCATCGCAGTAGTCTTCCCTGCTCCATTGGCTCCCAGAAATCCAAAGATCTCCCCCTGATCGACATCAAAAGTGATTTGATCCACGGCAGTGAATGATCCGAATCGTTTGGTCAGATTCTGTACAGAGATTGCCTTCATATTTTAGATTTAGACATTAGTAACAAGACGCAAGTAGTAAGACAGCCTCATGATTTATCTTATGACTTAGTACTTATGTCTTGCGTCTTATTCATCATTAGTTCCATAAAACAATCCTCAATGCCGGCCTCGATCTTTTCAAATTTCACTGACGTGTGTCCCAGTTGAGTTAATCTTGACTCTATTAACTTCATATTTTCAACACCTTCCTTGAAGGTTACGTGATGTGCCTGTCCAAACGGATAACAGGAATTTACATCTTGCTGCGCGCTTAAATCCGTTAATAGTTTGTACATATTTTCTGCCCTGGCCGACCATAACACATGCTTGAACTTTCTTGTAATTCCTTCCGGAGAATCGATATCAAGAATTCTACCCTCCTGAATCAACGCAACGCGATCACACAAACTGGCCTCATCCATATAGGGTGTCGATACCAGAATTGTAATTTTTTGTCGTTGTAAATTGTGAAGCAGATCCCAAAACTCTCTTCGTGAAACCGCATCTACTCCTGTGGTGGGTTCATCCAGAAAAAGTACGGATGGCTTGTGGATTAGCGCGCAACTGAGCGCCAGCTTTTGTTTCATACCACCTGAAAGAGCCCCTGCTTTTCGCGTTTTGAACTTTTCAATTTGCGCGTAAATGTCCTTTACTAAATCATAGTTCTCTTCAATGGATGTGTTGAATAACGTAGCAAAAAATGAAAGATTCTCTTCCACGGTTAAATCCTGGTACAAAGAGAAGCGTCCCGGCATGTAACCAACACGTTTTCGGATTTCTTTATACTCTTTTACAACATCATAACCATCCACGGAAGCCGTTCCACTGTTGGCAAGCAGGAGTGTCGTGAGAATCCTAAACAAGGTTGTCTTACCAGCTCCATCTGGACCAATCAATCCAAACAACTCTCCTTGATTAACTTCAAAAGAAATATCCTGTAAAGCAGTCACCGTTGACTTCTCAACGGTAAAGATCTTTTTGATATTTTTTACTTCTACAGCATTCATGAATTCAACTTGAAAGTCGACAATAATCAATTGACAAAAACTATCCAAATCATTGTTACTTGCCTTTTGTCAATTGATTATTGAACAAAACTTCTCCATACATCCCCAATTTCAAATACCCATCGTTCTTCACGTCAATCTTTATAGCATACACGAGGTTGGCTCGTTCTTCTTTTGTTTGAATTGTCTTTGGTGTGAATTCTGCCTTGTCAGAAACCCATGTAATCGTGCCTGCATATTCTTTATAGCCGTCATCCGGTGCATCGACCAAAACCTTTACGGATTGACCCAACTTGATTTGGGATAGTTGATCTCCTGAAATATAAGCGCGTAAAATCACGGTGCTCAGGTCAGCGATTTTGTACAACGCTTTGCCAGGCGCTACTACTTCATTCTGTTTAGCATAAAGTGTAAGTACCGTTCCGTCCACTGGATTTATAATTTGGGATTTACTGATTTGATCCTGAACTTGCTCATATTGCGCTTTCAGCGGAAGCGTTTCACTTTGCAGTGATTGCCTGGTAATGCTTAGAGTTGATTGAGTGGCTTCATATTGTCGCTGAAGCAAATCCCGTTGAGCGTTTAGATCATCCAATTGTTTTTGTGTAGCCGCATCATCTTTAAGTAAATTCTCCACACGCTTCTTCTCACGCTTTACGGTTTCAATTTGCTCGGTTATCGCGGCAAGCTGAACGGTTGCATTGGGTTGTTTCGCATTAACTGCCCGGATGCTGTATTCCAGTTGTTTTTTACGCAAGTGAAGTTGCGTGGTGTCAATGAGACCAATCACCGTTTGTGATTTTAATTCGGTGCCCTCCTCAATACCAAGCTGAACAATTTTTCCCGAAGCTTCTGCCGAAATGATAACCTCATCGGCTTCAAAGTTTCCGGTTGCATCAAACTCAGAGTTGTTGCGATTACACGATGTAGCAACGAGGAGAAGTGCTGCCAAGAAATAATTATTGAGTTGCATAATGTGATGTTTTCAGTTTCCGGTTGTAACCTGTTGTGTATATTGAGTCATGAGTAATTGAATCGCGTGGACCGACAGATTTTGCTTTGCCTGGTCTTCCGCATTCAATTCCCTTAAATAATCATTGGCAGTAATAACCCCATTATCGAGTTGCGACTTTGCGGTATTCTTAATGCGGGTCCTTAGCTCAATAAGTTTTTCATCAATCTGGATGAGCTCTCGTAGCTTACTTAAATCGTTATTCTGTTGTTGAAGGGACAGTTGTGTATTAAACAGAAAAGTTTCTTTTTGCTGATTCACGGATTGAAGATTCAAATTCAGAATCTGCTTTTCACGATTGGCATTATAATACCCACCTAGATTCCAACTAAATCGAATTCCACCCAGGTAATAGGTATCGAACTCATTCAATAACATATTTAAACCCGGTCGTCCGTAACCCCCTTGTGCATAAAGGCTGACTCGCGGAACAACTCGCGTATTGGTTACCTGATGCTGGGCTGCATACAACTGGCTTTGATAATTATAAAGTGAAATCTCTGGGCGAGTAATCAGCGGCTCAATCTGGGTAACAAGGGTTTCGGGCATTTGTAAATCCGTGTTTTCATTCAGGGATTGGTGAATAAACATTCCCAACATCTCCAGATAGGATTTAAGAGCTGCCCTTAACTCAACCGCCCGCTGATCATTTTTGAGAAGCTCAGCCTGAAGAATGTCCGCATTCGTTCTGAACGCAGTGCCGTTTCGAATGGCCGATTCCATTTTTTTCAAACTGGATTCTATGTCCTTTTTTACAAGATCAATCTGTATAAGTTGCTCGTCTATTAATATGGCTCCGAAATAGATCTGGTTGATTTTCTCTTTGATTTTATATAATTCCACTTCAATTTTCTGATCCTCAACCAGCGAAGCCGTTTCCTGCAATGCGCTGTTCTTCTTTACAACACCACCATCATAGATAGACTGATTGAGATCCAGGTAGACTTTGTATTGGTCTTTTGAGAGCGGCTCAACAAGAACGGCAGGGCCTGGCAATCGGGTAACTTCCGATTGGTAGGATGCCTGCCCATTGAGACTTACCTGGGGAAGGAAGCCTGATTTTACGTTAGCTACCGAAAACTCCGTACTCCTGGCAACCAGTTCTTTCTGCTTGATCAGGGGATAATTTTGCCTCGCTTTTTCATAGCACTCTTCAATTGTGAGAACTTGTGCGGATGAAAGCCTGAAGCTGATCAGAATGAAAACCGCGAGTGTGATTTTGATATACATCGTTCGCATAAGTTATTTTTTTATAGCGCTGATGATGAATTCACTTACTTCCTTCTTTCGCTGTTCCGTCATTTGATGAAATGTGGTTTCGTCTACAGTCATCATAGTTTGGATGATGGACTTTGCCACAAACGGATAAATACATAATGACATGATATTGATAAGTAGATGCTTTCCTTCGATAGGTTTAATGATGCCTGCGCTAACCTCCTTAGAAACTTGTTTTTCAAATCCTTCAATGAAAAGTCGTGGATTAACTCCAAGTTTTTTACCGTACTCAATTAAAAGCTCGGGTTGCTGGGCGATCTCTGTTATTATAAAGCGGGCAAGATCAGGATGCCTAGTTAGCGTATTGATTTCATGGTCAACCATGCGCCTGATCTTCTCAAACAAGGATATGTTGTCGGCTTCAAAAATCACAAACAACCCTTTGAAGAACTCCTTGAAACGGGTCTCGAAAATGAGGTTGAACATAGTCTGCTTGTCGCGATAGTAATAATGCAACAGCGCCCTGTTAATTCCTGCCTCCTTTGCGATTTCCTCTGTGCGTGCCGCTGCAAAGCCCTTTTTAGTAAAAACCTTCATGGCGGCATCTAAAATCAGCTCTTCGGTTGGTTTTTCCTTCAAATCAGTCATGTTAACAATATTGTTAAACAAATATGACAATTTTAACGGGAAAGTAACCCATAGGTTGCTGAAAATTTAAAAATCAACGTTCATAACCGCTTGTCCGAATTATCCCTGATTGAATTTATCCCGATCTTCTTTTTACTAAATTTCATTCAATCAGGCTATTCCATTTAATAAATGACCCCCGCCCTATGAAACTAATTTTAAAAGTTGCGACAACACTAACCCTCTTCCTATTTATTCAGACCGCATTTGGTCAACCCAAGGCACCCTCAGAAAGTGTTTCCGCATTCTCGTCTGAAACATTTTCCGGCTTAAAACTCCGCTCGATCGGACCGGCTATTACTTCCGGTCGGGTTTCTGATTTTGCGGTGAACCCATCCAATTCGAGTGAGTACTATGTGGCCACAGCATCTGGTGGCGTGTGGAAGACAACCAATAAGGGAGTAACCTATTCACCGATTTTTGATGGTCAGGGTTCTTACTCCATTGGCTGTGTTACGCTCGATCCAACTAACCCTAGCACGGTTTGGGTTGGCAGCGGTGAGAATAATAATCAACGAGCTGTGTCCTATGGAGATGGGGTTTATAAAAGCGATGATGGTGGTAAGACCTGGAAAAATATGGGGTTGAAAAACTCTGAGCACATTTCTGAAATCATTGTTCATCCAACCAATCCGAACATTGTTTACGTAGGCGCTTATGGCCCTGTATGGACCGAAGGTGGCGATCGCGGAGTTTACAAGTCAACAGATGGTGGAGTTACATGGGCAAATCTTAAATCCGTAAGCCCTTACACCGGGTGTAACGATTTGGTAATGGATCCAAGAAATCCTGATGTGTTGTATGCGGCTTTTCATCAACGAATGAGGAAAGTGTTTACTTATATTGGTGGTGGTCCTGAGTCAGCCGTTTACAAATCAACTGATGCCGGAGCAACCTGGAAAAAACTGGAAGGTGGATTACCGGGGGGTGATGTTGGAAGAATAGGTTTAGCTATAAGTCCGGTAAATCCCGATGTGCTTTATACAGTTGTTGAAGCGAAGGAAGATAAAGGCGGTATTTATCGATCCATTGATAAAGGAGCCAGTTGGGAAAAGAGAAATCCATTCTCCACGTCTGGAAATTACTACCAGGAAATCACATGCGACCCGAATGATGTTAATCGCCTGTTCATTACGGACACCTATTACCAGGTGAGTAATGATGGCGGCAAAACCGTTTCCAATTTAGGAGAACTTAACAAGCACATCGATAATCATTGCATCTGGATTGATCCCACCGATGGAAATCATTTATTGGTTGGCTGCGATGGTGGCATATACGAGAGTTGGGACTTTGCAAAAACCTGGGACTTCAAGTCAAATTTGCCTGTCACTCAATTTTACAAAGTATCTACCGACAATGCATATCCATTTTATGGTGTGCATGGTGGCACACAAGATAATTTAAGTTTGGGTGGACCTAGCCGCACAACATCTGCCAACGGAATTGTTAATGCCGACTGGTATGTTACATCACTGGGAGATGGTTTTGAAACCCAGGTGGATCAATCCAATCCGGATCTTATTTATGCCCAAAGTCAGTTTGGTGGCTTAAATCGTTTTGATAGAAAGAGTGGTGAATATCTATTCATCAAACCTGTGGAACGAGAAGGTGAAGAGGCTTATCGTTGGAATTGGGATGCGCCTCTGTTAATCAGTCAGCATGATAACAAGCGATTATACTTTGGTGCAAATAAACTTTTCAGAACGAATGATCGCGGAGATTCATGGACTGTTATAAGTCCGGATTTAAGTCGCCAGATAGATCGCAATAAACTGGAGGTAATGGGTAAAATTTGGTCTGTGGATGCAATTGCAAAAAATGGAAGCACGGATATCTTCGGCCAGCTAACCAGTGTTGCCGAATCTAAATTTGATGCGAATGTGCTTTGGGTTGGCACCGATGACGGGCTCATCCATCTCACGAATGATGGCGGAAAAAACTGGACAAAGTTTGATAATCTGCCGGGGGTTCCGGCTATGAGTTACCTGCATCAGATCATTGCGTCCTTACATGATAAGAGCACAGCCTATGTTTGTTTCAATCATCATCGCTATGGCGACTTTAAACCGTATGTGTTAAAAACCACCGATGCCGGAAAAACCTGGAAGCCGATTCAAAGCAATCTTCCTGTTCGCGGCAGTGTTTACTCTATTGCCGAAGATCATGTTGACTCTAATTTGGTTTTTGTTGGAACTGAGTTTGGTTTATTCTTTTCCAACAGTGGTGGTCAAAGCTGGACGCAACTGAAAGCCGGACTACCCACCATTGCTGTTCGCGATCTTGAAATTCAACGCAGGGAAAGTGATTTAGTGCTCGGTACTTTTGGGCGAGGCTTTTACGTTCTGGATGATTATTCGCCTTTGAGAAATCTAAAGAAGGAAGATCTGAATAAACCAGCAATTCTTTTTCCTGTAAAAGAAAGTCTGATGTTTATAGAACGCTATCCATTAGGTCTTCGCGACAAAGGCCACTTAGGAAGCAGCTATTTTTCCACACCTAACCCAGGTGCAGGGGCCGTGTTTTCTTATTATTTGAAAGAAGATATCAAAACACTTAAACAAAAGCGCGAAGCATTAGAAAAGGTTAAGTATGACAAGAAGCAAAAGGTATATTATCCGAGTGCTGATAGCCTGCGCCTTGAAGATCAACAACCCGAGCCGTATCTGCTCTTTACCATTAAAGATGAATCGGGCAGCGTAGTCCGTCACCTGAAAGCGCCTGCTAAAAAGGGATTGCAAAGGTTGGTATGGGATTTTCGCTTTGGATCGCCAGCTCCGGTAAATAACCGGTATAAACCAGCCCCTGATCAATTATTTGGTGGTGTTGAAGAAGGTCATCTTGCCATGCCCGGTCAATACTCTGTTACACTTTCTAAGTATGAAGATGGAACTCTCACAGAACTAACTGAGTCAATAAAGTTTACCTGCAAATTATTAGATCAAAGTAGCATCCCGACAGACATGAGTGCCAATGTTGCGTTTTACAAACAAGTTACTGAAATACGGAAGGCTGTAAGCGCTGCCAATGACTTGATAAATACAATGGATGCCCGAATCCGTAATATTAACCTGGCTGTACAGGATATGCCCGCCCCGGCAAAACCCATTCTTGAAAAATCGTTTGCTATTACCCGACAATTAAATGATTTGAAAATTAAGATAAATGGCGATGTGTCGAAGGCCCGTAGAAATTTTGAAACCTTGCCTTCGATTAACGAAAGAGTTTCCAGCATTGAAGGTAGTGTCTGGAGTTCTACTGCTCCGATCCCAGCAACATTTAAAGATTCCTATACAGTTGCCGCCAAACAGTTTACACTGGCTCTTGACGATCTGAAAAAAATATATACAGCGATTGAACAACTTGAAAAGGAATTGGAGATAAACAACGCTCCCTATACTCCAGGGCGCTGGCCAGATTGGAAAAATTGATTTGGGTGTCGGGAGCAGTATTTGAGATTCTGATGAAGCCCAATGTAATCACTGGAATTTATTCTTTGTCTTACAAGTTGCTTTCAATTTTTGTCAAGCCCTAAGCGCGTAGCCGTACGTTGTCGGGTTGCTTCAACCAATGTTGCATCTTTTGATATGGATTGATTATACGAAGGTGCCAACTCCTTCAATTTAGCTTGCCAGGCTTCTGATTTAATATCCTTATGAAAACACTTTTGAATTAAGTCTAACATCATTGCTACAGCGGTTGACGCTCCCGGTGATGCGCCTAATAATGCTGCCACGGTTCCATCTTCCGAAACAACCAACTCAGTTCCAAACTCTAAAACTCCACCTTGTTTTTTGTCCTTCTTGATTACCTGTACACGCTGGCCAGCCTCCATCAATTCCCAATCGACTTGCTTCGTAAAGGGCACATACTCACGCAAGGCCGCATGCCGATCTTCCGGGGTTAATCGTAATTGTTCAATCAGGTATCTGGTAAGCGGCACATTTTTTATACCCGCAAAAATCATTGGCATCAGGTTATCCAGCTTAATAGAGTTGGGTAAATCCATCAGCGATCCGTTCTTTAAAAACTTGGTTGAAAATCCCGCGAAGGGCCCAAACAACAATTGCCTCTTGCCGTCA
Source organism: Cyclobacteriaceae bacterium (assembly GCA_040079965.1). Lineage (GTDB taxonomy): Bacteria > Bacteroidota > Bacteroidia > Cytophagales > Cyclobacteriaceae > ELB16-189. The sequence continues at coordinate 27,808 of JBEBJH010000021.1, forward strand.
ATGAAACGTGTATCCACATGCGGTACCGACATGGGTGGAGAGCCAACGCTCGCCTTACCATATACCTTGGCATAATGCTTATTGATCAATTCTTCATTCAGGCATTTCAACCAAAGGCCACTCACCGGAAATCCGCCATAGCCATTTCTTTCTTTTATCTCTGCCCGCTTTAACAAATGAAGTGTGGCTCCGCCTGCCCCGATAAACGCAAAGCGGGTATTTACTTTTTTCTTCTCCCCAGTCGTTATGTCTTTAACAAAAACATCCCACCCTCCTTTACCATCAGGATCCAGGTCAAGACATTCTGAACTATAATGAATGGTTACGCCACGTTTTTTTCCCAGGTGATCGATCATGCTGCGCGTGAGGGCTCCAAAATTCACATCGGTACCAATCTGCATTCGCGTAGCGGCAACTGGTTGTTTTTTGGTCCGGCCCCGCATTACAATGGGTGCCCATTCTGAAATCTCATCGTGGTTTTCAGAATAGGTCATGCCTGTGAAGAGCGGAGAACTACTCATTAAACCATTACGCTTACGCAAGAAATCAACATTGTCTTGCCCCCATACCAGACTTATGTGCGGAACACGGGTAATAAAATCTGCCGGATTTGTTATGTAATTTTTCTCAACCAGATAACTCCAAAATTCACGTGAAACCTCAAAAGCTTCTGAAATTTTAACAGCCTTAGAAATATCTACCGAACCATCTGGTTTTTGAGGGGTATAATTAAGCTCGCAGAATGCGGCATGACCTGTCCCCGCATTATGCCAGGCATCTGAGCTTTCTAATCCCGCACGGTCCATTCGCTCAAAAATGTGGATATCAATGGTAGGGTTGAGTTCTTTTAAAATTGTGCCGAGCGTGGCACTCATAATACCTGCGCCCATTAAAACCACATCGGTTTTGGGTACAGCTGGCTTTGTTGATTTACTCATGTCATTAAATAACCTTACAATTTAGAGGATGGGAAATGGGTTTGCAAATTTGATCAAGGAGCTTTTTGTTTAAGCGAACATTTCTTCTGAAAAACAGAAACAAATACATTACCTCGTTAACAAATCCGGCCGAGACATTAAATGGAGAATAGTTTGCAAGAGCTTAATATCCATCTGCAAACATTGGCTAAGGAATTCTTATTTACTAATTTTCATAAGGTCATTAAAGCTTCATGAACTACTCAAACTATAGCTATGACAAAATCTAAAATTTTTGATAGCACGTTCATTTTGCGTGTTGCACTAGCCACTATCCTTTTGTTTCATAGTGTGCCAGGCATGTTTGTTGGCGGCATTCAGGCTTTTGGCGATTTGTATTTAAACCAGGTGGGCTTTGCCCCGGTGGGAGTCGTGCTTGCATGGGCTATCAAGCTATCGCATGTGGTGTGTGCGATTTTATTGGTGCTTAACAAATACATCAAACCTGCAGCAATTGTAACTATCTTTATTCTGATCATGGGCATTATCATGGTGCATTACAAAGAGGGTTGGTTTGTGGTGGGCGGTGGACGAAACGGTGTTGAATTTAATTTCCTGCTGATCTGCGTGCTTGTTTATCTGATGTTTCCCAATGGCTGGGGGCGAAAGTAGCCGAGGATATCTAGCCTACCTTCTTCTCCCATTCAGAAATGTTTACTCCTTTTATAATCATCCACAAAGCAAGCAACAATTCTGCTATCAGGCAGGGTAGCAGAATAAATGGAAATAAAGTTCCGGCAAGCTTAGGCGAAAGAAGCAGTGCAAAACTATTGATTAGATAACACGCTCCTGCAAGTCGCATCAACACACCAAGCGTTTTGGGAAAATACCCCGACTTAAAAATAAGATGGCCTTCAAGCAGACACACAAAGCCGAAAAATATGAGTCCAACCCCCAGACCATGATCATGCAGCTTAATGAAAAGATAACCTAATGCATGTAACTGTTGCGGATCAAATGCTTTTAAATAGTCCGCGTCTCCTGCTAAAAACAGGGGCATCAAAAGATTTAATTTATTGGTAGCCAAAACAGCCGTTTGTATTACGTTGAATAATAAATTAAGCAACGCCAGATTTTTATTTATTGGTCTGAGTAAAACATAAAAGATCATCATTAAAGGGATGTCGCACACTTGCATGATCAGATCGGCACAAATGCCAACGCGCCAGAGCAATTGAGACGACATGATGTTGGTTGCTGTGGCCGCTGGATCACCCGACACAACCAGTTTACTTCTGACGAAAATCTCAGCGAATAAACCAGCGATTATGATAATCAAATAGATCACGCCACCAATTCTTGCATAGGTCTGGGGCGAAAACTTGGTAGAGTTCGTTGCATTCATCGTCTAATGATTAAACTAAGATGACGATAATTTGATTGAAATGTTACAGGGTTACAAAAATCCTCGTTAAAGGTTAAAAAACCCGGAATCGCTTCCGGGTCTTTACTCTAATGTCTTGATGCTTATGTCTTACGTCTAAAAGGGATATTCTCCCTTCTCAATCGCATACTTCGCTACCTTGCGTCTGGCCTCTTTCAGGTTATACGGATCAATTTTTGTAAAGCGTTTCAGGCCCATCAACATTAATCGTTGCTCATCACCTTCGGCAAATGAAGTAATCGCGCTCTTACCCGCAGAAGCGGCCTTTTCAATTGCATGATGAAGATAGATCAGTGCCATTTCCTTTTCAATTTCACAAGCCTTTTCACCGCGCATGCTTATCAGTTTCTCTACGCGCAACAGCACTGACTCAGCCACATAGCCTTCAATCAACATATCAGCAAGGTTCATCAGGATCTCTTGCTCATCCGAAAGCTTCATCATAAATTTTTGCACCGCTGCCCCCGAAACCATCAGGCCGGCTTTCTTCAGATTGCGTAACGCCTTCTTCTCTTTCGCGAAAACTGCTGAGTCATCTTCTGCTCCAAAATCCGGAATCGACATTAATTCCTTTTGTACCGCCATCGCAGGATTCATCAAATCCAGGTGGCCTTTCATAGCCCGCTTCAATAGCATGTCAATTGTAAGCAGTCTGTTAATTTCGTTGGTACCCTCAAAAATTCTATTGATACGTGCATCGCGATAAGCGCGATCCATCGGTCCTTCAGCCGAGAAGCCCATGCCTCCATAAATCTGCACACCTTCGTCTACACTGTAGTCCAACACTTCTGATCCATGAACTTTCAGGATTGCGCACTCAATAGCAAATTCTTCTAAGGCTTTTAATCTCGCTTGCGCGGAATTCATACCTCCCGCAACAAATGCATTGTAGGCATCGTCAATATTTTGGCCGGCACGATAGTGTGCTGCCTCGGAGGCAAAAACTTTGGTGACTATTTCGGCAATTTTGAATTTGATGGCTCCAAACGTTGAAATGGAAACTCCGAACTGCTTGCGTTCATTGGCATATTTTATAGCCTGGCTTACGGTCGCCTTCGATCCGCCCAACGCACCAGCACCTAACTTAATACGACCGATATTCAAAATATTGACTGCGATTTTAAAACCATTTTCCCGTTCGCTCAATAAATTCTCTACAGGTACTTTACAATCATTGAAGAATAACTGGCGGGTCGAAGATCCTTTAATACCCATCTTCTTTTCCTCCTCATTCATCGTGATGCCACCAAAAGATTTCTCCACGATAAAAGCACTCAGGTTTTTGTCGTTATCGATTTTGGCAAACACAGTGAACACATCAGCAAAACCCCCGTTGGTGATCCACATTTTTTGTCCGTTGATCACATAGTGCTTTCCGTCAGGAGTTAAAACCGCTTTTGTCTTTCCGGAGTTAGCATCAGATCCGGAATCCGGCTCAGTCAGGCAATACGCAGCTTTCCATTCGCCCGAGGCCAGCTTGGGAA
>JBEBJH010000254.1:0-6462 GCA_040079965.1 Cyclobacteriaceae bacterium
GGTCAATTGCCCAAAGCCACCTGCCATAAACTGGAACAACTCAGTTATCAATTGCATTTTAACCTCGAACCGATGCTGGGTAAGATGCGCGCCCAGGCGCTCACCGATAAGTTTATCCAAACCCATCGCATCGATTTATTGTATCGCGAACTGGCTTCGGGCATGGATGCCCACGCATTGATTTTGTTGCAGGCGGCTGCCAACCACCTGCTCGATACAGCCAATCGATTAAAACTCCCATCATGATCACCGAGATCTGGCATATCGGCAACGACATCCGCACGCTCGGCCCCGAGTTGGAAACGCTCAATACCTTGCATCGCTTCCGGCTGGCCAACCTGCTCGAGCACATTGGTCATGTACTGAAAGACATCCACTATCAACTGGGCACCGGGTGCGATCCGCGCTATCAAAAACAATTGCCGTTGCTCAGCGAAGAGTTGTACTTCAAACTGGCCAGCCTGCTGGGCGAAGTAGAAGCCGGGTCACTCGCGGGCCACTTTCGCAGTCTGCAGCCCGAACAATTGTTGCCATCGCGTAGCTATGAGGCGCATGAGCTGGCTTTGCTCGAAGAAGCTGCGGGTCATTTTCTGGAAACTTCAAAACGGATAAGACTTAATTAATAAAACGGAGGCAGCCGAAAATCCGATGAAGAGTAGGCAAAAAACAATAAGAATATGGCAGCTACTAAATTCAATGTGGTATTGGAAGTTCCATTAACCAACGCTCAAAAAAGTGCGATTGACAAGGAGATTAAAGCTGTTGTCGCAAAGCATGTTGCTAAGATTGATTTGGGTGCTTTTCTGGGTGAGAAGCAGTTTCCAAAGATCCCTAACCGGGAGTGGTATGGAATCTGGATCAAGCGATTCGATTCGCTGGACAGACTTCGCAATTCAATAACTTTTAAAGGATTAAGAATCCGATAATGAAAGCGGATTCCAAATCCAGGACATGCCCAAGTTCCGTTTGCGAGGAAGGTGCTGAAGTGATCGGCCTCGTAAACGAGCAGGGTATTGTAAAGTTTCTGGGGCAGCCACTCCCGGTTACCCAGGAATTTGTTGAAGCCGCGCACGAGGGTCGCAGTCCTGAAAAGAGATTTCGATTTGCTAATCGCTGTATAGAAAAGGGTTGTCATCAGTGGACCGGCACATCCTGCGGGATAATTGAGGATGTTGTGAAACAAGCAAATACAAATGCCTTGCGGGAACTACCCAGGTGTGGCATCAGACAGGAATGCAGATGGTTTCATCAGCGCGGTGCCAGCGCCTGCAACGTATGCCCATTGGTGATCACAGATAATTTCTCTGAATAAGAATCCATATGCCAACAACAAAAAAAACAAACTTATACATCGGTGGGTTGTTGTATGTCTTACTCTTTGCCGGATCTGGATCTGGCCTGACTGATCGCGATCGTGATGATAAATGCCGGGGGTCCCAACGGTGGAGTGTGAAAGTAGCAGCCGATGAAGAAGCAGAAGAGATACAACGCGAACCCATAATCATTACCCTCGCAGAACTTGCCGCTTACGATACAGACACGTTGCCTAACGGGAACGAGCGGAAGTTTTCTGAGAAATTTATCTACACGCTTGAGGATGTATTTATAACAAAAGCGATCCTGGAAAATGATAACGACATTCACTTGGTTATCGAGGATGGAAGTGAAAATACATTGATTGCAGAGATCCCCGATGTGGATTGTGAAATTACTGAAGATTCAAAGTTTGTAAGCCAAATCCGAAAATCGCGCAACACATTTCTCCGGTATCAGAATACCTACCAGAATTATTTCTTCTCCATCACCGGAGTATTCTTCAAAGACAAACCTCACGGCCAAACCGGCAAAGCACCCAACGATGTTGAGTTGCATCCGGTTATTGCCTTGCGAAAAGTAAAAAAAATAATTCCCGACTAACCCACTAACCCTATGATATCCATTCCAGAAATATTTGGCCGCTTCCTGATTGTATTAGGAGCGATTGGTTTTATGACTTCCGCCATTCTTGGTTTCACCGATTATTCCGGGCTCGATGAAGGGGCCTTACCCGCAGCTTCTTTCTTTATAATTCTGGTCGGAATGGTTTTTCACTTCCCTACCTTACTTCAGGAAGCTAAAGGCGAAGTGAGTACCATGCGGGTGATTGTGTTTGCCGTAGTGATGGTCTTTGCGGTGGTGCATTTAAAAATAGGCTGGAACGCAGGTACCTTCAAAGATTTTCAGATTGACAATACCTGGGTATACATCATTGGGCTGGCGTTCGGCAGCAAGGTGTTCCAGAAATTCAATGAGGAAGAGAAGAAGAACCCGGATCAAAACAGATCAGATCCCAATAAGTAACGGCACAGTGTGACGAACGGAGGCAGCCGAAAATCCGATGAAGAGTAGGCGAAAATATTTAAGAAAAGATATGTCTAAAGTTGTATTAAAACCGAAATTCTTAAAGACTGGAAATAAGAAATTTTTTCGGACCGGAGCCGAGGTTTTTACCCTTGGCGCATATGGTAAAAAAGAAATGCCAGTTCTTAAGTCAAGTTACCTATATCAGTTTTCAACCCTGAAGATTGAAGCGGGTGATGTAAAGGAAGTGGGGCCGTTTGAGTTTGATTTCAAAAACACAAATAAGGCAGATGCAAAAATCAGTGCTGATGCAAAAGTAGCACAGGGTAACATTACTCTTTCTTACGAAGCATTGAAAAGCGGAAGCGTGGTATTCATTCAGTTTTCGTTGAGCATGTTGCCCATCATTGAAGCGTTAAATACAGATGCGATAGCACTGAACTACCTCAAGGAACAGGAAAAGCCCCGAATTGTGGATACCATTTTTGTTGCGGTAGCGGCCGAGTTTGCAAACAAAATTAAAGGCAACGCGGCACTTGAACTTGACTCAACACAAAATGCCGTGGAGATTTCAATTAAACCAATGGTGAGTTCCGAATCTGAAACTAAACTTAAACTTCCCAAAAACTCAACCCTGGCCTATGGGTTGGCCGAGCCGCTATGGGATGGTTCAAAAACAAAAGTGGTAGATATGAAACCGGATTTGAAGGGGGCGGGATAAACCTATTTCTCCGCAGAGTAATGACGGGAGTTCTAAATATGAATTTAATGGTGTATCAAAAAAAATTAATCTTCTTTGATTGCCCTTGATGATAGTTGCTTACTAACTTGTGGAATCGCATTAGCAGATACTATTATCGATTGCTACAAAACCTCATAAGGAAAATGGAAAAAATTTAAAAGCAGCTTAAAGAGTCAAGGTTTTGCTCTTGAATCAACAACACTGGTTTGCATTTATGGGATGCTTAACTAAAAACACCCAATCTTAAGTGAGAAGTAAATTTGAATATGTTTTATCAAACTGAAGCGTACCATGAATCCTGAAAGCCCTTCAATAACCAACTGCCATACCCACATCTTCAAAGCCGAACATGTACCGCCTTGGTTGGGCAAATCCTATTTACCCTACGGTACGGCCTACCTCATAAATATCCCGCTGATCGTTGAATTGTTTCGTACCTGGTATAAGCTCAAGGATTTTTTCACACACAAAATTTCATGGCTCGAACGCGCAAGACGTGGCTATGCACAGGTTGTGATGGGAATCAGTCAAAATACGATTATTAAACTTATGTTTAGTATAGTCGGTTTGTGGGTTACGCTTCAGGTACTATTTTTCTTATTTGATCTTCTCGCACAGTTTTTTCCCGTAGGTGATTCTACGAAAAAAAACTGGTTACAAGTAAGCCGAGATTGGTTAACGAATTACGGAATTCTATTTGAAGGTTTAACAAAAGCAACTCACTGGATATTATTTGTAGTCGTTTTGTTATTCATCAAGTCTGGTCGCAATCTTATACTATTTCTGCTCAAGCGTTTTTTTAGATTTTTTGCTCTTTTACCAGGGAAGGAAACCACTAAGTTCATTGGGCGCTATATTCTGGTTGGCCGTTTCGCTTTTTATAAAAATCAAAACGACATCTTCAGTCGTCTACGTAAACAGTATCCGGAAGGAAGCCGGTTTATTGTTTTGCCGATGGATATGGAATTCATGGGCGCTGGTCTACCACGAGAGTCTTACGCTCAGCAGATGAACGAACTCGTTGAAATCAAGCAAAATCATCCGGATATTTTTCTGCCATTTGTTTTTGTTGACCCAAGACGGATAACAAGTCAAAAATCAAACAATCTGCAAAAGGATTTTTTCAGTTATCGAATAGGATCAAAAAAGGAAATCTTGTTACAAGATTGTGATGTAGGCGATTACATCGAGAAGAAAGGATTCAATGGTTTTAAAATATACCCGGCATTAGGTTATTATCCCTTTGATGAACATCTGCTTCCTGTCTGGAAGTATGCCGTTGAACATGACCTGCCCATACTCACGCATTGTATTCGGGGCACGATTTTCTATCGGGGTAATAAGAAAAGCGAGTGGAATCTTCATCCTGTTTTCAAGGAAAAAATAGGCGGTGTCGAAATGCCACTGTTGCTAGAGGAAACGCGAAACCAGGACTTCTCAATTAATTTCACACACCCGCTTAACTATCTCTGTTTGCTAAAGGAGCCTCTGTTGCGTATAGTAGTCGGAAATGCCAAAGACCCGCGGATTCAGGAAATATTTGGTTTCGTAAATTTCGAAACACCTCTGCGTAACAATCTGAATAACTTGAAAATTTGCTTTGGTCATTATGGTGGCGAAGATGAATGGTTAAAGTACTTCGAAGCGGATCGGGCTACCTACAGCCCGGCATTAATCAGCAAACCCAGCGGTATTGATTTTATGCGTAATTCCAATGGTCAATTCTCACACGACAAAATAGCACAAATGTGGAAAAGCACAGACTGGTATTCCATCATCAGCAGCTTGATTTTGCAACATCCAAATGTATATGCGGATATAAGTTACACTTTGCATGACTCCAACATTTGGCCATTATTAAAAGATACATTAGATCGACTCCAACTTCCGGGTGAAACAAGAAAACTATGTGAAGGTGTTCTCTATGGAACAGATTTTTACGTTGTTCGAAATCACAAATCGGAGAAGCAGCTGTTTGCTGAAATGGAATACAATCTTTCTACCGAGAATGTAAATATGATAGCCCGCGATAATCCCATGCGTTTTGTGAAATAAAATTCCAATATTCGTAGATTAAATCAAGTTTATACTATGAGAAAAATATCCAATCGCGAATATGTGAAGGAAAGGCTTCGCGGCCATTTCTTTATGGAAATGTCCGTAGAAAATATCCGCTGCTTTGGTAAAAAGCAAACGATAAGGCTTCATAACAATGGCCGGCCCTACAACTGGACTATTATCCTCGGTGATAATGGCATGGGAAAAACTTCACTATTGAAAAGCTTCGTATCTCTCGCACCTTCTCCCAAAACTATTTATGACAATTCTCAGAAGCTGAGATTGTATCCGGGCTACATGGACTGGCGTGAACTCTGGAGCATGGCCCGGCATAATGGCGAAAAGCCTTCAATAATTTCAGCCCACATCGTAGCGGGTAAAAAAATCTCCCAACTGGACAAAAATTCTGATCTGGAGTTATCGATCAGGCATGGCCATAAAAGCTTTAATGATTTCAGCTATTCAGAAGATAGCTTCGAGCAACTGCAGGACTTCCTCTGCTTTGCCTATGGAGCTTCCCGAAAAATGGGTCGAAGTACTTTAGCGGGTGAAAAATACTCCTCGGCCAGTGTAAGCTTGTTCGATGATGAAGCACCGTTGATCAATGTAGAAGAGTTTTTTCTGCAGGCGGATTACGAAGCAAAGACCAGTAGGTCCTCATCCTCAGTGGAGCAACGGGAGAAAATTAAAAAACTGCTGATTGATATCTTACCGGATGTGAGCAACCTTCGCATTGCCAAGGATAAAAGATCTAGTGCGCGATCAGTTCAACTATTAACCAAATTCGGCTGGGTGCGGGTAAGTGAAATGAGTCTAGGTTACAAAAGTCTTATTGCCTGGGTAGTTGATTTTGCGAGTCGCATGTATCACTATCATCGCACAAAACCTAATCCTTTTGATCAGCCTGCAGTCGTCCTAATCGATGAGATAGACTTGCACCTTCACCCAAAATGGCAACGAAAAATCATCAACTACCTTACTAAAAAGTTTCGTAACACTCAATTCATTGCCTCTGCACATAGCCCATTAATAGTTCAAGCAGCTCTCGAAGCCAACCTTGTATTATTAACACGCAAGGGAGGTCAGGTAATCATTGACAACGATACTCAGGTAATTAAAAACTGGCGTATTGATCAGATTTTAACAAGTGATTTATTCGGCCTCTCAAGCGCCCGAAGCGAGTCTACTGAAAAAGTCATGAATGCGCGAAGGAAAATCTTGATGAAAGATTCCGGCTCAAAATCTGATAAAAAGAAATTGGCTAATCTAGAGTCCCAATTGGATTACATACCCGTAGCCGAAACACCGGAGTACATAGAGGC
>JBEBJH010000022.1:0-31386 GCA_040079965.1 Cyclobacteriaceae bacterium
TTCGTAATTGATTGGTCAATGTGCCAAGAGTCGCAGAATCTGGAGGTTCAATTTTGCTGCTCAAGAAATAGTGTCGGATCTGAGAATCGGCTTTACGCAGGTTTTCATACTCAGTTTCGGATTCAATCCACTGGCTTACCCAAAATTTCTCTTCGGACGAAAGCTGGGTGAAGGCCTTGCTCTTCAATAAACTTTCTATTTTATCAATATCAGCAGGATATATCATATCGTTCCTTCCTTTAAAATTGCTCTATAATCATTTAACTCTTTGCTCAATCCTTTCCTTAAATAGAAAAGTCGAGACTTTATTGTGCCTACGGGCATATCTAGAACCTCGCTGATTGTAGCAAGATCAAACTCCTGTTCGTAGCGAAGTAAGAATAAAGACTTGCTTTCATCATCCAATGTTTCAAGTAAAAAATCCAATCGGTTTTTAAAGTCGCGCTCATCAATGAGTTTGTTTAGATCAGTGTGGCTGTTACGCTCAATGGAAATAACAACAGATTCTTTGTTACCTCTCCTTCTGTACTCATTCTTACACATGTTATGCGCTATAGAATATAGCCAGGTTGAAAACTTGCGAGAAGCATCAAAGCGACCTGGGTTGTCAATCAACTTAATAAACAAATCCTGTAAAAAATCCTGGGCAGTATTTCTATCCTGCCAAAGCATGCGTGTAAAATAGCGCATCAGTGGAGTGCTGTAGCGCTGATAAATTTCAGTTAACGCTGCCTCACTCCCCCGATGTAACTCTTGCATTAACTCCTCATCTGTTTGGATAGAGAGTCTTTTTTTAAAAAATATCAACGGTTATTGTTCAATGATTTCCATGAAAACCCTAAATCCAATAGCTGCATCCGGGCCATCATACAAGTTCACACTTTTAATGGTAGATTCCTCGGGTGGGTGATTCCAACTTCCGCCACATGCCTTTCCTTTTTCACTTGTCATCTCCGCCACGTTACCTACTACATCATATAATCCGATGTCATTGGGAAAGTATGTTTCAACCGGCCCCATCATCATCCAGCCATCTGCTGAAGTCATTCGCTCCGGCATACAAGGTTTTTCATTGTCTGGTGTTTTAAAGTTACCCAAGTAACAGCCTTTATTATTGCGAGCAGAATTTCTATAATTATATACTCTAAACCAAGGATAAAGCAGGTCAGGGTCACCGGCAGAAACTTTCTTTAATTCGAAATCCTTACCAAACTCCTTTCCAGAAGGATATAGTTTCACTTCTACCATTTGTTCATCAATACTCCACGAAGTAGGGTTTTTTATAGAAGCCGCTGCAATCTGATACTCTTCAATGGTAGGCAATCGAAATTTTACCTTTATATATTTCTTTTCAGTCAATCCATTATACTGATCTGTTAACCACAAACAGTAGGCTACAGCCGCTTCGTAAGAAATATTAACAGCCGGATATTGCGTAAAATATTTCTCTTTCTTTGTTGCGATTCTTGCAGACGTATAATTCTTCATCATAGAAAGAGCAGGCTCCTCATAAGCAGAAAGGTCAAATTTGTACTTCTCATACAGATCGTTAAGATTATTCTTATTCAGGTAAGCAAGGAACTCATTATACTGTTCATTTCGAACTTCCGCTTCCTCAGCCAAAAGTTTATCACTTATCAGTCGAAAACGACCTTCCAATGATTTTGCATTCAAAGCACCTGGGAAATATGGTACTGTTTCTGATTTACTTCGGCTTAGAAAATTATTAACCAGATCTTCTTTATTGGTACTAGCCGCTATTTTGTAAACCAAGGTGCTTAATTCAGTCTGTTTCTCCTTTTCTCCGTTCTTTCCATAATGTTCATACAACAATAAAAGGGGAACCAGATAATTAGAGCTTAACACGTTGCCCGTATCAAATTGGCTGGCGCCATTAAAATTAACAGCAAGATAATCCAGCAAGAATCTCTTTTCAAGGTTGTCCTTTATAAGCGCGATATTATCAATTCGGGTTGTGCTTAGTTGTGAGGCAAGGCCAACCACGTAAAGTTGATCTTTCAAGTCGGAAATATTTTCTTTAGATAGCGTAAGTGCATAGTAAAACTTACGTGTAGTATTTTCTACGGGCAAAGCCGCGCAAATGAGTTGTTTGAAATCAGGATTACTTTCAGTGATACCAGGGAGCAAAAGACCTGCACCAACTAATTTTGATTTACGATAATCCGGATAACTTATCATATCCAGATTAAGGACAGTTACATCTGGCCGAACGTTCCAAACATCTTGCAGGGCCAATAAAGGCAAGGTGGTATTGTCGCCTTCAGTAAATAGAACCGAGCCCGGTTCGACAGACATTAAAACATTGTAACTGTAGCTGAGTAAGGAGGTCGATAGAATTCCGGCTTCATGCATTTTTTTTGCATAGAACTTTCTATTTTTTTGATTTCCCTGAAATTCGCTGGCCAGCATGAGAAGACCATACGACCCTGAATGCTCTGGCTTCAATTCATAGGCTTTAGTCAAACTATTAGTGGCACCTGTCCCAAACCCGGCATGCCAACCCTGAATAAGATAGTATTCAAATGTATTTGGAATCGTTGTTGACATTTTCTCAACAATCAGATCCAATTGCTCGGCATTTCGCTGGGCAAAACGGGTAGCGGCATAGAAATTCAGCCACGCATCTGCCTCAGTTGAATGACTTTGCACATACGAGCCCCATTCAAGCATTTGTTCGGAATACCAGCTAACGGGTCTTAAAATTTTGGTTTTTGGATAGATCTTTTCAGGTGTTGCCTGAAGCGTAAGCCCAATTATTATCAAAGGAATAAAAAGAATCTTCTTCATAGTGACAGTTTTAGTACCCTGTACACCTGAACTCCGATTGCGTTCAAATTATTTTAGAGAATCTATAAAATATCATTAATTGGTTACCTCGACTATCTGGGTATGGCTGACTCAATGTTCCGCATTCATTTTAGAATCGATTTATGACCTTTAAGATTAATTAAATATGATACACCCACTCCTTATACTGTCCATCTGTGGGATTAAAATCTTTTCGCTTCTGAAAATGTGTGTCGAGAATTTCCAGCTCTACAATCCGATCCAACTGCAAATTCCGATACCCCTCTTTTCCACCCGCTTTCGTAAAGCCTATGGTTTGCCAGCCCACAACCACAATGTTGTTTTTAGAAGTCCGTACTACTCCATACGGATGAATGGTGCGCGTAAGGGGCTCCCCCTCCATCAACACACGGCAGCCACACTTCTCTTCGGAAGCCTGCCAAAGGAGTTGCGTTGTTTCTTCAATGGTCATGTCTGAGTTCAGGCTTAGATAATTTTTATTGTTACCTCATTCCTTTCCTGTAATCGACCTATGGGCTTTAGCCAAAATCCTTTGCTCTGGGAAAATTTCTCAAACGCTGTTGCTTGGGTTTTATCAACGCATACCAATAATCCGCCACTGGTCTGCGGATCACATAAAGTGAGCAAAGATTCTGCGCCAATCCCCGATACCCTCTTATCATAACTTTGCCAATTGCGCATGGTGTTGTCCGGATAAATCATTTTACCTGTATAGTAACTCAGGTTGTTTATAAGCGGAATCATGGCATATTCAATCTCAGCAGAGAGATCACTACCCTCGCACACTTCCAGTAAATGACCCAGCAATCCAAATCCGGTCACATCCGTCATGGCATTCACATAAGTTAGCTTTCCAAGCTCAGCACCTAAAAAATTTAATTCTGTCATTACCCGTACCGCTTCTGCAACATCATCAGAATTAGCGAGTCCACGCTTTTGCGCGGTCGTGATTATACCTACACCCAGTGGCTTAGTCAAATATAAGATATCACCAGGTTTTGCAGTATTGTTTTTCTTTAAGTTCTTCTTTTCAACAGTACCTGTAACGGCCAAGCCAAAAATCGGCTCCGGGCTGTCAATACTATGACCGCCTGCCAGTGGTATTCTTGCTTTAGCACAAATATCTCTGCTACCATCCAAAACCCTTTGTGCAAGATCTGTCGATAGTTTTTCTATCGGCCAACCCAATATAGCAAGTGCCATTATGGGTTTACCACCCATCGCATACACATCACTGATTGCGTTTACCGATGCAATGGAACCAAATGTAAATGCATCATCTACAATAGGCATAAAAAAATCGGTGGTACTGATAATACAATTCCCATCGGCCAATTCATAAACTGCAGCATCGTCTTTGGATTCGTTGCCTACCAACAAAGGCGGGAAGTTGGCTTTCGGTAAAGCAGAGTGTAAAATTTTATCAAGTACTGCTGGTGCAATTTTACATCCACAGCCGGCCCCATGAGAATATTGTGTTAGTTTAGTTTCGTCCATTTCTATTTTTCAGTTTGCCTCATTAATTAATTTCCTGGCATAAAGTTCACAATCTGATCCATCCCATAGTAGTGAAAACTTTATTCTGGGCTGCCGTTTGTTAATACTCTGCAAATACGCTTTGTCATAGTAAGTCAGTAAAATATCAATAACGGATGCCATGTCGCCCTGTAGCAACTTTTCTTTGGCTGAATTGAAATGCTGACCACCTAACTTCTTCACGATCTTGCTCATGATAGCAAGAAACTCATCGCGATCAGCCGGGCCATACTCTGCCACTAATCGCTGAATCCGTACATCCTTTGTCACATCCATTTGCACCAAGGGTGCCTGGCTCATGGTTTGCCAGAAATCCGAGGGTAGAAAAATCTTACCAATCGCAATGGATTCATCCTCAACCCAAATTCGTTTTGTGAAGTCCAGGGTTAAAATTTCTTCAAACAACTCATTTTGAAATTGCTCTGTCGAAGGTTGGGGCGGCATAAGTAATCCGCCAAAAGCGGAACCCTTGTGAATGGCTAAATTTTCCAGATCAAGCACCTGCTCGCCTTGTGATTTCAATGCACGTAACACTTCGCTCTTGCCACTTCCGGTACAACCCGTGAGAAGAATCAGATTCATCGGGCGCTTGAAGGATTCCAGCGCCTTATGGCGATAGGCCTTGTACCCCCCTTTGAGTGCATGAGATTTGATGCCGGCCATTCCAACGAACTGACAAAAATTGTTTGACCGCATGCCACCTCGCCAACAATGAACCAGCAATTCTTTATTTAATGTTACTTTCTCTGCCTCATTAATAATATCCAGCAGCCGGGGGCCCACCAACCTAAAGCCTGTTTTGATAGCCTCCTGCTGCCCTTTTTTCTTGTAATCGGTACCAACAGCGATTCGCTCTGCATTGTTCAGCAAGGGGATGTTAATTGTATTTCGAATATGGCCCTCCTGAAACTCGCCTTCCGACCGAACATCAACAACGGGTAGCTCTTTACGAAGCGAGAGGAATTCTTCAATAGAAACCATCGTTCAAAGGTCGCGAACGATAGTCAAGTTAACCAAGCCTAAGTCAATTAATCATTAAAATTAACCGTGATACTGCTGGAAATGCCTACGCGAAATCCATAATTCAAGTATTGTCCATCGCTGAACCCGGCTGCAACCTCCAGGCGGAAGACCCGAAGAATTCCATCAATCCCATATCCTACTTCCGTATAGTTTTTAGATGTGGGGGTTGCCAGGTAATTCACAAAAATATTTTCTGTTATCCCGGTTACCCGGATTAAAGGAAACTGCGTGACCAGGAATTTGCGAAAGTGATAATGAACATTCGCTGAAAAATACTGGTCAGCCGTACTATACTTATAATAATCCAGGAGTCGGAAACTTCCTACCGGATCGGTTGTAACAAACGGACTAAGGTTTCCCATAAAATGTTTGTAGTCCATAAAATACACATTGTTGGATGTCAAAAATTTACCAGCCTTTAAAGCAACATCTAATTTGCCCCGAATACCGATATCCATAGTATGCTTAAATCCTAGTTCAACCTGATCGAAAGTAACTTCACTATCGGCTACACCCGAAAAACCCTTACGGTAATTGAACGTAAGCAATGGCGATGATCCATCCACCCGCGACTTGTGTCCATTGCGTATCCTGTACTTCTGCCAGGGTCTTGCATCAAAACTAACCTCTCCAGTAAAAGCGTTATTGGGACTAAATCCGGTGCTGGTTAATTCAAGGTTAACAGGTTCATTGGGTGTGTATTCATCTTTATTGCTTTTGAAAAATGTGTAATCACTGGTGTTAAATAATTCTGAGCGTCTCGCCCACGACCAGTTAGTTCGAAATGTGTATTTATCATTTATACGCTGATTGTAGTTAAGGTCTATAAAGTTGCGTTCATAAAGCTTCATGTAACTGTCACCCAGAAAGAGTGAAGTAAAAGAGTTTACCAAATGATGAATAGGTTCATCAGAATTAAACTGCTCTACGTACCTACCCCCCTCCAGCGTTAGTCGCTTATTCTTAAACCTGTAGTCTACCCGTAATTTGCCGGTAAGTTTTTCGCGAGAAAATGCGTAGCGGGCAATGGGACTGATTTCAAGTCGTGAAGTTTGTGGGCGTTTGTCTTTATTCAGACTATCTTTCTTTACCCAACGCTTATAAAAACTCATCCGGTATATAAGATTAAAACCCTCGACCGAGTTGAAGCCACCATAAGGCGAATGAATCCGGAAATCTGCGGTTTTGCCAATCCCATAATTATCGCCTGTAATTATATCCCATGGTTGAAATCCCTTTTTGCCTTTTTTGGAGTTTCTAAGTGTGTCGCCTTCATCGCGCTTGCGTTGAACTTCAGTAATACTATCGTTCACTAGATAACCACGTTTTTCCTCTTTGGTTAATGGTGTGGGCCTTATGTCAGCCCAAAAAGTAGAATCTTTCTTGTAAGCCAATGAGTCAACTGAATACTTGGTTTCTGAAATTACTTCCGGCTCTTTTTGCTCTTTGGCTTCTTCTTTCTCATACTCACGAATGAGTTGATTCAATTCTTTGCGTGTTACTTCTTTGCCTTCACCAAGCCGTTCTTGAATTTGTTGTCCTTTTTTACTGAATTTCTGTTCAACTTGTTTAGCTTCTTCTTTATTGACCTTTTCATCAATAACCGTCATCTCCAGTTGCAGATCGGGATTAAGCGTTATCTTATAATCCTTCATGGTGGCCAGATACTGACCTTCAAACTCAAACCCAAAAACCTTTCCATCCACTTTAAATTGTTGCGATACGGGAAGCCAGGCTTTTTCCTCAATTGGGTTGTAAAGCTGCTTGATATGAAAATTGATGCCCATCTTAGTAGCTGTCAGATCCAAACTATGAATGCTCCACCAATCTTCCACGATATAAATCAGACCTTCAAAAATATTATCACCCCGCGAACGCGGTGTTACCTTGATTTTACTTATTTCAAAAGTACGATCACGAAAGGAGCCGAGGTATTCAAACCGGTAGTAAGAAAACGATTTAGGAGATAGTGGTGATACTGTCTCGGCTATTTCGGGTTGATAGAAACTTCCAAAAATATAAGAGTTGGGGGATGTGTTTTTACTATCGCCATTTGTGTAAACGGCAATTACCTTCTCCTCAAACTTATTGGGTCGGGTGTATTTGATTTCACTTACTGATTCAGAAATAAAAACCCGGTCCTTCGTAATGCCTTCTTTTTCCAACGCTTTTTTAGCAAGCCATGGATAATCGGTGAGTTGGCCTTTGCCCTTGATATAAACTTTAGCAGAATAAGCATCGATTTGTTGAGTATGAAACTTTGCTTTGGCTATTGCTTTGCGCATAATGGTATAAGCGGGATCTTCTTTTCCGGCCCTCACAATTACATTCTGCAAAACGACCACCTGAGTTTTCAGGGTCAGGTTAATTTCTATAAAGTCTGTTCCTATGTCAACTACCCGGCCCACGGATTCATACCCCAGATATTGAAATAGAACATCATACCGGCCCGGGGCCAGTTGCACTTCATATCTACCTTCCAGATCGGTAGCACTGCCAGTTCCTGTTTGTTTGACAAAAATAGAGGCATAAGCTAGTGGGCCCACATCTTCACCCTTTATAATACCCCGGATGCCTCCACCTTGTACTTGAATAAAAAGTAATGTGAAAATTGTCGCAAATACTGTTCTCATCAGTCTCATAGACGCAATCAGTCGCGCAAGGGTTGTCATGATTCAGATTTACCTGTAAAAATCCTTTAACCGGATCATTTGTTCTACCGGTTCTGGAACGAGGTAACGGATCGATTTATTGTTTTTGATACAATTGCGAATATAGGTAGCGGAAATATCCAGTAATGGCGCTTCTATCATCTTCACATGCTGATGACGCGTGAACTCAGAATTTGTTACATGCGGCCTGGGGTAAACGTACAAGCCATACTGGTTAAGGATCTGGTCATGATTTTTCCATTTTGCAAAATTCTCCAGATTATCCTCTCCAATAATCACTTTAAACTCTTTGCCAGGAAATTTTTCGGTTAGGTATGCCAGCGTGTGAATGGTATAGCTTGGTTTAGGAAGGTTAAATTCCACATCCGATACTTCCAGCTTGTAGTGATCAGTAATAGCAGCCTTAACCATATCGTATCGGTCAAATTCATGCAATAATCCTTTACTGGGCTTGAACGGGTTTTGTGGTGATACTACAAACCAGACTTTACTTAAGTCGGTATTCTCGGCCATTATATTGGCAATGATTAAATGACCGATGTGTATGGGATTAAACGACCCAAAAAACAGTCCTATTTTCTGTGGAGTGTTCATGGTTAAGGTCTTGCCTTAAACTGATCATAAAGTTTTTGCGCCTCTGCCAACGATTTATTCAAATCTTGATTTACCAGCACTACATCAAATTTATCCTGAAAAGTCATTTCAAATTTAGCTTTGAATAACCTGCGTGAAAGGCTTTCTTCACTTTCAGTACCACGCTCTTGTAGTCGGGCCTTAAGAATTTCAATGGAGGGTACTTTCACAAAAACAGCGAGGGCTTTATCTCCAAAATATTTTTTAAGGTTTATTCCACCTTTTACATCTACATCGAATATCACGTTGTTGCCATCCTTCCAGATGCGTTCTATTTCTGTTTTAAGAGTACCATAAAAATTGCCGGCATACACTTCTTCCCATTCAATGAACTCATCATTGTCAATTTTTTCTTTAAATTCTTCGGGCGTGAGAAAGTGATAATCCTTTCCATCCTGTTCAGTGCGTCCGCGTCTGTCGCGGGTAGATGCCGAAATGGAAAAGCCGAGATCTGAATTATTTTTTAGGAGATGTTTAACGATGGTGGTTTTTCCGGAGCCGGATGGAGCAGAAAAAATAAGCGCTTTTCCAGCCATCAGGAGGACATGTTTTGACTGATCTGAATTTTTATTTGTTCAACTAACTCTACAGGCACGGGATCACCGCAGCAGCGGGTTTTTAACAATTCCTTTATAGTCATATCAAGACTATAAGACTTAAAGCAGGGCATGCATTTGTCCATATGCGATTTAAAATATTCCTGCTGTTCAGTACTGGCTTCTCCGTCAAGAATCAACTGGAGCATCTGCATACAGGATGGCTTATTTCCATCGGCAAGAATAAAAGGGTTGTAGAGTTTACTCATAGCTCGGTATTTTTATAGCCCATTGATTTGGCATATTCGCTAAGTTTTTCTTTAAGCAAATTTCTGGCGCGATGCAATCTGCTTCGAACCGTTCCTATTGGTATATCCAGAATTTTTGCCATCTCTTCGTATTTAAATCCTTCCAGATCGCATAAAATAATTACCGTACGAAAATCCACATCGAGCGAATTCAACGCATTTGAGATCTCATCCCCGATCATATCCTTCAGCGATTCAACCCGCAAATCAGGAGTAATTTGCCGGTCGACATCTTCTGAATTATAATAGGCCTCTACCTCTTGATAATCTACCTTCGAAGGCTCCTTCGTCTTCTTCCGATAGTCATTGATAAAACTGTTTTTCAAAATGCGGAACAGCCAGGCTTTGGCATTAGTTCCTTTTTGGAATGATTCTATAAACCGGTAGGCCTTGAGATAGGTATCCTGAACGAGGTCTTTGGCATCATCCCGGTCCAGGGTAAGCCTATACCCAAAATTATACATGGAGCTGATATGAGGGAGAAACTCATGATTGAAGATGTCATTCTTCTCAATATCTGAATAGTGCTGTTTGGGAGTCTCTTCCATGAAGGATCAAAAATACTAAAAGGAGAGGGATAAAATACAGGTCTTATTAGAGGTTTTTGTGCCCACGAACAATCTGTTAATTCATTAAAGTCTCCTTGGTTTGAAAAATGCTTTATCTTTAAGCTCTTAAGTACATAATGTGGCTGGTGTGAAAGAAGAAAAAAAAACAATTTATTATAAACTGATTCCAAAATTCATTAGACGTAACATCGAAGAGAATAGAATTAAAAAGACAATTCTATCATACTACGATGAACTACCGGAAGGTTATGTAAATGAAGAGGAAAGAAAAGCCTTGAATTATTTACGAAACAATAAATTATGTGTCTTTCCATATCATTTTCAGGACAATTACAAAAGTAGCGCCATCAACGTTTTTTCAGATAAAGAGCGAGGTTTAAAATATACTCTATGTGATGGGAAGCGCTTATATTTTAAAAGAAAGACATCAGCCCAAGGTATTAAAAGAGCCTTTAATTATTTGGTAATGGAACAGGATAAACAATCGCCTCACCGTTACCTTACTGATGCTTTTGTATTAGGCGATAACGATATATTGGTCGATGTAGGTGCAGCCGAGGGAAACCTGCCATTATCTGTAATTGACAAAGTGAAAAAAGTATACTTGTTCGAAACCAATAGCGAATGGATTGAGGCCCTCACTGCCACCTTCAGTCCTTGGAAGGATAAAGTAGAAATCATTAACAAATTCGTATCTAATAAAAACGATGCAAAAAACATTTCGCTTGACCAGTTTTTTAAAGATAAAGAGGGCTTTACCTTTTTAAAAGTAGATGCTGAAGGGGCGGAGGCTGAAATTCTTGAAGGCGGTAAAACTTGTCTTTCATCCTTCAAAGAAGTTAAGGCCGCCATTTGTACTTATCACAGGCCTAACGATGCTGTTATTTTGAAAAACAACTTAGAAAACCACAAGTTCACTGTATCTTATTCCGATGGCTACATGATTTTTACGGAACCCAAAACATTTTTTCCACCCTATTTACGTAAGGGGCTAATTCGGGCTACTAAAATACAGTGATAAAAAATATTCTAGACCGCAGGAGGTTAATCCTATCTATTTAATGAGCTTATAATTTTTAAACTCTCCTACTCTCCAGCCGGTCAAGTTCTCAATTTCATTTAAAATTCTGTGCCTTAAAGAAATATTTGCTTTTGACGGATCATAGTGAAATTCCCAATCTTTCTTTTTAATTGTATCCAGCATACTTTGCGGATGCGTTCCTGAAAATATCTTTAACTGATCAACCTCATTATATTCAAATTCCTCAACTCCCTCAAATTTCCTTTTGAGCGTATTATCATCATCCCAAAACCGTGAAAAGAATTCTGACTTTATTTTCATTTGCTTTGGAGGCCTCACATAATTATAATGATAAATCGGCACGTCAATCTTTACAACCTTAAGCTTTTCTCCCGCTTCACCATTTTCATAGCTCTTTTGAGAAGAATATTTCCTGAATCCCTGAGAATCCTTGTAAGACCTGATCAGCTTGTTGAACTTAAAGGCCCTGATTTCAAATCGATGGGCTTTTCTTCCTGTATGAATGTGGTCATAATCTCCACGAAAATTCAGAAAAGGAAAAAGTAATGCTTCTACTCTAGAATCTTTACTATTCTTAACAATATACTCTCTTAATTTCCAGATGTCATTTTCATGGATAACCTCATCCGCTTGAACATGAATAACCCAGTCTCCCGTCACTGCATTAAGGCCCAGATTTGATTGTTGTGCAAATAACTTCCCACCTTTCCGAAGGTTCATATCCCAAACACTATCAATAATTACAATTTTTCCAGAATTTAATGCTTCAATGGCCTCTCTGGTGCCATCCGTTGAATCTCCAACTACCATCACAAACTCATCCACAATAGGTAATATCGATTGAAGAGATTGAAGGAAAGGATAATCAAACTGAATTCCGTTTCTGATATATGAAAATGCACTTACCTTCATAAGCAAACTCTATTTTATTTAAGCTTAAGCAAATCTAAAGTCTTCAAATTTCTAATAAAAAAGCAACTATTTCAATTAGCGACTTTATATTGCGCATAGAACGAGCTCAATGGCAACCTCACTATCAGCAGTAATCATAGCCCTAAATGAAGAGACCAATATTGGGCGATGTATCGATTCTCTCTCTGGGATTGCTGATGAAATCATTGTTCTGGATTCACTATCCACTGATAAAACAGCTGAAATTTGCCAGAATAAGGAAGGGGTTGTCTTTGTCCAAAGGGCATGGGAAGGGTATTCCAACTCAAAGAACTACGCAAACAATCTTGCCACCAAAGATTATATCCTATCTATTGATGCTGATGAGGCCTTGTCTGAAGAACTCAGGCAGGCAATCATAGAAGTTAAGAAAAACCCATCCGCCATCGCCTATTCATTTAACCGGTTGACTAATTATTGTGGAAAATGGATACATCATTGCGGCTGGTATCCAGATACAAAAACACGATTGTTTAAGAGAGGAGAAAGGAAATGGACGGGTGAAATACATGAAACGTTGAATTTTCCAACTGATCAAATAAAAAAAATAAAAGGCGACCTGCTCCACTACTCATTTCCTAGTATAGCCAGTCATGTACGAACTCTTAACTCTTTCACAGAGGTTGCCGCTCAGGAACTGATGTCAAAAAATAAAAAGGTGAGTTTTGTGCTTCATGTTCTGATAAACCCAACCTCGACTTTTATTAAAAAATACTTTGTACAAAAAGGGTTCTTGGATGGCTACTATGGGTTTGTGATTAGCAGCATCTCAAGCTTTGCTAATTTCATAAAGTATGTTAAGCTGATTGAATTTAAAAGGAAGAATAAGAACAAGCTTACTTCTTAAAGCTTACTATTTAGATTCGTTTTGTGTTTGATTACTCATACCATTAATCAATGTTCACCGATCTTCTGTTTGAACCTCAAACTGTGCTTCATGTTAGCTCCTCCGGCAACAAAAAAAGCAAGGCGGACGTATGCAACATTTTTGTAAAACTTTCTTATTAGTTTGAAAAAGTACAAAAACTGAATTGCCATACGATAAGGCATGCTATAATTCTTTGCGTAGTAGTACAACGAGGAAATGTAGAATTCTTGGAGATATGGTAACCGGATTGAGCTATCCGATGCGGAACTTTTACTTTCAAAATGTTGGTACCTGGCTTTAGGCACAAGGTATGTGTAATATCCTTGTCTGCTTAATCGTAATGCTATATCTTCTTCTTCACAATACAAGAAAAAATTAGTATCGAAGCCACCGATTTCTTCGAAGTGCCTTGCTCTTATAAACATAGCGCTGCCGCTAACAAGATCTACCCGAATTGGTTCCTCATAATGCTTTCGCTTATCCGGAAAGCGTTCTGGAGACAATCTTTTAAGGATTCCGGTACCCAATAACCTGACTGAAAGAGTAGGGAAATACTGAAAACTGTATTCATGTTTATTCTTTCCGTTGAACATTTCACCGGTGCAATTTGCCACCTGTGGATGGCTTTCCATAAATGATACCAAAACCGAAATACAATCATTCAATACAATAGTATCGTTGTTTAAAAAAAAGTAATAATCTGCATCGGCTACCTGTACACCCATCATGTTGGCTCCGGAAAAACCAACATTGAGTTTACTTCGAATTAAGGTCACTTCATTGTATTCATCCAAAGCAGATAGTTTTTCAAACTCTGAGGAACGAGAGTTATTGTCGATTACTACTATTTGATAGCGAACGGATGTTTGACTCCTGATAGAATTGATGCAATCAAGAGTATATTGACTTGAGTTATAGTTGATCAGAATTACGGCAACCTGAAACTTCCTCATACCTTGAGATAGGCGGGTATTGATACACCATTAAATTTAGTTTCTGAATAGGAATCAATTTTTTGTTTCACTTCTTCTACTGTAATCGCATTTATACACGCGCACTCTTTGCTATCTCTGCAAAGGCTACATTCCTCTTTAAGAGCAAGGTAATGAGCCTTTTTTCCGACCGGCATCCACCTGCCGGGATGTATCGGTTTCATAGGTGAATACAATCCCAATGCATAAATACCCAGGGCAGCAGCAAGATGCAACACACCTGTACTGCAAGCCAACAACCCGTCTGCCTGACTTATAAATGACGTCAGTTCTTCGAGATTAAGTTTTCCCGTAAGATCGGTTACATTGGGATGCTGAAGCAACTCAGGCTTTTCCTTGCGGATAAGATCTCCTTCGGCTTGCAAGCCTGTAACAAATATCCGATACGATTCCACCGGTAGGGAAAGTACTAACCGGTAATAGCTATCCAAAGGCCATTCTCTTGCACTTCCTTTCGACTTAGGGTGAATAATAAGATTGAAACGGTCTTTGTTTAACAATTTAGAAAAGTCATTTTTAGCTGGATGTAATCCGTAATATGATACTAATTCACTGGTGTCAATATCAAAATTGAGTTTGAATGGCTTGAGCAATTTGAAATTAAGCTGACTTTCGTGCAAGTTGGATTTCACCCGTGTAAAGCCGACCAGGTGATTACAATAAATCCAGTTGTACCACCGATGGGCTGTGGCCACGCGATGCTTAATGCCAGCCTTGTTAGCAACTTTGGCAAGTTTCTGATCAGGAAAGATAAAAATGATTGTATCAGCTCTGACCATAGCTAATGTATGTGAATCCATTAACACTTCATCTCTGTCTAAAAACTGATCGACAAAAACGCAACGGTCTATTATAGGCTGTGTATATTTTTTACCTATAAAAAATATTTTTAAATCAGGAGTTACTGATTTCAAATACCCTAGAAGTGGGAGTGTGAGAATCACATCCCCCAGGTTATCAGTTCGGCTGATCACCAATCGCTTGCCCATCAATGCCCGGTGATTGGCCTCATATAATTTTGCGTACTTGTAAAATACATGGTTGCTAACTGCCATCGCTACCATAAGTCCTTCAAATCCGTCCATAAATCCCCGCTTCAAAAAATAACTTTTGAGAAAGGCGAACGTTGAGCGGACAATGATCTTAGATACTGAGCTTGTTTTTCTTCCAACACTTTCGCGCGCAAAAATTTCAGAATAATTCTGAATCTTGGTAAGTGTTTCTGCTGAATCGGTATAGGCACGATGGAGAATATCTCCATTAAGATGTCTGACTTTAACACCCCTCTTGATAATCACCATATCGTGCGGATTCTCACCCCCCCACAAACCTATTCGTCTGTTCCAAAGCCGGATTTTTTTGTCTGGATACCAATTACCATGACGAATCCACTTGCCCCCATAATTGGACAAACGATTCATGCTAAAGGCTTCATAAGGCCATTTCTCCTTTACATCAAGAATGCACTTTGTTAATTCTTCTGAAAGGTATTCATCTGCATCCAGGGAAAGAACGATATCATACGAAGCCTGTGTAACCGCAAAATTCTTTTGATCAATATGACTTTTGAACGGATGCTCCACAACACGCACTCCTTTTTCATAACAAATTTCTCGTGTGCGATCTTTTGAAAAAGAATCCACCACCACGATCTCATCGGCTACATCTACCAGAGAGTTTATACACCGCCCGATATTTCGCTCCTCGTTGTAAGTTATTATTACAGCACTTATTTTAACCATACCGGTTCAATTCGACCCTAATTTCTCCTTAAATCTGTTTGTTACCAAAAGTGTAAATCCTAAAACGACAAAAACCCACAAAATATTTAGTCTTGTGGGTTTTTGTTCATGGTTAAGATTATCTACCGGCTAAGGAGTTCAATGATTTAACCATATTAATAAACTCGATCCGGTATCCTTGCTGATCTTTGCCTTTGGCATTTTCTGCCAGTTGCACGACCCCGTCATAATTAAATTCCTTTACATACTTTGATTCTTTTAACAACATTCCGCAGCCAGCCACCGCGGCAGACCACCGAAAATTATCTGAAGTGTCGTTGAGTAAAATGTTTTCGTCCAGAAGGGGATGTACAATAAGTTTGCTCTCATTACCATCTGGTTTTTTGTAGCGAAACTTCACTGTCATGATTTCCTTCGAAGCCGAAGCTGGAGTCTCTATTTTAGTTTTCTGATATTTTAAATCATCGATTTTAGAAAAGTCACTTTCTACACCAACGGGAATTACCTCATAAAGGGCTGTAACTGAATGACCCGAGCCCAATTCTCCTGCGTCTTTACGATCATCATTAAAATCCTCATCGCGGAGTAATCGATTCTCATAGCCAATTAACCGATAGGCTTTTACCCGGGCTGGATTGAATTCGATTTGAAGCTTTACGTCTTTTGCTATCGTAAATAATGTACCACCAAATTCATTCACCAATGCTTTCTGGGCTTCTAAGATTGAATCGATATAGAAATAATTACCATTCCCTTTGTCAGCCAGTATTTCCATTTTAGAATCCTTGTAGTTACCCATACCAAACCCAAGTACAGTCAGAAACACACCTTCTTTTCTTTTCTCTTCAATCAAACGCTCCATGCCTCCATTGCTTGACTCACCAACATTAAAATCTCCATCGGTGGCCAGAATCACCCGGTTATTTCCGTTTTGAACAAAATTCTCCTTTGCAATTGCATAGGCTAACATGATTCCGGCACCACCAGCGGTTGAGCCGCCAGCCTCTAAATTATCAAGTGCTTCTAAAATAGATTTCTTATCCGACCCGGCCGTGCAGGGCAATACCAAACCAGCTGCTCCTGCATATACGACAATGGCAATCCGGTCTTGTTCGCGCAATTGCGCAGCCAGCATTTTAAAAGAAGACTTCAGCAGCGGTAACTTGTTTGGATCATCCATAGAACCCGAAACATCAATCAGGAAAACAAGGTTAGAAGGAGGTAAATTTTCTTTCGCAATATTGCGACCCTGCAACCCGATATGTACCAGTTTGTGTTTTGAGTTCCAGGGAGCTGTCGATATTTCAGTATTGATAGAAAAGGGATCCTCTCCTTTGGGTTGTTCGTAGTCATAATCAAAATAGTTGATCATCTCTTCAATGCGGACTGCATCTTTCGGTGGTTTTTGTCCTTTTGAAATAAATCGCCTCACATTACTATACGAGGCCGCGTCTACATCGATAGAAAAAGTAGATAGCGGATTTTTTAAGGATTCATGAAAAATGTTTTCCGTGATGCCATCATATTCTTCTGTATTGTACCGCGGTTGTTGCCAGAACTCATCTCTTACAGGTGCACCATATGAGGCACCTTTTTTAGTTGTTCCATAACCCCTTACTCGAATGGTTGATGTAGCACCGGTTACAGATTTCATTTCCTGAACCGCATGCCCAGTGACGACTACTTCGTTTAATCCTGTTGCATCTGAATCAAGAGCAATATCAATGCGATTCGAAATTACAATAGCTACTTCCTGAGTAACTAATCCCACAAAGGAAAAAACCAGGGTACCCCCCTTTGCGGGAACCGGAAGGATGTAATTCCCCTGGTAATCAGTAACGGTTCCTTTTGAGGTCCCTTTAAGAATAACATTCACACCTGGCAGGCTACTACCATCATCGGCTAACGTTACTTTACCGGTTATGGTACGATCCTGCGCTGAAAGTGTATTCCCTATAAGGAATATGACCATCAGACTTAACGCAATTTTTTTCATATGCATCTTATTTGATTTTGAGGCTATGATTCAGTTATGCTGTGTTTTCCATAAAACCAATTTAAAAATTTTAACTTAAGGGTTTAGACACTGGCTTGACAGACTCAGAACTACTTAATCATTACAAAAAGGATGGACAGCTCTCTTACCTTGGAGAGCTGTATGCCCGATATCAGGCTCTGGTTTATGGTGTGTGTTTAAAATATCTGAAAGATCGCGATGAGTCGAAGGATGCCGTGATGCAATTGTTTGAAAAACTGATTCAAACCTTAAGAAATCATGAAGTAGACAATTTCAAGAGCTGGGTTTACGTAACCGCCCGCAATCATTGCCTGATGCAGATTAGGGCGAGAAAGGGTAAATTCACACAGGAATTTTCGCCTGAGTTTATGGAAAATCAGTTGCTGTTGCATCCAGAAGATGAACCTGAACTGGAAGGGAATCTGACCAAACTGGAGAAATGCATCGAAACGCTTATAAACGAACAAAAGCAGTGTATTCAGTTGTTCTTTTTACAGGAAAAGTGTTATAGAGATATAGCTCAATTCACAGGTTTTGACTTAAATCAGGTGAAGAGTTTTATCCAAAATGGAAAGCGGAATTTGAAGATTTGTATGGAACGAAATGACTAAGTGGGAAGACGATATCAGAAGGTACCATAGCGGTGAAATGTCACCTCAGGAACAGCATACCCTGGAAAAAAGAGCTTTGAGCGATCCTTTCTTAGCACAGGCCTTAGAGGGGTCAGGGTTGATTTCTACAACTGAATTTTCCGAGGATATAAAGGAACTCACCTCCAAAATTGAAAACAGAACCCAGGAATTAAAGCAGGATGATTTGCGGGTTGCGGCATCTTCTATAAATTATGCATCTGAAGAAAGTACAAGAAATCCTTCAGAGCCGGTAGCCGAAAACAAAACTCAGAGTCGATGGATGTGGCCTTTACGCATAGCTGCATCGGTTGCTCTGTTAGTATTAGTTTATTTTGCTATCACTCCGTTCTTTGAAAGTGAAAAGCAACTTGCCCTTCAAAAGAAGGCAGAAGAAAAATCTCAGGAAAAAGATTTTAATACCGACACATTACTAAATAAAATGGTTGAACCATCCGTGATGACGGAGCCAAAGGCTGGTGTTCAAAGAAGCAAATCAGGCAAAGCCACGGAATCCATCAAACCAGTGGAAGAAGAGTTGGCACTGCCCTCTGGGGCCGCAGCTCCGGTACTTGCCGATAGAGGTGAACAGGAAAAGGAAAAAGTTACTGAAGATGAAATCGTTGATATAATAGCAGAAAGTCAAATTGTTTCCGAAGCAAAACCCGAGTCAAAAAAAGAGACCTTGCAAGCGGCTGGAGCAAAAAGGAGTGTGCTAAGTTTTTCTTCCGATCAGAAAATTATTCAGGGCAAAGTATTGTCAGCAGAAGATAGTACTCCCCTTCCTGGGGTTAACATCATTGTTAAAGGAACTACTATAGGAACAGTAACCGATATGCAAGGCGACTTTCAACTGGTTAGTGATTCCCCCAATCCAACGTTGGTTTACTCTTTCATTGGAATGCAAACACAAGAGGTTAAAGCAAAAGATCAAAGCGATTTAACAGTAAAACTTCAGTCTGATGTTTCTCAACTTAGTGAAGTTGTGGTGACGGGGTATAGCCCGATGAAAGACGATGCCAACCACGAACCTGTAGTCAAACTGGCTGAGCCAGTTGGTGGCAGGCGAGCCTATGACAAGTATTTGAAAAACAGCCTGCACTACCCACAACAAGCTCTCGATAGTCAGATCAAAGGCCGGGTCACAGTTCAGTTTATAGTACGCACAGATGGATCATTAGATGAGTTCAGTGTACTAAAAGGCCTTGGGTATGGATGCGATGAAGAAGTTATCCGCCTTGTAAAGGAAGGCCCTAAATGGTCGCCCACCACCGAAGATAATGTGGCTGTTGAGAGCGAGGTACGTGTGCGGGTAAAATTTGCTCTCCCCAACTAGTCGCTGGCAAAACTACCAACACGAAAATTATGCGAGCGGTCAGAGGTTTCCCTTTCCTAGTTCATTATTCTTTATACTTTTAGGGATTGTTTAAATAAACCCTCTCTTTCTTAGCATGAGCTTATTCATAAAGAAACCCCTCGAACAATTAATGTCGCAAGCTGGTGACTCCGACAAAGGCCTAAAACGCACGTTGGGGGCAGGCAACCTGATAGCCTTAGGTATCGGAGCCATAATAGGAGCTGGTTTATTTGTTCGAACTGCCGCTGCCGCGGGAGAAGCTGCCGGCCCTGCGGTTGTGGTTTCCTTCATCATTGCAGCCATTGGTTGTGCTTTTGCTGGCTTGTGCTATGCTGAATTTGCCGCTATGATTCCTATAGCTGGTAGCGCCTATGCTTATGCCTACGTTACCATGGGTGAGTTTATGGCCTGGATTATTGGTTGGGCCCTGGTGTTGGAATATGCCCTCGCATCGGCAACCGTATCTATAGCCTGGAGTGAGTATCTGAATAATTTGCTTGGGGGAGCCATACCCTATCAATGGTGTCACTCTCCTTTTGAAACTTCATTAGACGGAGTAAGAGGTATTATTAACTTTCCTGCACTGTTTATTTTATTGATTCTCACAATGATCTTGATTAAGGGGACGAAGGAATCCGCCAACTTAAATGCAGTAATCGTTTTTGTTAAGGTTGCTATTGTTCTCTTGTTCATCGGTATTGGCTGGGGATTTATAAACGAAGCAAACTATACACCTTTTGTTATTCCTCAATCCAGCCCTGATCATGATACCTGGAATAGGTTTGGATGGGGTGGGGTTCTGGGGGGATCTGCTATTGTATTTTTTGCTTTCATAGGTTTTGATGCCGTTTCCACTGCCGCTCAGGAGGCTAAAAATCCTAAGCGCGATATGCCCATTGGTATTTTGGGGTCGTTGGTTATCTGCACTATTCTTTACGTATTGTTTTCTTACGTTCTTACGGGTGTAGCTAATTATGAAGAATTTAAAACAGCCGGCAAGGAAGCATCGGTCGCTTATGCTATTAAAGAGCATATGCCTGGTTTTGGATGGCTTGAAACTCTGATTACGGTAGCGATTCTGGCAGGCTTTTCCTCAGTAATTCTCGTAATGTTGATGGGCCAATCCCGAGTCTTTTATTCGATGTCAAAAGATGGTTTGGTTCCTAAAGTATTTTCAGAGTTACACCCTGTACATCGTACTCCCTTCAAAGCAAATTGGTTATTGTTGATATTTGTAGGGGCCTTTGCTGGCTTTGTGCCCGGTAGCGTTGCTGGTGATCTTACCAGCTTTGGAACCTTGTTCGCCTTTGTATTGGTGTGTGTTGGTATTTGGATCTTACGCGTAAAAAATCCGGATGCAGTAAGACCATTCAAAACACCGCTGGTTCCATTGGTTCCTATCCTTGGTATTTTGGTTTGTTCTTCCATGATCTTTTCACTCAGCACTGAAACGCTGATCTCTGCACTTATCTGGATGGCCGCAGGATTGGTTATTTACTTCGCTTACAGCAAGAATAATAGTAACCTGCGAAAAGAGACGAAGAACTAATTTATTATTTCATCACTAATGGTAAGGGTCGTACCGGCTAGCTGAGTCCGGTACCGTTGCAAAGGTCGCCAGGCAGGTCCGCCTGTTGGGCTACCACTTATAAAACTAAAATTAGAACTACAACAGGGATCAACCATAAACGAACCTGAACTGTGCACATTCACTGTAGCACAAGCTTCGTTGGGGTGATAAGAGCAATTGCGCTCATAGGCAATGTAACTTGTGCCGCTCACCCGATAGAGGATTAACCCACGCACACCTCCGGTACTTAATTCTTTATGTCCACCATCTGTTTGTAGCGTTAAATATTCAGGTAGATTCAAGTTAATTACCACATCAACAAAGGGTATTATCGGAATTGGATCATCATACAGATCGCGCGTGCATCCGACTAGGCATAACAAAATGAGAAAAAATTTACTTCTTTGAATAGTCATAAAAACCCTGCCCCGTTTTCCGTCCCAATTGTCCAGCGCCAATTTTCTGAAATTGAATATCACTCGGTTTGAATTTTGAAATTCCGTTGAAGCCTTCGTACACCGACTTGGTTACCGAATAATTCACATCAATGCCAATTAAGTCCATAAGTTCAAATGGGCCCATCTTAAAACCAGCGGACTTCATTAACCGATCAATCATATCGTAAGAGGCAACTTGATCCTCCATTACCTTTAATGATTCGACATAAAAATGCCTTGCTACCCTGTTAACGATAAAACCGGGAGAATCTTTTACTTCAACAGGTACTTTTCCAATTGAGACTGCGAATTGCTTCATCACTGCAACAACTTCAGAACTGGTTTCAAATCCGGAAATCACTTCAACCAACTTCATTAAATGGGCTGGATTAAAGAAATGTAGACCAACGCATTTTGATGAATTTTTAAGTTGCGCGGCAATTTGTGAAACCGGAATAGATGAGGTGTTGGTGGCTAAAATTGAATACTCGGAATTGATCCTCTCAACATCAAGAAATAGCTTCCGCTTTACTTCCAGATTTTCAACTACAGCTTCAATAATAAGATCTGCCTTTAAATCCGTTAACTGATTGGCTATAGTGATTCTATTGAAAGCAACATCGCTTGCTTCCTGTGTTAACTTTCCTTTAGCTACTGACTGATTAAGGGTACTCCGAATGAGTTGAATGGCTTTCGAACAAAAAGCCGAATTCACATCATACAAGATTGTATCGTAACTGGCAAGCGCACATGAGATTGCAATGCCTTGCCCCATGGTGCCTGCCCCGGCTATGCCTACAGCTTTTATATCATTTGCGGCCATAAAATGATCGGATCATACCACAAACATAATTAATCTGGTCTTCTGTAAGTTCTGGATGTATGGGCAAGGATAACACCGACTTCTGTAAACCGGCTGATACCGGAAAATCATCTTCAGAGTGTTTTAAGTAGGTATAAGCAGGTTCGAAGGGTAATGCCTTAGGGTAGTGAACGATAGTTTGAACACCTTTCTCTTCCAGAAAATCTCTAAGTTCATCTCTATCCTTTGCCATGATTACAAAAAGATGAAATGAATGAACTGTATTCTGTCTTGGGATGGGTAATGAAACACTCTTTTCATCCTTCAAATTATCCTTATAGAGCTGAGCATTTGCAATCCTTTTCTTTGTCCATGCTGTCAGATGCTTAAGTTTCACATTAAGAATAACTGCCTGAAGTGAGTCTAGCCTACTATTAGTGCCCTCAAACAAATGCTCATCCTTATGCAAGCCACCATGATTGGCCAGACGCCTTACCTTAGTTGCCAATTCATAATTACTGGTAACGAGGCATCCCGCATCACCATAAGCTCCCATGTTTTTTGTTGGATAAAAACTGAAAACTCCACAATCACCTATTGAACCAGCCCTCACCCCATTATCATCTGATAAATGTGCCTGAGAACAATCCTCTATAAGGAAAAGATTTCTCTGATCGCATAGTTCCTTAATTGGTGTTACTTCAGCCATTTGACCACATAAGTGCACTACAATTACCGCTTTAGTTTTGCTTGTGATTTTACTTTCAATCTCCTTTTGAGTTATCGTAAATAATTCCGCGTCAACATCTGCAAATACGGGGGTAGCACCAGAAAGCGAGATTACCTCCGCTGAAGAAATCCAACTCCAGGCAGGCGTAATTACTTCATCCCCACTTCCTACACCTAGCGCCTTTAA
Source organism: Cyclobacteriaceae bacterium (assembly GCA_040079965.1). Taxonomy (GTDB): domain Bacteria; phylum Bacteroidota; class Bacteroidia; order Cytophagales; family Cyclobacteriaceae; genus ELB16-189. The sequence continues at coordinate 23,430 of JBEBJH010000022.1, forward strand.
TGCAAGAAAAAGTCCATCCGTTGCGTTACCTAAGCCAACGCATTCAGTTACTCCACACAGATCAGCAAAATTTCTTTCAAAAGTTTTTACCTCTTCTCCACCAATAAAACTTCCGCTGGTCAATACGGAATTAAGGGCATGGTCGATTTCAGGTTTCAGAGACTTGTATTGAGTGGCCAGGTCGATGAAAGGAACATTCATTCGGACTTTGGCTATATGACTGGCTTAAATTGCTTGAGGAATCGAATATCATTTTCAGAGAACAGGCGAAGATCATTAATGCTATATCGAAGCATGTTAATACGTTCAATACCCATTCCAAAAGCAAAGCCGGTGTATTCCTCAGGATCAATACCACAATTCCGTAAAACATTAGGATGCACCATCCCCGAGCCTGCAATCTCGACCCAACCTGAATATTTACAAACATTACAGCCCTTGCCATGACAAATAAGGCATGAAATGTCAATCTCCGCACTTGGTTCTGTAAAAGGAAAAAATGAAGGCCGCAACCTAATTTTGGTTTCCTTGCCAAACATTTCCTTGACAAAGTGATACAAGGTTTGTTTAAGGTCAGAAAATCCAACGTTCTTATCAACATAAAGTCCTTCCACCTGGTGAAAGAAACAATGCGCCCTGGCAGATATGGCTTCGTTACGATATACCCGACCTGGCATGATTGCCCGGAAAGGAGGTTTACGATCCTTCATCAGCCTAATTTGCACGTTGGATGTATGCGTCCGTAACAGTACATCAGGATTTTTCTCAACAAAGAACGTATCCTGCATTTCCCGTGCCGGGTGATTCTCAGGAAAGTTTAACGCAGTGAAATTATGCCAGTCGTCTTCCACCTCGGGTCCATCCTCAACATTAAACCCGAGCCGTTCAAAAATTTCAATGATCCGATACCGGGTAAGATTTAGCGGATGTTGGCTACCGGTTTTATTAGGAATGGCAGGCAGGGTCATATCAAAATCATCCTGCGCAGACGAAACCCCTGCTTCTAAAGTTTCCTGAGCGGCTTGAAATCTTTCTTCTGCCAGTCTCTTCAAATCATTCAATGATTTGCCCATTAACTTCTTGTGTTCCGCGGCCACTGATTTAAGCTCCTCAAACAAAGAACTTACAACTCCCTTTTTGCTAATGAATTGAAGTCGGTATTGTTCCAGGTCATCCCTGGTATTAATCAAGAAAGTATTGATTTGCTCTTCAATTGTCTTTATCCGCTGTTCCATTATTTAATTACCCGTTTCGTCTGAGCTATTTTCAAAGTGTAATTAATGATCAAACACACTCCCAAGACGATAGCTAAAATCAAGATGTCACCTTGGTTCCGCAAAAGTACGGCAATCCCAAGAAAAAAAATACTAATCATTGAAATCGAAAGGACCGATTTTGCATGCGAAAAACCAAGGTTTAAAAACTGATGATGGATGTGGTTTTTGTCTGCCCTGAATGGAGACTGAAATTTTCTGAGCCTTAATATGATCACACGCAACGTGTCAAAGACCGGAATAATGAGAATACAGATTGCGGTAGCCACCGATGAGGAAAACTTGTACTGGTGAAAGTCTGATAATCCATAATTAGCCTTAATAAACTGAATAGACATGTATGAGATAAGTAGCCCAATCATGAGGGCTCCGGTATCTCCCATAAATATCCTGGAAGGTTGCCAATTGAAGAAAAGAAATGCAAGCAGTGCCCCACTGAAGCAGAAGGCTATGTACCCAAGGGAAGTACTTCCTGTTGCAAAAAACCAGATTCCATAACATCCCAAAATTATAACCCCAATTGTACCTGCAAGTCCATCCAATCCATCTATCAAATTATAGGCATTGGTAAGAATAATTAATACAAACACGCTAAGGAAAAGGCTAACCCACTCCGGAAAACTAAAATCTCCGATAAGGCCATACATAGAAGTAAGAACAGTATTATCAAGAAAGACCAAAATAAGTACTGGCAAAAACTGACTATAAAGCTTTTGTTTAGGTGTAAGTGCAAGGACATCATCACGCAGGCCAATAATAAACATGAGCGCAATGGAGATAAAGAAAAATCGAAACGTCACCCACTCCTGAAAAGACAAGCACATTGCCAGAGAGATAGACGCTCCCAGCAAAATTGCAATCCCGCCCATGGAAGGTGTAAAAGTTGAATGAATCTTATGATCTCCCGAGGAATCAAAAAGATTCCATTGTCTCAGAATCTTGATAAATACAGGGAAGAACAAGAATGAGATTAAGAAAGAGATGGCCGTATAGGAGAATATTCGAACGATAATTCAGGGTTTCATAATGCTTATAACTTCATGGAAATATCAGAATTATAAATCAATTAATACTAATATGCATTATCACTTCCCCTAATCAAGCTAACCACTGTGAGGAAAATGATTTTAATATCCAACCAAAATGACCAGTTTTCAATATAATAACGATCTAGTCGTACCCTGTTTTCCATATCAGTTAAGGTTTGTGTTTCGCCTCGATAACCCATGCACTGAGCCAGTCCAGTTATGCCTGGTTTTACATAATGACGAGACACCATGCTTTTTATCTTTCCAGAAAAATCTTCGTTGAGTTTAATTGGATGGGGCCGTGGACCGATTAAAGACATATCTCCTCTGAAAACGTTAATAAATTGGGGTAGTTCATCAATACTGCTTTTCCTCAGAAATTTTCCAATCCTAGTGATCCTCTGGTCATTCTTTGTAGCTTGAATAAATTCAGCATTTCTCTCAAAACTCATGGTTCTGAACTTAAAACACCCGAATGGTTTGTTATTTAACCCATTTCTCATCTGAATAAAAAATACAGGGCCTTTAGAATCTAATTTGATAAGCAGGGCGATTATCGCATATAGCCATGAAAAAATGCTCAATAAAAAAATTACAGAGAATACAAGATCAAAAGCACGCTTAATAAATTGGTTTATGAACTCATCCAAGGGAAGGGTAGCCATGCCAAGTCCGGGAATCTGATCATACTTTCCAAGTTGTATTGATTGATTCTGACTTGGGCTAGTGGAAATTAACTTAACTTTAATCAGGGAGTCTAGACCGAAGCTAACCAGTTTTTTAAGTTGCTCTTCGTTCGCATCAGTCACACAATAGTAGATTTCATGCACTTCATTGCTTCGACAAAAAGCCTTTAACCTCTCTAATAGCGAATAATTAGAAATGCCATCAAAGTATCCTTTGAATCGAAATCCTAATTCCCGATTTATCAAATAGTGTTTCCTTATATCTTCCGAGAGATTGTTCCGTCCGATGACAATATAGTTTCTGGATTTGATTTCTGGTATGAAAAGTTTTCTGATATAAATCACAAAAACCTTCCAGCTAAAAAAAACAGGAAAGAAAATCAAATAAATAAAAACAATCTGAGTGATTGTATAATTTTTTTTGAAAAAAATAACCAACGAAAGGACGATTAGAGAATGAATGAATATAAAGGCCGATTGACTTCTAAATATTTTTGACATCGACCATCCTTTGTTTAAGCTATAGGGGTTTGATACTAAAACAAGGAAGAACCAGCCAATGTTGCTGTATAGGACTAAGTACAGTTGATTCAGATCACTTGCATCCCAAAAAACATCCTTGCTAAGATAGAAGGAAAGCAAAATCGCGAGATTAAGAAACAATAAATCTCCAATAAAAAAAATAATTTTTAATAAATAGGTCATTGAAAAAATTTCATTCAAACAATCTTAACTAAAATTCAGACTGCTTTCAATGCAAAATTCTGTTTTGATGAATAGTATAATGAAACCACAATTTGATGGCAAATGGCAAAGAACACAACTCCTTGAAATCTACCCAAAAAGACTTCAGTCATTCCATATATAACAAATGGGAACATAATCAATATTCCTAACGGGTTTTGACTTTTAAAGGAAAGATAAAGTGGCCGTACAATTATTATCAATAAAGTAAGCAGACCCAAAACCCCATTTGAAAAATATTGCTGTATAAACTGATTGTGTGAGTTAAAGCTCTCATTTGCATACTTAGTCAATCCGCGAGATGTGTAATACGTATTCAAAACCAATTTATAATCTCCTGTACCCACGCCCAAAAAAGGACTTGGATTTGCGTCAACCGCTGCCTTCCATAACACCGACCTTTCCCAGGAATCAGTCTTGTCTCTTGAAATGCTACTGAAATAAGATGAATTACTAACAAAAACGAATCCAAACATAATTATAACAACGAGTACAATTGCATACGTCTCTCTAAATGATCTTGAATCCAAAAGATATTTTAACAAGAAAAAAGAGAAAACTAGTACCAAGCTCATAAATGTCGTTTCTCCCCCGGTAAGCAATAGAATTACAAAAAAGAAAAGTGCAGCAATTGTAAGTAAATGCGGGGAGAGATTTGTATTATAATAAAGCTCAAATACAATATAGGTTATTGATAATATGACATAATATGCCATATAGGTTGGTTGTATTCCCAATATATTAGTTAGCTGATAATATTGAAATACTTCAAAAGTATCAGTTGTCAAAAAATTAATAGCACTGTTGCTAAATACTATTAAACATGCAGTTAAAACTCCGATCACAAAAGAAGTCAATGAATATCGAGAAACACTCTTTCCTTCATAGGTCAGTTCGCAAAAAAGAAAAGGAACTGCAATTAACGCAAAACTTGTCTCTAAAATCTTCAACCCTTGAACTATATCATCTGAATAAATCAATCCAATCATCAATACTATTATGTAAAGTTGCAAATCCCAACTTTGACGAAAGACTTGGGAAATTGATTTATGCCTAAACAGAAAAATGGAAAACAAAACAAGAAGCACTAACAATCGAATACTCAGAAATTGTGAAACAGGAACCAAAAAAAAGAAAACAAGTGAAGCCCAAATAAAAAACTTCTTCATTTTAGAATACTTAACTGAGTGTTACATCTAAATACTTGATGCAATTTATTTTGTACAGAGCTCATTAAACAAATTAACATATTGGGAACATATTTTTTCCCATGTATAGTTATTAACAATTCTGTCCCTTGCTTTTAGTCTGAACTCATTCAAGAGGAAATCGTTTTTTTCTATCCTTTCAATCACCTCACCAATATTACCAGGTTGTTTAGTGAAATAAATTCCATAGTTATCTCCATCCAACATTTCCTTGTTAAAAACTGTATCGAGAGCCAGTATAGCACAGCCATTAGCAAGTGCCTTCAACATTGTTGGATTTGTACCCCCATACTGGTGACCGTGACAATACATATAGCAATTGTGATACAACTCTGCGAGTTGGTCTTGATTGGTGACATAACCCGTAAAAACCAACCGAGAATCCTTTACCGATTTGATTCTATCTGCATACGCATCTTTATATGGAACATCTCCAACAATTACCAGCTTTCTTTTACTTTTGGACCGGATAAATTCCTCTACAATTAGATCTGCATTATTATCAGGGATAAGTCTACCCACAACAAGATAATAATCGCCTGGAGATAAATTCCATTTCTTAATCATGGAAGGATCTTTTGAGTAGCGAATATTTGCTCCGTAAGCAATAACCGATGAATTTGAATTAAACTCACTTAAATAGATTTTCTGCATCTCAAATGAATCTGTGATTACCCTATCATACAGCTTAGTGGAGAGTTTAGAAGCAAAATAAAAGTACTTGGCTCCTAATCCTTTCCATTTAGGTCGCAACCATTCAAGTCCGTCTACGTTAATAGCAGTTTTCTTTCGGAAGATCCTAGTAAAAAGACCGAAGGGGCCATTAGCTGAATTAACAACTAAAATAACATCATACTTCTGAAAGCAGGCGTGAAGCATTGTTTGAAATGAATGGATTAACTGACTAAGCGCCTTTGATTCGCTAGTTGAAAAATATTTAAGCTCTATGCCATTCACTACAGACGGGTGCCTTTCAAAAAGATTCTTATGACAATAAACCACAACCTGTATGTTTTGCTTGACAAGTCTTTCCACTAATTCCTTTACAAAGGTTTCATACCCACTGTACACATAAGGATAACCCCGTGATCCAATAATAGCAATTCTCATATTTAAATCCCTAAATCAAACTGATGCTAAATTTAACCTGATCCAACGCGTGAAGGAACATCCTTGCCAACTACAACTCCTGAGTACCAAAAAGAACTTACTCAAAAAATCCTTCCTTCATTTATCATTTCCCATCTCCCATCTCCTATCCATTCCATCTTATCTCCTCATTTAAGGTCTCGGAAGGTAACTCCCTATAAGTTAAAGATTATGACTCACTGGAAATAGTGTACTTTTCCACAAAAGAAGCAAATACTTTAGCGGACTCACTCCAGGAATACTTTTCTTTAACAACTTTTTTCAACAAGTCTATTCTAGTTGGATTAACAGGGTGCATCAGTTTGCCTTTTATCTTTGTCTTTACCTCCTCAAGATCGTTAGGATTAAAAAGGTCCTCCTCTAGGAAATAAAAATCCTTCATTGCTGTAGTATTAGAACATAGTGTTGGTGTGCCTACCGAAATTGCTTCAATTGGGGGAATACCAAAACCCTCCGCCAACGAAGGGTAAACAAATAGGGAAGCACTCTTGTAGAATAAGAGCAATTCTCTACTGTCGATATTTTGAAGCAGTAAAATACTGTTTCTGCATTCGTTAGGACAATTCTTAATGAAGAAATCAATATCCTCATATAGGAAATCCTTCTTGCCGATAAAAACCAATTTATAATTACTCTCCCATAGTTTTAAATCCAAGAATGCTCTTAAAAGTATTAAATGATTTTTTCTTGGTTCGATTCTGCTTACATAAAGAATAAATTTATCAAGATCATAACGAGAGTTAATTTTCTTACTAACATCACTCTCGTCAGATGCAAGAAATTCATGCGAAATACCATTGGGCGTTATCCCTATCCTTTCCTCAGAAATCTTATAGTGAACGGAAATTCTTTGTTGGGAATAATGAGATACTGTAAAAAGTATATCCGCACGTATGGCCGAAATTCTAAACAAGACATCATTCATCACTCTATACTTTAACGGAAAGAACTTCTTATAATCCTTGAATAAAACATCGTGGATAGTAACGATATGTTTGCAATTTTTGATGGGAGGTGAAACATATTGAAAGTGTGCAAAATCAATCTTATTCTTCCAGATGATGAATGGAATCTCAAACAGCAATCTTAAGAGTTTACCGCGCTTAATTGGCAAAAATTGTACGTTAGAATGTTGGCCAATCTCTGATTTTAAATTATCCAAATTGTAGGACACAAAAAAAAAGGTTGCATTTGGCATCAGCCTCACCAACTCGCTGTATAGCCCTTTGATATAAGTTCTTGTGCCTTGATGAGTCTCATCCAGTACGTGGGCATCTACCAATATTCTCATTGCTTTGTAAATTCAAGCAAAACTAAATAATTATAAACAGTGTCAATAGAAATTTGACTTTAATACAATCCTCCATCAAACTACATCTTTACGATTTTTTGCTCTCACTCATCCTGGTGTTACTAAGTAAAAGTATTACCATGCAAAAAAAAGCAATGCCACTTGCTCTTTTTAAAATAGATTCTGACAACATCGCTATTGACATTAGCAAGGTAAAGGCCAGCAAAACTCTATCCTTTGTACTAACAGCTAATCTAATGGTGTAAACCAGCAATGCCATTAAAAGAATAAAACCAATCAATCCCATTTCATACATAGTAGTAATATACTGATTATGGGCATTATACCATAAATGGTCAGTGAGACCTCTTCTCTCTAAGCTCCTCTCAAGGGATTTGTTGCCGGACAAACTAACACCTCTTCCAAATATAAGCTCCTTAGCATTGGAAATATTTAAACTTTCCTGCCAAAGAATTATTCTAAGAGTAAACCCGTTTAATCTTGAATCATGAGGGTCTTTAATAGTTTGCTCCTGTATGACACTCAAATCCCCAAAGTCTAAGACCTGTCTCTTATA
>JBEBJH010000255.1:0-6371 GCA_040079965.1 Cyclobacteriaceae bacterium
CCCCCTCAACCGGCCCGACAAAGAATATGGCGTAGGACTTTCATGGGGTCCGACTGCCGAAGGTGCCAACAAATTTATTCAACATGCCTATTTGATTAATTCACACAACACAGGTAGCAGTTCTACACAAGAAAAAGTAATAGCGTGGACGGTAAGCGTAGGAAACCTTCCCATACGCGTAGCACCCACGGCCGGTTATATTGTAACTGGTGGTTATTATGCCAGCGGACAATTACAGATTAAAAGCACCAAAGATGAAGAAGGTAATGAGGTGCGCGAATACACCGATAAGCGTGGCCGGGTAATACTAAAGAAAGTGCAAGCCGCTGCCTCTACCGATTTGAATAATCTAACACAATGGGCGCTTACCTATTATGTATATGATGATTTAGGAAATCTGCGCCTGGTGTTGCCGCCAGAATTGAGCAAGCTTATTCATACCAATGCGGATGCATATTTAGTAACCACTACCGATTTAAATAACTGGGCCTTCCAATACAAGTATGATGGTCGCAAGCGAATGATTGAAAAACAAGTGCCGGGAGCAGGTGTTGTTTACATGGTATATGATAACCGTGATCGGTTGGTGCTTACACAAGACGCTAATCAACGTGCAGGAGCAACAAATGCAATTAAATACTGGACGTTCACCAAATACGATGAACTAAATCGTCCGATCATGACTGGTATTAAAGATACAACTACAACTGTCCAACTAACCCAGTTACAAATGCAAGCCGCAGTTAATGCCCATTTTGCGAAAGCCGCCTCCCGCTGGAGCGAAACTTATGTGGGCAATGTGGCTGGCAATGTACATGGGTACACAAACAAGGCTTATCCGGTGCGCACCGGATCAACGACAACCGAAATTGAGCCGAATAAATATTTATCTGTTACCTACTACGATAACTATTCTTTCCGCAGCGTTTGGTATGGCACATATACTTACCTTAATGAAAGCCTGAGCGAGGTTGTGGATGGCATTACCTATCAACAACCTGCAGCAGAAAATTTGCGCGTAATAGGGCAGGTGACTGGAACGAAGACCAAGGTTTTGGATGGGGGCGTGACGGGGGGTTATACCTGGCTTAAGTCTGTCACTTACTATGACGACAAGTACAGAGTTGTGCAAACCGTGAGCGATAATTACAAAGGTGGAACTGATCGTGTAACCAATGTGGTTGATTTTGTAGGCAAAGTTTTGGAATCCAAATCGACACATATAGAATCTGATGTAACTTGGAAAGACAGAATTGTTGTTTCACAAATTGGAAATAAATTAACAAGAACAGATGCTGGAGGCAGTTGGAATGCTGGGGCTGTTTCGGTGCAACAATTGACTGCCGGACAAAACGGTTGGATAGAATTTATTGCCTCTGAAACTAACACTTATCGAATGATTGGATTGGCAGACACAAATCCCGATGGTGGCTATACTTCAATTGATTATGCCTGGTACTTACTTAACAATGGAACTTTGCAGATCTACGAGAGTGGGATTCAAAGAACAGGGATTGGTCCTTATGCTTCTGGAGATTTATTCAAAATTGAAAGGACTGGAACTGTAGTAAAGTATTTCCAAAATAACGTATTAAAGTATACCAGCACTGTTCCGTCTTCTTCCATGTTAATGATTGATGCATCTCTTTATACAAGTAATACGACCATTTCTGGGGTTCGTTCATCTTTCAGTACCACCACCAAAATCACCGCCCGCAGATTCGAATACGACCATGCCGGTCGATTGCTAAAAACCTGGCATAAACTTGATACTCAACCCGAAATCCTTCTCGCCCTCAACGAATACAACGAACTCGGCCAGCTCGTTGATAAAAAACTACATAGCACAGTAAGCGATGCCAGCAACGCCAAACAAAGTGTTGACTACCGCTACAACATCCGCGGGTGGCTTACTTCGATGAACGATGCCTCATTAACCAACACTGGTCCAACCAATGACGACACCGGAGATTTATTTGGCATGAACCTCGCTTACAATACTACTGACTTAGGGCTAACCAACACCCCACTCTACAACGGCAATATCAGTGGCATGGCGTGGAGCAATAATCTTGGACTCGGAACCACCAAACAAAATGGGTACACGTATACCTACGACAAACTCAACCGCATTGGTTCCTCTGCCTTTAAAGAAAAAGCTGCGGGGTGGACTGCCCCGACAAACAGCGCCTTGGCCGAAACCGGATTCTTATATGACCTAAATGGTAACATAACCCAACTGCAGCGCAACGACAGACGTGCTTCAGGCTGGATGGATAACATGGCCTATACCTACTCAGGCAACAAACTACTTCGCGTAACCGATGCAGGCGATGACTTCCTGGGCTTTGTGGATGGTACCAATACCGGAGATGATTACACCTACGATGCCAATGGTAACATGATTACCGACCTCAACAAAGGAATCTCGACCGCCATCACTTACAATTACCTCAACCTGCCCGAAGTAGTTACCAAAGGCGGCAACAGCATCCGCTACATCTATGATGCCACAGGCCGCAAACTCGCGCAGGTAACAACGTTTAGCGGTCAGCAGAAACAAGTTGACTATGCCGGTGAGTTTCAATATGAAAATGATGCGCTGCAATTCATCAGCCACGAAGAAGGCCGCATTGCGATTGCAAACAATAAAACAATCGTTATACACAGTGGCGATGCAGTTGCCGGTATAACTGCAGCCACCTCTACTTTGGCATCCATAACGCAAAATAGCGGGCAGACTTACATCCGTGCCACAGCCGTGGGTACTACTGCCAAACAAGGCATGTTCCCGATAGGAGGTACGCTTACGGTGCAGGCCGGTGAACAATACCGCATTCGGGCAAAAGGCTATCGCACTGCGAACAACACTAACCAGGTACATCTCTACATCCGCACCAACAGCACCGACCTCAACTGGCCCGGAGCGCAGTTCCCTAAGAGCGATGTAAATTCAACCAACGAATCGTATGTAGAGCAGGTGATCACTATACCCACAGGTCACACTACATTGCAAGCCGGAGTAGTGTGGAACACGGTAACAGCAGGTCAACAATTTTTTCTCAACGACTTTGAAATCACCAAGCTCACGACTAACGTTACCCCCGAATACCAATACAACCTCAAAGATCATTTGGGTAATGTGCGGCTTAGCTTCACCAGCAAAGTTGAAATGGAAGCCACCACGGCCACGCTCGAAACTGCCAATATGAATGTGGAGCAGAGCCAGTTTTTGCGCTACGATAATGCGAAGCGGATCAATGCCAGTATCTTCGATCGCACCAATGGCAGCGCACCGAGTACCACCACAGGTTACTCCGAACGATTGAATGGTTCGGCCAATGAAAAATACGGGTTGGCAAAGTCACTCAGTGTAATGCCGGGCGATGTGATCAACACCGAAGTGTATGCCAAGTATGTAGACCCAGTTACCAGCAACTGGACAACGGCCCTCAATACCCTCATGGGCCAGATTGCCGCCAACACGGCAGGAGTAGTAATTGATGGCGCTTCCTATGGTTCCAGCACGGCCTCGTTTCCCTCCGGGTTTATTGGGTTGCAGAACACCAGCAACACGGGGGCTCCGCGAGCCTACCTTAACTGGTTGATATTTGATAGAAACTATGTCTTTATTACGGGTGGCTTTAAGCAGATTGGCACCACCGCCAAAGAAGGCGGCACCGATGTGCCCCACGAGCTGTTGGCCTCACCGGCTATTACCATAACCCAACCCGGCTATGTGTATATTTGGTTAAGCAACGAAAACGCAACTACCGTGGAAGTTTACTTCGATGACTTTAAGGTAACCCACACCAAATCTCTGGTGATCCAGACAGATGATTATTATCCGTTTGGGTTGACGTATAATTCTTATCAAAGAGAAAATGGTCTTGCTAATAAATTTGTTAAGTTTCAAGGACAAGAACATGTTGATGATCTGGCTTTAAATTGGGATTCTTTTAAATGGAGAAATCATCAGCCTGATATCGGAAGATTCTTTAATGTTGATCCGCTTGCCGAGAAATACTACTATAATTCTGTTTATGCGTTTAGTGAGAATAAAGTTACATCTCACATTGAGTTAGAGGGTCTCGAGGCATGGGATATTAAATACGATGATGAATCCTCACGAACAGTCGGAGGTCCATTCCGAAATCAAAAGGAGGCTGAGAAGTATGCCGATAACCAAATAATCATATCCCCAACTCCAAATCCTCGAATAACAGATGAAGTTAATCCAAATAGGTGCCATCCTGTTTACAAAGTGGATAAACCGCATAATGGCGTTGATATTGTTAATAATGACAGTGGCAAAACTGATGGTTCCCCAGTAGTTGCTCCAGTAAATGGAGTTGTTGTTAAGAAAGGCTATGAAGAAGGTGGGGCGGGCTATAATGTTTCAATAAAGGCTAATAAAGACAACAAAACCCATAAGTTCTTTCATATGCAAAAAGGATCAACGGATCACATAGTTGTCGGAGATAAAATTGCTAGAGGCTCTAAAATAGGAAAAATTGGAAGTACTGGTATAGGAACTGGAGCTCATCTTCACTATGAGGTAAGGGGCAAGAATAACAAAGTATTACCGCCAAGAAATGAAAACCCCGCATTGACTAATGGCACGAATTCTGCTAATATCGAGTTTGAACCACAAACAAAGCCTAAAAAATATATAATATCAGGCCAGATAAATTAATAAATAATGGATACAAATCGATTCTTCATTTTTATTTACTTGATCAGCTTGGTAGCCTTTGGTCAGGATGAGCGTTCTATAACTTTAGTAAATAGCAAATTTTCTGTGAAACCATTTGGAGAAAAAATTACACCACTAAATCTTAATAAGTTGGTAATTGGAAAAATGACAACTGAAATTAGAATTATTCAGAATAGAAACTCTCAAAACAAAGATACTCTCCTTATTTATAATACCACAGGAGTTGAATTTGCATTTTTAAAAAGCAAAGGGGAAACTTTTTTTTATGGTTCTACAATCGAAATACCTGATGTTAAACTAGCAATGGGGATAAGAGTGGGGCTATCTAAAAATGAATTCTTAAAAATCTTTAATATTAACAATGCTGAGAGCCAGGTAGATAAAGTAGTTATCACTGATGAATCTGAGTTTTGCTACAATTATTTCTATTTCGAAAAAGAAAAATTAACTAAAATTATTTTGGGAGGCTGTATTGATTAAATACCATTAAGATTCTTCTTCGCAGCGGAGTCTCCGGGAGAGAAGGAATGCGTGAGAGGAGGGACTCCGCGTAAGGTGAAAGAAGATAGTAATAAAATAACAACGTGAATTAATGAAGAGAATGTGGAAGTGTTACAATAAAGAAAAGACTATCGCGGAGTCACCGAGGCGGGAGACTCCGCTAGGAAACGAATCTTCCAGGAATGACATCTGTGGAACTTGACAGAGTGAGAGTGAGAACTAACGTTGAAATTAGTAACACGCAAAATAAGCTAGATGTAGTAGTAAAAGAATACATAACAATAAATGCTTTGATTTATGCTAAAAAGGAAGAGTCTAAAGTTCAATATTAGCTATGTTATTTTTTTTTTAATGACAAGTGGGTGTGTAACCAATCCTGAAACGAAAGACCAATCAAATAATCTGTGCGATCAAGTCAATAAAGATGCCGATCTATATTCTTATTGGACGAAGGAAGAAGCTTATGATTCTCTTTTAACCGTGATTGAATCTTGTGAAAAGACGCCAAAAGTCTTATCGGCAAGATTAAACTTGTTATCACTACTTGGTCGATATGAAGAAGCACTAAGATTGATCTCTACTATGAAACGTTCTGACTTTATGACTCCATACGATAGCATAAGCAACCTAAACTATTTTAAATCCAAGTTGACAAAAGACTCTGTGGTCAAGAAAGAACTTTATAAGCAAACTCTGGAATATATTTCGGCTTACCTTGAGGAACAACCTACAGATACATTGGCAGTTTTTCATTATTGTGGAACCTCGCTTGAAATATTATCCGAAGAGGAACTTTATGAGAAAATTGATTCTATGGCAAAACGAAATGACTTTAGCCCTGTATATGAATTTGCCATTTCAACCTATTTGTCTGAATACTTGGAACGTTACAAAAGAACTTTGGAGCAATACAAAAAGGCCCTCGCCCTTGTTGGTGTTGCGTGTAAGCAAAGGCGCGTTGATTTCACCAACAAGCAAGATGAAGAGAGTCAAATAAGGTAAGACAATAAGGTTTAAAATATTAGTATGAATAACTATTACACATTCCAAAACCTAAAGGCAGGGCTTTTTGTCACTATTATTTTACTTGCTACAATTAACACAGTTGCTCAAGGCCCGTCTGAACAATCCTACGTCACTAAGGTTACTCCGC
>JBEBJH010000256.1:0-6340 GCA_040079965.1 Cyclobacteriaceae bacterium
ATGGATACGAATTGTGGAATCCTATTCCAGCATGAGGAATAATCTTCTCTGGGAATACCAAAAGCCCCAGGTTTTCGCCTTATTAAAGGGTTTATGATACGGCACACAATTTCCAGGTGCAAGAATCAAGTTAGCTAATAAACTCACTTCAGAGTCAGCCAATGAGCACCGCTTAACAGTTCGTGTAAAATTGTAATTCAATCTCTAAACACAAAAAACTATGTTTCGTTACGCAGTTATTTTCTTCATCATCGCCCTTGTTGCAGCCCTCTTTGGTTTTGGCGGAATTGCAGCAGGAGCCGCTTCTATTGCCAAGATTTTGTTCTACATCTTTGTCGTATTGTTTTTGATTACTATTATCTTTGGAGCCAGTCTTTTTAAAAAATAAAAGCTAGAACAAAAGAATTGATCCGCTGCATGGCCGATCCTTCCTGGAGCTTTATTTCTGTTGCTGCCAAAGAAACTTCTCCGGTCCCTGTCAAGCATCGTCTCCGTTTCGTTTACGATGCGGTAAAGGAAAATTTATTTCAACGGTTTTTGTCCCGCATCCAATAAACGAGAGTACCGTAATGGCAAAGAAAATTCCAGCAATCATTCTCATAAGAAACTCTTAACGTGTCAACGTTAAATTAAATTAAACCTCGGCAAAATCCGTCACCCCTGCGGCTCTGGATTGGGAATGGATTGTTTTGAAGAAAAAAATGGCGGCACCAATCCTGAGTATTTATTTAGTGCCTGCTATAATTGCATCAATTGTTCGTTGGTCTTTCACAGTATTATTCTGTCGATCTAAAGCTCCACCCGTATCCCAAAAGAAAGGTTTAATACCGCGAGAAAGTGCCTGTTTGGTTACGTAGGTTATCCAGTAATCAACGGAATTGTTGTGTGTTGCCAGGTCCATGGGTTCATGGGTCTTATTGTCCCGTCTATAAGCACCATATTCCCCCATGATCACCGGTATACCTTTATCGATAAATTTCGATTTTATGTGGTCAAAATATTTAGTATGCTCGCTTTCTTCGCCCCATGTTGCATTACGATCGGGTTCAATAGTAGAGTGGTGTCCAGATCCCCAATAGTAAAACATCTTCCCCCAGCTGGCATCTCCGTCTAAAGCACAAAACTGGTAAGGTGTATAGTTATGATCCTCATAGATTATTCGATCAGGGGTGGGATCCAAAGGAAATTTATCAATTGTTATTAGTTCGTTAGAACCCTGAATAATCAAACACCTATACGTATTTCTTCCGCCTGTAGCGCGTACAGCATTAACAAAAGTCTGATGATAGGAAAGCAGCACATCGATGTTGTAAGCATTATCTGCATTTGGCTCGTTAGCGCTGGCAAACATCAGGTGCTCATCAAAATCGCGCAGGGCTGTTGCAATTTGTTCCCAATAGGCCTTTTGTCGGGCGTTAACAGAGTCCTTTTTATCTGGCGTACAATTATTTTCAAGCCAACCTCCATCCCAGTGGATGTTTAACACAACATACATGTCATTGCTAACACAATACTGGATCACATCTTTCACCCTGTTTAACCAATTGGTATTAATATGTGCCGTGGCTTTGTTATCCACATGATGCCAATCCCACGCGCATGGAATTCGAATGGCATTAAAGCCATTCTGCTTTATAAACTTTATATGCGCTTCGCTAATCGGAGGGTTGCCCCATCCTGACTCACCACCGGGAGATTCCATCGTATTGCCGATGTTCCAACCCACATTGATTTTGGCGACCAGTTCAACCGCATTGCTAATCATCCCCGTAGCATCGGAGGGCTTAGGCGATATATTATAGGTTGGATAAAGCTCACTTACCTGAGGCATGCCACCCTCATCTGCACAAGATGTGCAAAAGAGAATTATAACAAAGAATACAATGGTAAAGGGATATTTAGATTTCATCTTTTAACTTCGATGTGCCGCACAGTTTTATTGTCACTAAAGATAGAAAAATTGTTAGAAAACTTCTCCCGGTCCCTGTCAAGCATCGTCTCCAGGAAATCATCTTCCATCATGAATCAGCAACTCGACACGCCTGTTTTTCTTTCTTCCGTCCTCGGTTGTATTTTCTGCGATGGGTTTTGAACTACCCAGTCCGGAAGTCTCTATGCTGTTGATATTAACACCGTTGCTCACCAGGTATTCCGCCACTACATCTGCCCTTTGTTTGGATAAACTAAGGTTGTGTGCTTCTCTTCCGGTATTGTCGGTGTGCCCCGATATTTTCACCGAACGTTCCGGATGCAAGAGCAGGTAATCGACAATCGGATTGAGGGTTGCAAAATGTTCGCTGCGTAGGGTTGATTTGTTTGTCTCAAACAAGAGTTCTGCACCCAGTACGATAAGGGTGTCGGCCTTTACCGGGATTGTGACAGGTGGCTGCGTATGGGTATCAGTCGTGACGGGTATCGCTTCACGCACGGCCGGCTTGCGCTGATGGGTGGTATCGATCCGGATGCTTTTATATTCGCCTTTCTTTGCATTCCTCGCAATCTTCTTTTTAAACTTTTTAAAACTGATGGCCTGCAGTGATGCAGTATGGCCAGACTGGATGCGACATAGTTTGCGGAAGCAAAGGACTTTGCCAAATACAGAATGACGTGAGTTCTTGTTTGCACGATTCAGTCTCTCCTTATTGGCACCGGCCAGATGCGACACCATCAACGGCATTTTTGGATTACCATATTCGCGGCCAACCTGATTGGGCGGCCCCACATATTTTTGAGCATTGGCACAAGTGAAAGCGAATAGAAAAATGGCTAGCAGAAACGTTTTCATGCACACGTGCTGGTAAGAGAAGTTAAGTACTCGCGTGCTTACTTGTCCGACTTTTGGCGGATCACTCATGCATTACCAACAGGGCACAGGTATACTTACGTGAATTCTGAACGGAAAGATGCGAATAATATTGTTGTGAAGGTGGACGCGAAATATTCATGCGATGTCTTTAAGCTGCCTCCGTCCATGAATCTGCTTGTTGATCACGAGACAGGTTGTCTTCCGAGCGGAGTCTCCCTTCAAGGGACTCCGCATTCTCTTTGTGCAGAGTCTTGCGCCTTATTTTAATTCTTCAAAATCCTAAACTCTACTCTGCGGTTTAGCCTGCGGGCTTCTTCCGAGTCGTTGGTTGCGATTGGCTTGGAGCCACCAAAACCTTTACCTTTAATGCGCTTCTGGCTGATGCCTTTGGATACGAGATAGGTTTTGATCTTATCCACGCGCTGTTGCGAAAGCACGAGGTTCTTCTTCACATCTCCACGATTATCGGTATGTCCTTCCAACTCAATCTCCACTTTGGGATTTGATTTCAGAAAATCCACCACCACATTCAACTCCTCGAACGATTCGGCCAGCAGCTTGGTCGTACCAATTTCAAACAGGATACTTTTCAAACTCACCACGGCTCCCACTTCAATCGGCTGAAGTTTAAAATTCATTTCCAGCGCTTGCATCTCGAACGTGTGGATGTCGAGTTTCTCGGACAGGTTCACATAGCCTTTGGCAGCCACCTCAATGGAATACACCTTCGTTGATGGAACAAAGAGTGAGTAATTTCCCTCCAGGTTACTCGTGGCTGAGTATAGGGAATCTGATCGGAAGACTACGTTTCCAATCATTGGTTCACCTGATTTTGAATTGCTGATCCGACCTGTAATTCTTACCCGTTTGTCTGTAACTACATTGGTATCACGCTTAGCTTCAACAATCTTAATAACGGTATCAACCGCTAACGGTGTTTGCAGACTATCTTTAAAAATGCGGATGTCACCATAGCCGTCACTGTTGCGCGTAGTGGTGAACAAAGCAAACTTTTGGTTCTCATCATTTCGGAAAAACAATTCACGCCCATCCGAATTGATCTGCGATCCAAGGTTTACAGGTATGGACCAGTTTGTCCAACTGTCGTCTAATCGTTCGGCTACGTAAATGTCGAAGCTACCTAATCCACCCCTTCTGCCGTTAGAAGCAAAATAGAGTTTGCGTCCATCGGAACTTAGTGTGGGGCTGGATTCTTGGAAGGCTGTATTAATCGTGCTGCCCAGGTTAATCGGCTCTGTCCACTGCCCTGCTCTTTTAGAGCTTACATACAAATCTTCAGCCCCAAGTGTATTATACGATTCGGCAGAGAAAACAAATACCGATAAATCCGCTTGCCATTGTCCACTTAAAAAGGAAGAGCGGTTTAGGAAATAAGGAATTGAAATATTTTGAGGAGTCGACCAGCCAGTACCTGTTCGTTGCGATACAGAAATGCCTTGTGTGATTGGGTTCTCCCCGTTTTTACCGTAGTGACTTAACAAATATAACTCCGATCCATCCGGGCTAATCCCAGCCACTCCATTATAACCTTTGTTGTTTAACAATGAGCCTGCATGCACGGGTGCCGACCAGCTATCGCCAACCCACAAAGAAATCCAGATATCTCCGGGGTCTTTTTTACCAGCTGTGTTTTGGGGATGATTGGCAATGGTGAGGTAAAGCGTTTTTCCATCAGGACTGACCACCGGGTTTTGTTCATCATACGATGAATTGACCAGGGCAAGTGGATTCGTTTGAGAGAAGGAATGGAAACTTAGAAATAGAAAAAAAAGAAACGCGTACTTCATTGAACTAAAATCAAGATACAAATTAAAGGATGTTATTTCATTAACTATATTGATACCTGTGAAACCTTGACGACAGTTACCATTTACTCACCCACTCGTTGTCTTTCAAGTAAAACCGCCACGGTAACCTGGCATCTTCCCCTGCATAATCAATGCCAATACGGGTAGCCAGTGTGATTTCGCTTTTAAGGATCTTCTTTCCCTCTTCAATCCAAAGGTCAGAGTTTACGAGGCTTACACCATTCAATTTTCTATCAATACCCAAGGCTTTCGTTAATTTACCGGGACCGGATGTAATTCGTTTTAATGAATTGGCTTTCATCCGCGCAAGCATGGTTTCTTCACCCTTTACGGGTTGGAGGGCCCGAACAAGAACAGCATCTGCCTTGCCTGCTTTATTGGTTACAATATTGAAGAGATTGTGCACTCCATAGCATAAGTAAACATAGGCTACACCGCCCTGCTCAAACATAATCTTGTTTCGCTCAGTCAACTTATTGTTATAGGCATGGCATCCCCGTTCGCGATAGGAATAGGCCTCAGTCTCCACAATCAGGCCGCTGGTAAGCTTTCCATCGGTAAGAGTAACCAAGGTTTTACCCAAAAGGTCGCGCGCAATGCGAACAACGTCTTTATGCTCATAAAAGGAGGCTGGCAAAGGCTTCATTAGTCTACAAGATCAGTGGGTTTTTAAAAGAATAAAATGGTTCTATTTTTACAGCCTAAATTTAAAATACAAACATGAAGAACACATTATTAATCGTATTGCTGGCCGTTGGTCTGGTGGCAAATGGCCAGATTCAGACGCCACAGGCAAGCGCAGCAGCTTCCGTAACTACCACGGTAGGTCTGACAGATGTTAAAATTGACTATTCGCGCCCTAGCGCCAAAGGAAGAAAGATTTTTGGCGATGCCGCCACTGTATTAGTTCCTTATGGCAAAATATGGAGAACGGCTGCTAACTCAGGCACCAAAATTACTTTCAGCGATGACGTTAATGTGGAAGGTGTTGCTGTACCTAAAGGTGAATACACGATTTACACATGGCCGGGAGCAACGGAATGGACCGTGTCATTATACAAAGATACTAAATTAGGTGCCAACACAGAGAAATATGACAAGGCGCAGGAAGCTGCCAACTTCAAAGTGAAGTCAGAGAAGCTAACTGAGAAAGTAGAAACCTTCACCATCAACATTGGAGATATCGCTGCCGACAACAAATCTGCAAAAGTTCAGATTGCGTGGGAAAACACTTCCGTAAAATTCTCTGTCGTTGCTGATTTTGATGCAAAGGTCATGAAGTCGATTGAAGCTAATACCAAAGTGAATCCTAATAACTACTACAACGCTGCCGTATACTACCTTGAAAATGGTAAAGACTTAAAGCAAGCAATGGAATGGATGAACAAAGCATTGGAAGGAAATGCAAATCCTCAGTTCTGGCAATTATACCAGAAAGCCAGAATTCAGAAAGGACTTGGCGACAAGGCAGGTGCTTTAGCTACCTCTAAAGCTTCCTGGGAAGGTGCTAAAACTGCTAACAACCGCGATTATCAGTTGATGAACGAAGAACTTCAGAAAGGATTGAAGTAATCAGATCAAATTCAAAAAGCAGGCTCCGATTATTTCGGAGCCTTTTTTGTTTCTTCTGCTGAGGTAAAGAGTTGCAGGATTAATGCAGTGACCACTACAACCACACACCCGATTATATTATAATAAAGAAAGG
>JBEBJH010000257.1:0-6336 GCA_040079965.1 Cyclobacteriaceae bacterium
TCTTACGTCCGGTAATGTTATATTTGCAAACGATTGTTAGGCGCTAAAATCAACTTTTATGTACGGAGGCGGAAATACATTTGAAGGAATAAAAACGGATAGCATTGCACAGGAGGATCCAATAAAAATGGCTGCGTTTGAGGCCCGGATTGATCGGGGTGAAAAGATAGAGCCCACCGACTGGATGCCTCAACTTTACCGCAAACAGCTCATCCGAATGATCGAGCAGCATGCCCACAGTGAAATTATTGGCGCTCTTCCGGAAGGAACCTGGATAACCCGGGCACCGGGTTTCAAAAGAAAAATGGCTTTGATGGCCAAAGTGCAGGACGAGGTTGGGCATGGGCAACTTCTGTACAGTGCTGCCGAAACACTTGGCAAACCACGCGAGCAAATGATCGAGGACCTGATCAATGGAAAATCAAAATATTCGAACATCTTTAACTATCCTACTTTTACGTGGGCAGATTGCTGTTTCATCTCCTGGCTGGTAGATGCAGGTGCAATTGTAAATCAATTAGCGAATGCCAAGGGTAGTTATGGTCCGTATTGCCGGGCCTTGGATCGTATCTGTGCGGAAGAATCCTTTCATTTGAAGTACGGCCATCATTGCGTGATTTATCTGGCATCGGGTACACCCAGGCAACGGCTGATGTTTCAGGAAGCATTGAATCGTTGGTGGGCACCGATGATGCACTTCTTTGGTCCATCCGATAAAATTTCTGCACACACTGAAGTTCTTATGCGCTGGAAAGTGAAAATGGGAACGAATGATGAAATGCGTAATCAGTTTCTGGATATGTATGTACCCAAGATCTGGGAATTGGGCTTCACCATACCAGATCCAAACCTCAGGAAAAATGAATCGACCGGTAAATGGGATTATACAGAACCCGACTGGGAAGAGTTTAAGCGAGTAATTAATGGTGATGGCCCTTGTAACAAAGAACGCCTCGAAGTAAGGCGAATTGCTGAAGCCAGGGGACGTTGGGTGCGCGATGCTCTTAAATCACCTAAGACTGCTTATGTGACTCCGCTAGCATAGTCAATTCAAAATCAATATTCAAAATTGATGTTGGATGTTGAATTATTTAGTAGTAAACAATTTTGAATTTTAAATCCTGAATTTTGAATTCTTTAGATCCCCGAGTAAACCGCTTACCAACCATTACAGAATCTGTAAGCCAGAAAGCTCCGCTCGATCAGTTCGGTACATACGAAGTTTTTGTACAACCTAAAGAAGGAAAGCCGTTTCAACACGAAGGGATTGTACATGCACCCAACCTGGAAATGGCTTATGTATTGGCTAAAGAAGCCTTTACCCGTAGATTCACATGTGTCTCTTTATATGTTGTGGCCACAAGGGATGTTTACGTTTCTCCTATGACGGAAGGAGAAAAAAATACTTATGATTTGATTGAGGATGTATCAGCCCAAACCGGAGATAAATTAGGTTTTGAAATTTATCATCTCGTAAAGAGAGGAAAACAACATGTTCATAGTGGGTCGGTAACAGGAAGTACACCGCAGGAAGCCATGGCACTGGCTAAGTTGAAGTATAACACTGGCAAAGTGATTTACAACGTGTGGGCCATTCAAACTGATAAAATTCGCTTTACCAGTGAAGAAGAAAAAGAACTTTGGATTACGCTGCCAGAGAAAAAATTCCGCGATGCTTCGAACTATAAGGGTGGTGATAAACTTAAAGATTTCTTAGAGAAAGTAAAATAAGGAAACCATGAATGAATTAGCCCTGAAAGAACTTCTCTACAAAATGGCTGATGACCAATTGATTCTAGGGCATCGCAATTCAGAATGGACCGGCATGGGACCTTTATTGGAAGAAGATATTGCATTCTCTTCCATGGCTCAGGATAAAGTGGGTCAGAGTTTAGCACTCTATACGTTGCTGCAACAGGTAGGGGAAAACGACCCCGATACGGTAGCCTTCACCCGTAATGCGAATCAGTTTCATAATTGCGTATTCGTTGAACTCCCAAACCAGGAATATGACTTTAGTCTGATTCGTCATTTTCTCTTTGATACGGCCGAGGCACTTCGTTTTGAAATGCTAACACGCTCTTCCTACGAGCCTCTTGCACAACTGGCGACCAAAATCAGAGGCGAACTTCGTTATCATACCCTTCACGCCAATACATGGATGAAACAATTAGGCTCAGCAACTACAGAAAGCATTAGTCGGTTACAAAAGTCATTGGAACATGCAATGCCTTATGCTCTCGGTATCTTTGAATATTCACCCTTTGAAGAAGACCTGATCAAAAACGGAATCTTTGAGGGCGAACAAAAACTCAAGGAGAAATGGGTGACCAAAGTGGAAACGATAATTTCACAAACCAGTTTGCATCTGCCTGATTGGAAACTAGCACAACCTTTTTCCGGTGGAAGACAAGGAAAGCATAGTGAACATCTTCAACCGCTGCTTGATGAAATGAGTGAGGTATTTAAGATTGACCCAACGGCAGAATGGTAATGGAAAAAACAGCCAATGAACTACAGGAAATCATTACTTCTTTTTCCCCTAAGATTAAGGTGATCAGCTCCGGGGAGTTTAATGCAAAGCCAAATCCAGCTAAGTGGAGTAAAAAAGAAGTTCTTGGTCACCTGATTGACTCAGCACACAACAACCTTCGCAGGTTTGTAGCGGGGCAATATGAACAAGAACCCAACATTGTATACGATCAGGATTTCTGGGTTCGCGCCAATGACTATCAACACATGAGAGATTCGGATGTGATAGAACTATGGAGGCTTATAAACGAACGGATCGTAGCCACTTTGAAAAATATGCCTCCTGAATATTATGCGCGCGCCTGCAATACAGGAAAGCAAAGCCCATCCATTCATACAATTCAATGGCTAGCATCAGATTATGTTAAGCATTTGAAACATCATCTTAATCAAATCATCGCAGGATCATTTAACATTACGTATCCATAATGAATCCATCAGTGGATGAAGTCTATGTCTGGCTGGAAGAAGTAAAAGACCCTGAAATACCAGTGCTCTCATTGATTGACTTAGGGGTAATTACAAGCGTTGTTGTTGATAAAGATAAAATCACCGTGGAGATGACCCCTACCTTTGTTGGCTGTCCTGCGATGGAGTACATGAAGAATGAAGTCAAGGCCGTTTTGAAGAATCACGGGATTAAAAATCTCGAAGTGAATATCACGTTTAGAAAACCCTGGAGTTCTGATTTAATCTCCGAAAAAGGCAAGGCTGCTTTGAAAAAATATGGCCTTGCACCACCTCCTTCCAATAAAATATTTACCGACCTTGAAATCCTTGAAACAGCGATTTGTCCCCGCTGCGATAGTTCAAATACTGAGTTAAAAAGCCCCTTCGGGCCTACCCTTTGCCGGTCTTTATACTATTGCCACGATTGCAAAGAAGCCTTTGAACAATTTAAACCTCTTTAAACTTTGGATAACATTTCGGAAACTCTGCCGTATAAGGAAGCCAGACGAATGAAGACTTATATTGCATATGTGGTATTGCCTGTATTTATGCTATTGGCAGCAGCCTGTAGTAATACCGCCACAACTGAAAGCTCTTCCTTTACCAAGGCTGATTCACTTACAGAAACCTATCTGACGTTCCAGGACAGCCTTTACTATCTTTGGAATGTGGTCCTAAAAGATGAAAATGAAAAAGTGGAGACCATGCACGCAGCATTAAATCATCTTATGGTGAGCGGGCTTGACGGGTACAATCAACTAGAATCCTTAAAAAAGAGATTGGAGCAACTCCAACATATTAGGATTTCTCAGAAAACCCTCTTGAATCCACATGTGATCGAAGATGATTTTGAATGCAGGTTGCTTGTTGCAGAAATTGTAAGTACAGCGGAAACCAGCGCCTCGTTCTTAACTGATCCTCGTTCAAAAAAATTAGTTGATCAAATCAAATTCTC
This sequence comes from Cyclobacteriaceae bacterium, assembly GCA_040079965.1. Taxonomy (GTDB): domain Bacteria; phylum Bacteroidota; class Bacteroidia; order Cytophagales; family Cyclobacteriaceae; genus ELB16-189. The sequence goes on from JBEBJH010000257.1 coordinate 3,938, forward strand.
TGATCAGCGGCTGGCAGACTATCGTCAGGTCTATGACAACCTCGCCATGGAGTACAACGAATTCATTGAAAAAAATAAAAGCCTTCTTAAAGACATCGATAAAAACTCTAGTCTTCAAAAAAGGCCTTTATTCAATCAGACAGCAGATCGATAGATCAATACTTTCTTGTCCTTTTGCGCGGAGCCTCACCGCTTGGGCCGCTGCGCTCACGATATGACCCTTGCGGTTTAGAACCGTAAAACCGTTCCTTCTTTTTCTCCGAATATTTTTCTTTGTGTGGCTCCGTCATTTCAAGGCGTACTTTTCTTCCGCGCAACTCCACTCCTTCAAAGCCCTTCATCACTTGGGCTGTCTTATCTTTTTGAATTTCGAAAAACGAATAGGCCCCCTTCAAATCAATTTTACCGATGGCAGCACTCGTAACTTCACCGAAGTCACAAATCAATTCCAAAAGATTTCCTTTCTCCAAACCATCCATCTTCCCAACATTAATAAAGATGCGATCACCGTCAGTATAACGTTCGCTTTCCCCCTCCGATGATTCAAATGTCCTCGATCTATCTGATTTGTTGAGATCGCGTGCATCGCGATAATACTCGAGGAATCGATTAAACTCAATGGATGCAAAGCGCTTGATGATATCTTCCTTGCTTAAATCCTTAAGTTCGTGATATACTTCAGGTAAGAATGAATCGATTTCTTCTTCATTCACTTCCACCTTGCGAACTTTATGTACAAGATCCAATAATTTTTTCTGACACACTTCATCCCCTGTAGGCACTGGTACACGGGTAAACTTCCGCTTCAACCCACGCTCTACCTGCTGAATTTTTCCTACTTCCTTTTTTGAAACGATTGCAAGCGAAATACCCTTCTTACCTGCCCGTGCCGTGCGACCACTGCGGTGCGTGTAATATTCCATTTCATCAGGCATGTTCATGTGAATCACATGGGTAATACCAGTTACGTCAATACCACGTGCCGCCACATCGGTAGCCACCAACAATTGTAATGATTTGTTCTTGAAGTTGCGCATAACACGATCGCGTTGCTGTTGTGTGAGGTCACCATGAAGCGAGTCCGCACTGTAACCATCCTTGATCAGATGTTCTGCAATTTTCTGGGTATCGATCTTTGTTCTGCAAAAGATTACTCCAAAAATATCAGGCGCATAATCAACAAAACGTTTTAATGCCAAATACTTGTCGCGTTCGTCCACCATGATATACTGGTGGTCAATATTTTCATTGCCCTGATTGCGCTCGCCCATGGTAACTTCTTCGGGATTACGCATGTAATTCTTGGCAATCTCACGCACTTCGCGGGGCATGGTGGCCGAGAAAAGCCATACATTTTTTTCTTTGGGCGTTGTGGATAGAATCTCATCGATATCTTCCTTAAAACCCATGTTCAGCATTTCATCCGCTTCATCCAACACTACATACTTTACAGTAGTTAGGTCTACTACTTTGCGGGCAAGCAGATCAATGAGGCGTCCCGGAGTAGCCACAATAATTTGCGCTCCACGTCTTATCTTCCTAATCTGATCACTAATACTGGCACCGCCATAAACGGTCACAATATTCAATTTCATGATCGAAGAAGAGAATCTTTCCAAATCGCTGGTAATTTGCACGCTTAACTCGCGCGTTGGCGCAACAATAAGTGCCTGGGTAGACCGGTCAGATTCATTTACTAATTGCAACAAGGGCAAACCAAACGCGGCTGTTTTACCAGTGCCAGTCTGTGCAAGACCAACCAGATCAACATTTCCTTTTAAAAGTATCGGGATCGCCTTTTCCTGAATCGGTGTGGGTGATTCAAAACCCATTTGGCGGATAACTTCCACCAGTTGCCCGGAGAGTCCAAGGCCATCAAATGATTCCATTAATTATAATATGATAAGTTGCAAAGGTAGGCTAATTAATTGAAAGTGATATTATTGCGCTATTTAGCCGCTTACTTCAAATTGAAGCGGTGTTATCAATAAGTACTTCATTTTTCTTTCGTGGATTAAGCCAATCACTGGTCATTTTGTAAATTCGACTAATGAACTTCATCAAGAAGAATGGTTTTTCCTGCATTTATCCTTGCGGCCCTGGTCGTAATAGACTTTTATCGAGGTTGTTGGTGGAATTTTATCACGTTGTTAGATGAATGGAAGAGTAAGTTTATCACACCACTCGGGCATAATTTCTACGACTTGCTGATCGATGACCCGAAAAGCAAAAGACATTTTTTATTTCAAGCAATTTTCGGTTAAGCACGACCGGTGTGCACATAAAGTTGGAACCGATGGGGTACTGCTTGGTGCCTGGGCAGATGTGCACGCTGCTAACCGAATTCTGGATGTTGGGACTGGCTCAGGAGTAATTGCGTTAATGCTAGCTCAACGTAC
>JBEBJH010000258.1:0-6312 GCA_040079965.1 Cyclobacteriaceae bacterium
GCCTGGTGGAGTTATCCCTCCTAAAGATTATGATTTTCTTGTGAAAGCAGGTGTGGTCGGAATTTTCGGACCTGGCACACCTGTATCAGAGTCTGCAAAACAAATTCTTCAGAAATTACTCGAAGAATAACCTTCTCTATTTCCTGGCTGGAATCGAAATGAAGTTTGTTTGGTAACAGCGGCCAGAAATGTTTACTTTTAATTTGGAAAACTCATAGTTATGAAAAGATTTCACATATCAATCTCCTCGTTGGTTTTCATTATTCTGCTTGGCTCACTTCAGGTTGGTGGTCAAAGTAAGTATGATAAAATGCTGAAAGATGCGGAAATTAACTATGAAGCTGGTAATTACAGCAAGGCCATGAGTTCATTGGCCAAATTCAAAAAGAAAGCATTCAAAAAATTGGGACAACATAATGTCTACACCCCTGCGTACTACATGTTACTGGCTAAATATAACCTAGCATCGGGCTACATCGCTGAATTTGAATCTAATTTGCAGGTTGCGCTTAATAGTAGTAAAGGCATTGATAAGGAAAATAGTCAGGCATATGGTGTGAAACTGATTGAGGCCGGGGAACTGCACAACCTGAATGGGTCATACCGAATAGCGCGTGAATTTCTTGAACAAGCCAGAAAGGTGCTCGATGATGGTGGGTTCATGAAGGATGCCGTGAAAGGGCAGTATAGTTTAGCGATGGCAGAAGCACTTACTGGCCAGGGATACTATACCGAGTCGATCGAACTTTTAAAAGAACAAGAAAGGTATTTTGTCGGCAAAGCTGTAAAACAAGAAACCTTTGTTGATGATAAGGGCAATCTCAAAAGTCGTAAGCTTTCGGAAGAAGAAATGATTGTAAGGTTTAATGATTATGCTAATCTATTAACTCAGCTAGGTAATTCTTATGGAAAACAAGGAAGCCTAAAAAGTGCTGATTCAGTTTTCGTATTTGCAGCTGGATGGATAAAAAGGAGCCTCGGTGAGTCTAGTTTGGCTTTTGTACGAAATCAATTTTACAACGCTAACATATTGGTAGAAAATGGAAATGAAAATCTTCCGAAAGACCTGGATTACAGCCGCACCTTGAATAATCTAAAAATCAAACACAGCGGCTCCCATTATCTGGGTGTTTCAATTTATGAAGAGTATTTAAGAGAACTTCAGAAAGAAAATAGTTCGGCACGCTACCTCAATACAAAGCTGGAGTATGAGAAAATGATCAACAAAAGTTTCAATTCAAGCAGTATTTACAACGTAAGACTTAAAGCAGTAGAGTTCGATGCAAAATTGGATAAGGATAAGACCAAAAATCTTGAAACCCAGGCGAATAATCTTATAGCCAACACCGCTTCTCTACCCCGCAATAATATTGTTACTGCTAATGTGAGTGACTTTCTCTATGGGCTAGCTCTTCACAAGAAAAATTACACTAATGCAGAAAAGTATCTCAAGGATATTATAGAAATAAAAGGCAACTTATTTGGAACCGATGCTCCAGAAACACATCTGGCACGGCTCCACCTGGCTAATTTTTATTTGGATAATACGAACAAAATAAATGAGGCCGCCAAAATCTACGAAGAAAGCTATACCAAAGTGGTCTCTAAAGAAATCGGAGCGTGGCACAAAGATCATTTGGACATCCTCAATCACATGGCCATGCTGTATGAATTAACAGACAAATATGCAGAAGCTTCCACAACGCTTGATAAGGCTGGATATGTAGCTGCATCCAAATACAGTAAGACCGACTACCAGTATGCAGCTGAACTCACCAGCATTGCGCGCCTCGAAATAAAATTGGGGCTCTACGAGAAAGCAGAAGAACATATCAATACCTCGTTAAAAATTCTTGAGGATTTCCGAAAAGATGATTCCAAGAAAGTATTTCTTGTACGGGCAATCGAAGCCCAGGCCACCCTTTTTGGTATAAAGGGTATGTTTGATGAAGCGGAAGATGCTCTGGATCGTTCGGCTCGGATTATCAGCCGCGCTAACAATACATTAACCGGGCTTGACGAATTAACGACTGCACGTGAACTCTCTTCTTTGTTTATTCAATTAGGGCGCTACTCATTAACAGAGGAAATTCTTACCAAGTTGATTACGGAATCAGAGAAATTATATGGGACCAATTCTATCCGCCTTATTGATCCTCTTGTTGATCAAGGCCGATTGGACCTTGCAAAGGGAGATTATACGCTAGCCGAAAAAATCGCTCAGCGTGTAAATAAAATTGCTACTGAAGTTTATGGCGAGCGATCTACCAAGACCGCACCAACCCAAAAACTATTAGCTGATATTGATTATGCCATTGGTGATTACGACAAAGCAGAAGAAATGACGCTCAAGGCACTTGCCAGTCAGGAGAAGCAATTTGGTCGCAATCATATTGAAGTGGCGAAATCACTATCTCAGTTAGCACTCATTAAATTTTATAAGGGAGATAAACCGGCCGAAGTTGAGAAAATCCTGGCCGAGGCTCGTGAAATTATGGGCAAGAAGTTAGGCACAGAAAATCCCCAGTATGCTGAAATTTTGAAAAGCGTGGCAACTGTTAAAATATTTGAGAAAAAATACAGCGAAGCATTTAGTGTGCTTACTCAAGCTGAAGCAATTTGGCGGGCAAAGACAGGTACCAAAACAAATATCAATGCTGCCGCCATCTATACCCTTAGTGGGGATGTTTACTATCAGTTAAAGAACTACAAACAGGCTGAAGTATTTTACACCAGTGCCCGCGACATCTATGAAAAATATTTTAGTCGCACGCATCCGGAATATGTTAAAATTCTTTCCAAACAGGCAAAAGTCTATTACATGGAAAAGGACTTTAAGCGCGCCAAGAAAAATATAGAAGAAGCACTCAACAACTACGAGACATTTATCAAACAATATTTCCCGGCATTGAGTGAGCGCGAAAAGGCAAAATACTGGAACACCATTAAAGGAGATTTTGAATTCTATAATACCCTTGCCTTTAGTCAACTGGATGACTTTAAAGATCTCAGTGGCAAGGTGTACGATTATCAGTTACTCACAAAAGCCTTGTTGCTGAGTTCATCGATTAAGATCAGGGAACGAATTTTGAATAGTACCGATGAAAACCTGAAGACTTCCTACAACCTATGGGTAGAAAAGAAAGAGTTTCTCACCAATGCTCTTTCAATGAGCACGCTGCAGCTGGCTGAAAATGGTATTGATGCAAATGTATTAAATGAAGAAGTTGAGAAATTAGAAAAAGATATCAGTCAAAAGTCCGAATTATTCGGTCAGAGTTTCGATAATAAGAAAATAAAATACCAGGATGTTCAAAAATCCGTAAACAAAAATGAAGTTGCGATTGAAATCATTCGGTACCGATACTTTAATCATTCCTTTACCGATTCGGTGATCTATGCAGCCCTTTATATAAAAAATGATAACGCACGTCCTAAAGTCGTTGTCCTGCCAGAAGGCCATCGGATGGAGACCCGGTTTTTCCGGTATTATAGAAACTCAATAATTGGAAAAATACCCGATGAATACTCATATGGCGTTTTCTGGGATCCACTTCAGAAGGCAATTGGTACGGCTTCCACAATATATCTTTCGGCCGATGGTGTTTACAATCAGATCAATCTGGAGGCCATCCCCACACCTGATGGGCGATACTTAATTGATAATGCAAACATTATAATGGTCAGCAACACCAAGGATTTGTATTTGCGAAAAGTAAAATCAAAAGCAATTGCTTCTTCAAAAACAGCCACTATGTTTGGCAACCCTACTTTTTATATGACTGCTTCGGCAAATCGAAGCATTCCTCAGCTCCCCGGTACTGAAAAGGAAGTTGCTGAATTACAGGATTTGCTAAAACAAAAAGGTTGGGCAACGGACGAATACATTGAAAAATCAGCCAGTGAAGACCAGGTGAAAGGACTAGCTAGTCCTAAAATATTTCACATTGCTACACATGGTTTTTATACACCAGCGGTTAACGCTGATGAACTATCGACTCTTACAGAAAGCGAAGCTATGGTCACAGAAAACCCACTTTTGAAAACCGGGCTATTGCTTTCGGGGGCGGGAGATGTGCTGAACAAAACAAAGTACAATTACAATATGGAGAGTGGAATTCTCACTGCGTATGAGGCTATGAGTCTAAACCTCGACCAGACAGATCTGGTAGTATTGAGTGCCTGCGAAACTGGTTTAGGTGAAATCTCCAATGGGGAAGGTGTCTATGGATTGCAGCGGGCATTTTTAGTGGCTGGGGCTAAAGTTTTAATTATGAGCATGTTCAAAGTGGATGATGAGGCTACCCAAAAACTGATTATTAATTTTTACCGGAAATGGTTAACTACAAATAATCTGCGTCAAAGCTTTATTGATGCCAAAAAAGAACTACGCGTAGAATATCCCGAACCTATTTACTGGGGTGCTTTTATGATGATAGGATTTGACTAACATTCAGTGAAAAGAGAATCCCGGACTCCTGAAGAAATTCAGGAGTTTTTTATTACCAACTATCTATCCAATACCAAACCATGACCAGGCAAGCAACCAGCTTTAAGAGTGTGCTGAAAAGAAACCCTATGAACGATCCTACGGCTGCATGAACGGCATGCGCTGAATTTTGGTTGGCAAGTATCTCACCAATAAAAGCGCCTAGAAAGGGACCTATTATTATTCCAAAGGGTCCCATCCAAAGCCCTAGAAATAAGCCGATGGTACAACCCCAGAGACCATATTTACTACCTCCAAATTTTTTTGTGCTATATACGGGCACCCAATAATCCATTACTGTCACAATCAGTGTGATGCCAGCCCAAATCCAAAGAAATTTACTTGCAAAGGGCTGCTGTGACTTTATCTGCTGAATCCATAACCCGATGAATGCCAATGGTGGCCCAGGAAGAATTGGAATAAAACACCCAATAATACCTGCTGCGATAAAAATTCCTCCTAGTACAATCCAAAAAATATCCATGAAAGATGGTTAGGCAAATCACACTAACGAAAATAGTTGATTTCAGTTCCGTATCACAACCAGGTTGTGTTGAACCAATGATTCAGATTTTTGAGTTCTCTGAGGAGACTTCCTTTTTTTTCTTCTTATCATCAAACAACATTCGCACCGAAGGCCCATAAATATCATCAAATTGGCCACTCTTCATGCTCCATATAAATGCAACCAGGAAAAGGATTGCTATGGTTAGCGAAATGGCGATAAGTAAGATGATAATCAGCATCTTTATTTCTTCTTTTTAAAAGTTCTGTTGGCCACTAAAGTTACCGCTATTGTACTAAATCCTACTACGCTTATGCTACTTATAGGCATAAGAATGGCCGCTATTAAAGGGGTTAAATAGCCTCCGATGGCAAAACTCAAGGCGATGATGTTGTAGAAAAAGGAAATAGCGAATCCAAACTTCAAAATAGTAGTGGCCGACCGACTTAACTTTAGAAATTGATCAAGTTGACCTACCCTTTCTCCGGCTAAAATACCATCGCAGGCAGGCGTAAATACTCCTGTGTCATCAGTTACGGCAACACCTACATCGCTTTGCTGGAGCGCTCCTGAGTCATTCAGTCCATCGCCAATCATCATTACCTTGGCACCTGCCTCCTGCAGCGATGAAACATAACCAAGTTTATCGTGGGGAGATTGATCAAATAAGAGTTGGGTATGAGACGGGAAAATCTTTTTCATTCTATCTTCATCCAGGTTTTGATCTCCCGAAAGCAGTGCTACACATCGTTTATCAAGTTTCGCTACCACTTCAAGAATCTGAGGCCTTACCGAAGTTTCAATATGAAAGTATCCACGCACCTGTCCATCAATTGATACGAATACCTTCGAAGATGGATCGGTGATTACTCTCTCAAATCCCGTAAAAGATGCAGAGCCCACTTTAACAATTACTCCGGCTATTGTTCCTTCCACACCTTTGCCTGCACGTTCTTTAAATTCTTCAACGAATAGCGTGGTAAGGTTTGAAATATTCTTGGCAATTAAGTTGCTAAGAGGATGGGTGGAAGCAGATGTGAGCAATTTGACCCAGCCTAGTTCCTGATCATCCAACACCCCCACAAACCTAACATTGGCAGCACCATGCGTAATAGTACCCGTTTTATCGAACACAACAGAATCAACCGCTGCCATTCGTTCAATGACCTCTGCATTCTTTAAATAAAAACCATGGCGTCCAAAAACCCGAAGCATATTTCCAAAGGTAAACGGAACTGCCAGAGCTAACGCACATGGACAGGCCACCATTAAAACCGAAGTAATTACCAACCACATACGGGATGGATCATATAAATAC
>JBEBJH010000023.1:0-30954 GCA_040079965.1 Cyclobacteriaceae bacterium
ATTTCATCTATCGCATGAAGTGCTGCATCCACCATCAAAATCTTTTCACCGCCTTTGGGTACTCGGATTCCTTTTTCTTCTACAACAGGTGTTACAGCAAATTCATAGGAATCAAAATCCCTGGGATCAGGATCGGCTGAAGCCAGCGCCCGTTTATAATCTGCTTTAACTTTTTCGGCAGCTCGCTTCCTGGTATTTTCCAACTCTGTAGTGGAAGCACCTTCCTCGAGTAATTGCTTTTCTAAAATAAAAATGGGGTCTCTTTTACCCTGCTCTTTCAAATCCTCGCCCCGGTACCATTCCTTCCGTACACCCGAAGTATGATGCCCCAACAAGGGACATGAAGCATGAATCAGCATGGGCGATCGATTTGATCGTACAAACCCGATAGCCTCTTTAAGCGTCAAATAACTTTTGATGAAATCTGATCCATCTACTCTTCTTCGCTCAAGTCCTTTAAACCCTGCCGCATATTCGTAGGCATCCATCGCCCGCATTTCTTTACCAGAAGCAGAGATACCCCAATCATTGTCCTGAACAAGGAAAAGGATTGGCAACTTCTTCAACACCGCCATCTGCAAAGCCTCAGCGACCTCCCCTTCGGTGATTGATCCATCACCCAGCGAACACAATACAATTGACTTCTGGTTACGCTTAATTAGTTTTTGAGACTCGAGGTAAGCCAACCCATGAGCCATTCCCGTAGCAGGGATCGCTTGCATACCAGTTGCTGAACTTTGATGCGGGATAATTGGAAATCCCGCTCTTCTCAGAGATGGGTGGCTATGATAGGTTCGTCCGCCTGAAAATGGATCATCCCGTTTGGCCATTAATTGAAGCATCAACTCATAGGGCTCCAGACCCATGCCCAGCAACATGGCTTCATCGCGATAATAGGGTGCCGCGTAATCAAACTCCTTTAGTAGCAGCCCAGCTGCCAACTGAATAGCCTCATGGCCGCGTGAGGTACTGTGGACATATTTATCGCAAACATCCCTGTTCTCTTCATACGTATCGGTCAGGCACTTAGCCATCTGCATTAGCTCATAAGCCTTCCAAAGAACATTAATATCCACAGGCTTAACGAGTTCTACATTTTGGACAATTCTACCGGCCATTTTGCTACTTTAGAAACATTCAAATATAAATATTTTATAGCCTGGAATGGGTGAAAATATTTGACAAGTAAAAAGTAAAGCAATCTCTCAACCAGCAGTAAAAATTATTTCTCCTTCAAAAGAATTTCCTAAGCCAATTCTGATAAAAATCATTGGCTCTTATGGAGATTAATCATGGTTTTAGGGTATAAGAATACAGTATCTTTCGTTAACAAATAAAAAAAGGAGGGCTATATGAAACTTATAAAAAAATCGAATTTCCCGTCTTTACTAAATGAAAGATGGTTGACCGACTTCTTTGATACGGATCGCTACTTTTTTGACAGCGACCTACTGAAATCATCCGTACCCATGCTACCACCTGTAAACATTTCTGAAGAAGAAAAAGAATTCGTGGTTGAAGTGGCAGTTCCAGGAATGGAGAAAAAAGATTTTGTGATCGCAGTAGAAAATGGAGTCCTCAATATTTCTGCTGAACACAAAGTTGAAAAGGAAGAAAAGGAGAAAGACTTTACACGCAGAGAATTCAATTATAAATCTTTTGCGCGTTCGTTCACCCTTCCAGAAAATGTAAGTGATGAGAAAATCGTTGCTAACTATGAAAATGGGATTCTGAAGTTGCAACTAGGCAAGAAAGTACTTACCAAAGTGCCACCCAGAAAGGAAATTGCAGTTCACTAAATTTAATAGTTGGCAATCAAAGCAACCAACGAACACACACGATCTTTGAGGCTCTTTAAAGAACCTGCCTGTATCAAAATGACGTGTGCTCTACTCGAAGGTTGTTAAACAGTAGAAAGCCCCGACAAATTGCCGGGGCTTTCTATTTACTTAAGTCCTATAACTGATGTTTTCGCGAGTCATTGAATTGAGATACTATGCCTGATCTATTTAATGCACATCTTTCGCGCCAAGACGTATGTGTGATTAATTTAATTTCTACTGTGGCGCGAGGTTTTTTGGATGCGTATTATTCCACGGATTACATCCGTGGCTACCAATATTAAACCCCTACGGGGTTCGACAATTCGTCTGTATAAAATAAAATAAAATAAAAATCTGGTCTTTATTCACGGGATTCCGGGTCACGCTTGCCCTGCAACTGCCTACCCTAAGGCATGCCCGGAATGACAACATTTTTTTTGAGGCATGATGTAATAGGGATACCAGTATTATGAAAGCAGTGAACGGACAAATTCAGGAATGTCGGACTTTAGATCCTTGCTGGTTTTAAGGGTTTTAATAAATGAACTTCCTACAATAGCCCCTGAAGCAAATTCGCACGCCTGCGAATATGTTTTGCGATTTGAAATACCGAAGCCGATCAGAAAGGGATGCACTAACTGCATTTCCTGAAGCTTTTCAAAATAGGCACACTGCTCAACAGAAAATTCAATTCTGGCACCTGTTGTACTTGAAGACGAAACTGCATAGATGAACCCAGTACTCAGGGAATCAATCTGTCGGATCCGTTTTTCAGAAGTAGTCGGTGAAATCAAAAACGAAACGCTGAGATTTAGCGATTCAGTTAGCTCTTTATAATGAGCCACATACTCCTCAAGTGGAAGATCCGGAAGGATCAAACCATCCACACCGGCACGAGCTGCTTCGCGGCAAAATTTTTCGATGCCATACTGCATTACGGGATTAAGGTAGCCCATCAACACAATGGGCATTTTAATTTGGGATCGCAATTCAGTCACTTGCTTCAATAACAGCAACACATTCATGCCCTGATCAAGTGCTATCTTATTGCTTTCTTGAATAGTGGGGCCGTCAGCAATCGGATCAGAAAACGGAATTCCAATCTCAATCATATCCACACCACACGCCTCCAACCCAATAGCTATGGCAACTGTATCCTGTAAGGATGGAAATCCAGCCGTAAAAAAAACCGAGAGAATGTCTTTTTTCTTTTGATCAAAAAGTTGGGTAATGCGATTTTCCATAGCGTTAGTGAACCCCTTTATAATTTTTTTCACCAGACCTGATAGCTATCGGTAACACATTTTGCGATGGCGGCAACGGACAGGTTGCAAATTGTGTAAAAGCACAGGGTGGATTGTACGATTTATTAAAATCAATTTTCGTCTTCCCATTGGCATCCGGAATTTTAACATATAAATAGCGACCGGATGGATACGTTTCTTTTTCATTTGTGGAGTCACCGAAGATGATAAACAATTCTTCCTTATTACCCTCCAACGCATCCAACGTATAGGTTTGTCCACCAATCTCAAATACTAAGGTGCCCGGAGAAACCTGATCCATGGTTTGACCCAGTACATTGGTTATGCTAATTCTCCTGAGCGTTGATGATACTTCAAGATTTGCTTCTACCCGCCACTCCGGATCAACTTCATATCGTTCTATACCGGAAAACTCCTCAAGTCCCCTGCTTTGCAAATCCCTTAACCGGATTCCAACCCGATCATCGCGTTTGATCACGAACCACTGCAAGGAACCATGAGTAAGAGTTGCATTTTTTACAGAGTCAGGATGAAAAATAATTTCTTCTTTAACGATCAGGCTATCTCTCATGACTTTTACATCGGCCAATACATTTATCTGAACCACTCCATTCTTTACCAGGAAGAAGCCGGCCTTTGCGGCAATCTTTCCTTCAGGAAAAACCAGATCATTCGATTTATCACTACCAAAGGTGCTGATACCCTCCTTTAACCAAAATAGTCCGGCCAGGTTAAGCCATCCGGATTCACTTTTCAATTCTTCTATTCTTTTCTGATGCCATTCATCAACCTCCTGCTTGTAAGCAATGGGGTCGATATGCGTTTCCTTGTTAGAAGAATTACATCCCACCAAAAGAAAAAAAATTACAAAACCAATTTTAAAAAATGCCCTCATCTTGAAACATTTAATACTTACCCCAACGAATATAGGTTTCCAAATCCTTATCACCCCGGCCCGATAAATTAATAACCACTACATCATCAGGATTCAATTCTATTTTACTCAATGCAGCCACCGCATGCGCTGACTCAATCGCGGGAATTATTCCTTCCATCCTACTTAATTCAATACCTGCATTCATCGCCTCATCATCCGTAGCACTTACAAACTTTACCCGACCTACTTCAAACAAATGAGCATGCATCGGTCCAATACCAGGATAGTCCAACCCCGCTGAAATTGAATAGGGTTCTATTACCTGACCATCTTCCGTTTGCATAAGCAGCGTTTTACTTCCGTGCAATACTCCAGGCTTACCCAGGGCAGTCGTAGCTGCCGATTCTCCGCTATCAATGCCCTTACCCGCTGCCTCCACGCCCACCAGGTTTACATGCTCATCCGAAAGAAAATAATAAAATGCCCCGGCTGCATTACTACCGCCCCCCACACAGGCCAGCACATAATCAGGGTACGGATTCCCTATCTCTAGCTGTAATTGTTTTTTGATCTCTTCGCTAATTACAGATTGAAAGCGGGCCACCATGTCGGGATATGGGTGTGGGCCTACGACTGATCCGATAATGTAATGGGTATCGGTAGGATGATTTATCCAATGACGCATTGCTTCATTGGTCGCATCTTTTAAAGTCATGTTTCCAGACAATGCCGGGACCACCTTTGTGCCCAGAATTCGCATCCGTTCTACATTGGGTCGTTGCCGTTCCATATCCAGCTTACCCATATAAACGATGCACTCCATACCCATTAATGCACATACAGTTGCTGTGGCCACGCCATGCTGACCCGCCCCGGTTTCGGCTATTATCTTTTGCTTGCCTAATCGTTTAGCTAACAGTATCTGTCCAATGGTATTATTGATCTTATGAGCGCCTGTATGGCATAGATCCTCGCGCTTAAGATAAATAGTTGCCTTGTACTTTTCGGACAATCGCTTAGCGAGATATAATGGCGTTGGCCTTCCTACATAATTTCTAAGCAGGTCATTAAATTCAGCCTGAAACCCGGGCTCGTAAATGATATCCAAATACTTTTCCCGAAGTTCTTCCACATTCGGATAAAGCATTTCGGGAATGTAGGCACCTCCAAACTGTCCGTAATAGCCGCGTTGATCTACTTGAAAGTTCATACTCTTAATTTATTAATGATTAATGACACTTTATTCTTATCCTTCTTTCCGGGGTATAGTTCGACCCCACTATTGACATCGATAGCATGGAGATTAAGATTTTTTAATTGAAGTATTTCTTCAATACTCTCTGGTCCAATTCCGCCACTTAAAAAGAAAGGCACTTTCTGATTGAAATTTTTTAACGCGTGCCAGTTAAATCGTTCCGAATTGCCCCCATACTGCTTCCCCCTTGTATCAAACAAAAAATACTCCGAAACATCTTCGAATTCTGTCGTAGTAGCAAAATCAAAATCATCGTTTACGCGGAACACTTTAATCACTGAGATTCCCTCGTGATTTAATTTATTACAAAGTCCGACAGACTCATCTCCGTGCAGCTGAACAAAATCCAGGCGGAAACGCTTCACTTTTTCTAAAATTACAGCAATAGATTCGTTCACAAAAACCCCTACCCGCTTAATCGAAGATGGGAAATTATTCGGAAGGCTAAATTCACGTCCTACAAAACGCGGTGTATTCTCATAAAAAATAAACCCCATGTAATCGGGAGTCAATGCACTCACTTCTTCAATGTTTGCAGACTCCTTCATACCGCAGATTTTTATCTTTATCGGTGAATGTTCCATCGTTCTACTTTACTATTTCCAATCGTTTCAATTCAGTCACAAATTCCAGGCATGCTAGCTCTGGGTGACTGTGTTGCATAAAATTCTGCCCCATGAGAAAACCCTGGTATCCATATTTTTTCAAATCCATGATTGTTTCTGGATTCTCAATTCCACTTTCTGATACTTTCACAAATCCGGCCGGAATTTTACCTGACAATCGCCTGGAGATATCTATATCCATTTTAAATGTCTTCAGATCCCGGTTATTCACTCCAATTAAATCAACATCCGTGGTTAGATTTTCGATTAGTTCCTTTTCATCGTGAACCTCCATCAAAATTTCCAATTGCAGTGACCGGGCAGTTTTTGCCAAAGCCCGGAGGCGTGACGGATTCAGTGCCGCAGCGATCAACAATATTGCATCTGCTCCAATAGATTTAGCTTCAATGAGCTGATATTCATCTACCACAAAATCTTTGCGCAAAATGGGACACGTATTGAATTTACGGGCAGTTATCAGGTCTGCATTGCTACCACCAAAGAAATTAGAATCGGTGAGTACTGACAATGCCGATACCCCGGCATGCACATAACCCACCGAAATTTGTTCTACAGAAACGTTAGTATTAATTACCCCTTTGGAAGGAGACTTTCGTTTTATCTCTGCGATAATGCCCGTTTTTTCTGGATGCTGTACAAATGCTTTTAAGGACACAACAGGAGATAGAAACTCCTTGCTTTGCTCCAACAACTTCACCGGATACAGAGCCTTTAGCTCTTCAACCTCCTTGAATTTATACCGAATAATTTCGTCCAGGATATTCATCTATTGCATTAATTTCTTAAAAGCTTCCAGTGCCTTACCCGATTTGAGTGATTCAGTAGCTTTTTCCACTGCAGCTTTTAGTCCTGCTTTTCTGTCAACACAATACAAAGCCATAGCAGCATTTGCAATTACGGCTGCGTTTTGAGGGGCTGTGCCTTTTCCTTCCAACACATTCATAAAGAGCGAAGCTGATTCCTGCACGGTTGCACCACCTTTAATATCTTCATACTTAATTACTGGTAAACCGAGATCAGATGGCTCGGCCAGTCGCTCTCCTTCATTAAAGAAAAATTTAAATGCACTAGTTAAGGAAACTTCATCATATCCATCTAACGAGTGAAGGATCACAAAATCCTTATCTGTATTTTGATAGAGGTATCCATACTGCCGGGCTAACTCAAGACTAAATACACCAACCAATTGTCGGGTTGGAAACGCTGGATTTACCATAGGCCCCAACATGTTAAAGAACGTCTTCACCCCTAACTCTTTTCGGATGGGGGCAACATTTTTCATGGCTGGATGAAACAAGGGGGCATGCATGAAACAGATGTTGGATCGGTCCAGGCTTCTTTTCAGCTCATCCACATTACTTGTGAACTTATATCCAAAGTATTCAAGGAGATTCGAAGAACCGCAGGCCGATGAAACTCCATAGTTCCCGTGTTTGGCTACAGGTTGTCCGGCAGCTGCCACCACAAATGACGAAAGAGTAGAAAGGTTGATCGTGTTTTTCCCATCTCCACCGGTTCCACAAACATCCATTACTGGTTGATCGAACCTGGCTGGAATGCATAACTCCAACATGGCATCACGAAAGCCCTGCAACTCATCAACTGTAATGCTGCGCATCATGTAGACCGTCATAAAAGCAGCCGTCTGGCTGAGGTTGAATTTCGCAGAGGCTAAATCCATCAACACCTGGCGGGCTGTTTCTTTCGTAAGTGAACGATGTTCAATTAATTCGGTTAAGATTTGTTTCATATAAGAAATCTGTAAGTCAGTATGTCACCGATTTAATTATTCAACCAGTTTTTTATCATTTTAGGTCCTTCAGGAGTCAGGATGGATTCAGGATGAAATTGCAAGCCCCGCACATCATATCGTACATGCCTTAACCCCATAATCACTCCTTCGCTATTCATTGCTGTAATCTCCAAATCTGCAGTCATACTCTCAGGCAATACAGCCCACGAGTGGTAATGAGTTGCCTGAAATTTTTCAGAGACGTCATTAAAAAGATAATCGTTCGCTTTCACTTCGGCTACAGAAGTAACACCATGCAATACCTTAGGAATATTGTATAAGGAAGCTCCGTACACTTCTGCAATACCCTGATGCCCTAAACAAATCCCCAAAATACTTTTTGACGGTCCGTATTCCTGAACCAACTGTTTCATGATTCCAGCCTCATCAGGTATTCCAGGACCCGGGGAGAGCAGGATTTTATCATAGTTTTCTATTTCTTCCAGTCGGATTTTATCATTGCGATAAATATCCAATGAAAACCCATTCTCCCGAATAATATGCACCAGGTTGTAGGTAAACGAGTCGTAGTTATCTAATACCAGAATTTTCATACTTAGATTTTCTCAGCCAAAATCAAGGCCTTGCGCAGAGCCTCTAGTTTGTTATTTACTTCTTGCAATTCACTCTCAGAATTTGATTTGGACACTACCCCTGCCCCGGCCTGATAAATCAATTTATTATCCCGGCTTAAAAAGGTTCGAATCATGATAGCATGATTAAATGTACCATCAAAGCCAATAAAGCCTATGGCTCCGCCATAAAACCCGCGGTTTACATTTTCATATTGATTGATCAACTTCATAGCCATGTGCTTGGGCGCACCCGATAAGGTACCAGCAGGAAATGTGTCCGCTGCCATTTGAATCACTGATGTTGTTGGATCCAACGTGCCGGTAACTTTAGAAACCAGGTGAATAACATGCGAATAATATTGGATCTCCTTAAATACTTCAACGTGCACCGCTTCCGCATTTCGACTCATGTCGTTGCGCGCCAAATCCACCAACATGATATGCTCGGCATTTTCCTTTTCATCAGCCGAAAGTTTTTCTGCCAGTTGTGCATCTTCCATGTCATTGCCTGACCTGCGAAACGTTCCGGCAATGGGAAAGATATGAGCCTTTCCATTTTTGATTTGAATTTGCGCTTCGGGAGATGATCCAAACAATTTAAAGTTCCCATAATCAAAATAGAAAAGATAAGGTGATGGATTGATCGATCGCAGCGCTCTGTACACATTGAACTCATCGCCCCGAAACCCGGCTGTAAACCTTCTCGAAAGTACAATCTGAAAAACATCGCCCCGGTAACAATGTTGTTTACCCTTTTCTATGATTTCTAAAAATTGCTGGTCGGTGTAGTTCGACTTCTCCTCATCAGACTGTTTAAACTTAAATGTTGTGATGAGGTTATTGTAAATCAACTGCTCTATTCTACCCAGTGTACTTTCCTTGCCATCATCAACTAGTTGATGTTCAAACAACGTCATTTCATTGAAGAAGTGATCAACTACAATAACATACCTGTACAAGGAGTAAATCAAATCCGGCATGCTCACTTCAGTTTTCTGAATATTCAGATCTTCAAAATGCCGCACTGAATCATATGCCATATAACCAAAGAGTCCGTCATGCGGATATTTGGAATGGACAGAAGAATCATGATGAAAGGAGTTCCGGAATTGTTCCAGCAATTCAGCCACTTTATTGACTTTCGTTATCTCAATTCTTTGCATCCCCCTACCGGGATACCTGATTTCCGCTTTGTCATCGATAACTCTAAACGTTGCCATCGGGTCACAACAAATAAATGACAAGCTATTTTCATTGCCGTGGTAATCAGAGCTCTCCAATAGAATACTACCTGCAAAAACATCCCTGAGTTTTAAGTAAATGTTAACCGGGGTAATGGTGTCGGCCAGCAGCCTTCGGGAGTATGTTTTTAGTTTATAAGTCATTTCATTTTTTCGTTTCGTCAGTCGTCTTACTGCGGAAACCAGTCTGACGACACATTATAAAATAAGAAGGCCCGCTGTGAACAGCGGGCCTTCGGCAATAAATATTACATAGCAAGGCTGCTCACATATCGAAATTCGATTTATGCCACCACCATGCCATATGAATGCTAGTAATCATTTTTAAGCGTCAGCCTTCTTACGGGCTACTTTTTTAGGTTTGGCTTCAGCTACAACAGCTGCTACCTGAGGCTTTTTAGAAGCAACCCGCTTCAATCTCGCCTTGATCTTGTTTTTGTTTCTTGAAACACCAAATGAACCTATCGTCCGTTTGCCTTTTTTTGTTTTTTTATCACCCCTTCCCATTGAATAAATTTGAATTTATGGGGCAAGTATAGCAAAGGGTTTACTATCCACCAAATCTTCCCAATAAATTTGGTCTTAACAAAGTTCGGGGTCTACATTAGAGTTTAAAAAGAACACAATCCTTTGGTTCATTGCCTTGATTTGGAAACCGACACCATTGGCTTAGTACTGCCTCTGCCTGCATGCCAGATTTTAATAATACCTTGGTTGATGCCAGATTCTCAGCATCGACAAAAGATCCGATACGAAAAACCCCGTTCTGAGATCTAAGCATTTCAATCAATTTACGAGTAGCTTCAGTGGCAAATCCATTGTTCCAATGAAGTGGCCCAAGAATATAGCCAATCTGAATTTTGCCCGCATCATTCAGAAAACCACAACTCCCTATCAATCGGCCATTGTTGACCATCCGGATACCATATGAAAAATCAATTCCCTGCTCCCACCCTGAAATCGTTCGCCCCAGATACTCGCGGGTATCCTTCACCGACTGGTGCGTTGGCCAGGTAACAAATCGTGTGCATTCAGGCTTGCTCGCATAGGTATAAAAGATTTCTTCCGCATCTTCGTAGCGAAGTCGGTTTAGTAGTAAACGCTTTGTTTCTAACCGTTCGGGAATTTGTCGGAGATTTATACCTTGAGCTGACATATATGGGAAAAGAAAACAATATCGTACATCAATATTTTAAAAAGGAGGCCGGGGGAGCAAAAATTCTTGTTAAAGTCAATCCGATCCACTTAAAGGGCTCCGAAATAACAGTTGAAAAAGATGGAATTCAAATCCGGGACTTAGAATTTGATGATGAGATTTTTGAGGATCTGAAAGCCGATGGATTTACAGAGGTTAATGCGCTAGAGTTCAATCTTTATTTATCAGGCCTGGCCTAACTTTGAATTGGTGTCAACAATTTTACTAATTTTGTCTCGGCAAATCGGCACGACCAGCTCCTGCTGAACTCCCCCAGGATCGGAAGGTAGCAAGGGTAGGCAGTTGTAGCGGTGCGATGTTCGGTTTGCCACTTTTAATAACCTTCTCAGGCTAAACCAGGGAAGGTTTTTTAGTTTTTTGGGTTAATTTTGGGTGCATTAAAACCATTACATATGAAGTTCTTTATCGACACTGCCAATCTAAATGAAATAAAAGAAGCCTACGATCTAGGCGTATTGGATGGTGTAACTACAAACCCCTCGCTGATGGCTAAGGAGGGCATTTCCGGCAAAGAAAAAATCATGGCCCATTACAAAGCCATTTGTCATATTGTCGATAACAACGTAAGTGCCGAAGTTATTGCCACTGATTTTGACGGTATCATCCGCGAAGGAAAAGAGCTAGCTAAAATTGATGACAAAATTGTGGTTAAAGTACCAATGATTAAAGAGGGTGTTAAGGCCATTAAGAAATTTACAAGCGAAGGCATCCGCACCAATTGTACCCTCGTATTTTCATCAGGCCAGGCATTGCTCGCTGCTAAGGCCGGAGCCAGTTATGTTTCTCCCTTTATTGGCCGATTGGATGACATCTCACAAGATGGTCTTGAATTAATCGCACAAATCAGGCTCATCTATGATAACTATGGTTACGGCACTGAAATTCTAGCAGCCAGCGTGCGTCATACCATACATCTGATTAAGTGCGCAGAGATTGGAGCTGATGTGGCAACCTGTCCATTAACCGTAATCCTGGCTTTACTAAAGCATCCCCTCACTGATAGTGGACTTGAGAAGTTTCTAGCAGATCATAAAAAGGCGAACGGATAGACGTAGTGGTAAAAAATAAGTAGCAAGATAAACAGATAAATGTTTTCATCCGATCCGGTTGTTCGTGTTAAAGAAGCCTCAATATTTCAGGACCACAATACTGTGCTGAATGAGATTAGCTTTGAAATTGATAAAGGAGAATTTGCTTTTCTTATCGGCCGAACCGGATCTGGAAAAACGTCTTTATTAAAAACTCTATACGCAGACCTTCCTTTGCGGCTCGGAGATATCAGTGTAGCCGGATTCAATATTCGCGAAATCAAAAGCCACCAGGTTCCCTTGTTGAGAAGAAAAATAGGAATCATCTTTCAGGACTTTCAGTTATTTCCAGACCGTACGGTGGGAGAAAACCTGAACTTTGTAATGAAGGCTACAGGCTGGAAAGACAACGCAAAAATGAAGAACCGGCTTGCGGAAGTATTGATGCAAGTCGGATTAGGTTCTGTTGAGAAAAAGATGCCACACCAACTTTCTGGAGGCGAACAACAACGCGTGGTGATTGCCCGGGCTTTGATCAACGAGCCCTTGATTCTGATTGCAGATGAACCTACTGGAAATCTGGACCCCGAGGTATCCAGTGGCATTTTGAAAATATTTCAACAGATCAATAAGAGCGGCACCGCTGTGTTGATGGCCACTCATAGCTACGGACTCATTAAACGATTCCCCGCCCGCGTGCTTAAATGCGAGAATTCAAAGGTGCTTGACAGTAATAAGGATACGTTCGAATTGAAAAGCGAAGAAGATTTTTAACTTCTACACCGAGGACTCTTCTGTTTCGGTTTTGACTTTTTTGGAATCTTCGATGCTTTCGATTTGCTGATTAAGTAAATCGATTCGTACCAATAAATTCAAAATGAGTGCATCCTTTACCTTTTCAGAAGGATGTGATTTCATTTGTTCTCTCAACACAAGATACATCGCCTCAAGTTTTTCGAGATCCTGAGTAAACTGCTCTTCTTCACTAAAGTTTTGAATGTGGCTAATCAACTCAACTTTTTCCTCGATTTGCTCACTATAAAAACTTTCCAGATCAGAAAATTCACCCTGTAACTGAGCCGATTCACGAGATGTTCTTGAGAGATCACGCGTATTGAAAAAATATACAGAAAGCCCAAGGAAGAGGACAGCAGCCACGCGCCAAACGACAACATTATTCCACAACGATACCTGCTTCCCTGGTAAGTTGGATTTTATGCGAGTCCATGCATTGGGTGATGGGTCGCGATGATCAAACTCCTGCCGGTGTTCGGCTACGAATTTTTTAAGTGAGTCTTTCATTAATACCTCCCTCCAAAAGTTCTTTTAATTTCTTTTTTGCTCTATTAAACTGCGATTTTGAAGTAGATTCGGTAATACCTAAAATCTCTGCAATTTCACCGTGGTCATAACCTTCCAAAAGATACAAAGAAAGCACTGAACGATAGCCGTCAGGCAGTGCCTCTATAGCTGCTCTTACCTTTTCTACCGTAAAGGGAAAGCCCTCGAGAACATCAACCTCCTCTTCTTCCTTTACATCAAAGCGCTCATCTTCAGGCATACGTTCTGGCCTCCGCTTATTCAAATAATTAATTGCCTTGTTAATGACAATTCGCTTGAGCCAGGCACCAAATGTAGAATCCCCCCGGTAGCTGCCCAGGTTGTTAAATGCGCTTATAAATGCATCCTGAAGCACATCCTCCGCTTCCTCGGTATTGTTAACGATCCGAAAGCCTACATTGTACATGCTTCTGGAATAAAGCTTGTAAAGCCTGTAATACGCATCCCGGTCGCCTTGCCGGCAACGGTCAATCAGATCATGATGGATATGTACTGCCTGGGCCTCCAAGCTAAATCAGCTACCCCCAAAGACCTGGCAGGTAATAAAAGGTTGCATGCTACTTAACTTTCGCCAAATTTTGTTTGGCCAATACAAAATCAGGGGCAATGGCCAAAGCCTCCTCAAATAGCTTTCTGGCAGCATCCTTATCTCCCAAATGCTCCTGAACTGCCAATCCCTTAAGGTTTAAGATAGCCACTTTCATGATATACTCTTTAGGTTTATTCTCCACATCGTTGAATACCACTTTAAGGGTATCAATTTCTTTATTCGCTAATAAGGCATCAATTGATGCAAGACACTCAGCATACCGCTTCATGTCAAATTGCAAAAAAGACATTTTATAAAGTGTGCTGATGTTATTGGTAAGCAAGTATAAACTCTCATAGCTTTGTAAGGAGCGATCAGGCACCCCCATTACTTCATATCCAACTGCAGACATTTCCAACGCGGCTGTATTTTTAGGATTCCGCGCCAACAGTTGCTGCGATACCAACACTGCGGATGGATACTTCTGGTTCTCATAGTAATAGTAAGCCAAGCTAAAAATCAGAGAATCGTTTTGAGGATTTTCCATAATCAAATCATACAAAGCATCCTTTGCAACCTCGTAATCATTCCACTGAATAGCTGTTACATATTTTTTATAGAAATGTTCTGTTAATGGATTTACAGCTTGCTTCGCGGGCTGTGTTTGCTTTTGTGTGGTTTGTGTTTTAGCAGGGTCCGTTTTAACGGCTTGCTTTTGTGCTTGTGAGTAAGCTACTGATACATTCAGGCTAATGGCTAAAAAAACAATTACAATGGTTCTCATTTTATATTACTGGTTTACTTTCGTGGGTTAATCCTTTTCTGTTTGCTATTCGCAACAATAATTCAAACGCTTCCTGGCGGTCGTTGTGAATTATACCATCAAGAATAGCTTCTTTAATTTCCTCCTTAATTTCTCCAATTATCGGGCCAGGTACAAGGTTAAAGAGTTTGATAATCTCATCACCCGAAATGGGTGGTTGAAAATTCCTAACCTTGTCACGCTCCTCTAAATCAATCATCTTTTTTTCTACCTGCTCAAAATTTCGCAAATACTTTGCCACCTTATCATTATTCTTGGAAGTTATATCGGCCCGACAGAGTTTCATAAGGTCCTCTGCATCATCTCCGGCTTCAAAAAGTAATCTGCGAATTGCGGAGTCTGATACTTCTTTAACTAATGCAATCGGCCGCAAATGAAGACGAACCAACTTTTGAACAAACAGCATCTTCTCATTCAAAGGCAACTTTAGCCTGCGAAAAATACCAGGTACCATGCGGGCACCTTTATCTTCATGCCCATGAAAGGTCCATCCTACCTGCTTGTCAAATCGCTTGGTAGCTGGCTTAGCGATGTCATGTAAAATCGCAGCCCACCGCAACCAAAGGTCATCGGATACTTTTGAAACATTATCCAACACCTGTAGCGTGTGAAAAAAATTATCCTTATGCGCCTTATTATCCTGATATTCCACACCATGCAATGCCACCAACTCGGGAAAGAACTGTTTCAATAAACCTGATTGAAAAAGTAATTTAAAACCATACGAAGGCACTGATGACAAAATAATTTTATTCAATTCCACCACCACACGCTCCATCGACACGATTGAAAGGCGGTTTACACTTTGTGTGATAGCTTCAAATGTATCGGCTTCAATATCAAAGTTTAGTTGAGCTGCGAAACGAATGGCCCGCATCATGCGGAGTGGATCATCTGAAAAAGTGATTGCGGGATCCAAAGGAGTTTTGATCAACTTTTCCTTAAGGTGCTGCACCCCACCAAACGGATCAATTAGTTCACCATAGTTTTCTTTTTGTAAACTTATGGCCATCGCGTTTATAGTAAAATCCCTGCGCAACTGATCCTCTTCTAGTGTTCCATCCTCTACCAGTGGCTTTCTGGAATCTTCACGATAAGATTCCTTCCGGGCCCCTACAAATTCCAATTCCCGATCGTCCAGCTTGATCATTGCGGTGCCAAAATTCTTAAATACGGTGACCTGAACTCCACCAAGTTCATTTGCTACCTGCTCGGCCAACCAGATTCCACTTCCCAGACAAACAAAATCAATGTCTTTATTAGAGCGATTAAGCAGTAAATCGCGCACATATCCCCCCACCACATAAGCAGGCAAATCCAGGCGGTTCGCTACCGTGGCCACTGTTTTGAAAATGCTTTCCTGCCCTAATTGATCACTGAAATTCATCCCAGTCATGAAAAATGACCCCAAAGGTAAGAAGGAAAATCAGGATTAATAAGTGGAGGATTATAGGTGAGGAAGTTGCCTGAGTCCAGATTCAGAGCAAGCAGGGTTGACACAAATTGAATACAGGTTTTTCGCGCCAAGAAGGTGTGGATTCTATTTTAAATATGGCATGTGGCGCGAGGGTTTTATATACATTATCAATCCACAGATTGCATCCGTGGCTACAAATATTAAACCCCTACGGGGTTCATAAAAATGCCAGGTTAAAGTTTAAGCTCGCCAGGGATGAACAGTATCAAATTGCCTGTTTGATGCTGGTGTCAACATGCCGGAACAATAATTCATAAGCGCACCAACTATTTCTTGATAAACGTGGGGCAGGGAATAAACTTCTCCTTTTTCTTCGCCTTGGCCTGCATCTGAATTCCCAGCTTATATTTTACTGCAATTTCGTGACTACCTCCAGACATGGGCCCTAGTTCTGAAACTGTAAAATCGTAGCTATAACCTATTTCAAGTTTTTCAAATTGAAAGCCTAATACCAATACAATAGCATCCTGGCTAATATTATCACTAACATTTTGTTGAATCGGGATACCCCGATACCACAACCCAATCATTACCGGATCGTACAGGAAATGAAGCCCCAGATCTAACTGATCAAACTGACCTTGACGTTTGTAAACAAAAGAAGGAGACAAAACTGATATATGATCTTTCTTGAAAGGTCCAACATAAAGAGGTATCCGAACCCCTCCGTGAAAACTTGTTTTTATTGGAATTAATGATTCCTCGTCCAATAACGACCGATTCGGTGTATTCAAATGACTCGCTGAAAATCCAAACCAAAAGTTTTTGTTATACACTAAAGCACCGGTATTAAAATCAAAATAACTGGTCGTGTTCAGATTGTATAATGCCGGATCATCGCTGGGGACATTGCCATCTGAATCAAACTGCAATTGATCGCCAAATACTAATTTGTTCATATCTACGGAACGAAATGCATATCCAAAATTCAGACCAGCCGAAACCACCCACTTACTGGAGATGTTCCATTTGTAGGAATACAGAAAATTCAATTGCGATGATTTCATACCTGCTGTACCCGCCTGATCAACTGTTGCCATAAAGCCAATCCCACTATTGTATTGATACAGGTTATAATCGTATGAAAAGGCATAGGTAACAAACCCTCGCGCTGCGTTAGGCCATTGATTTCGGTAATTGGCTATAAAGCGATGGTCTTGGGTAGTACCTGTAAATGCTGGATTCAGGTAAAGCGGGGCTGCATAATATTGAGAGAATTGCGGATCCTGTGCATTTAAAGAAAGCCACACATTCAGTAATATCAAACAAGTAATTAGTCTTTTCATCACCTGATCAG
Organism: Cyclobacteriaceae bacterium; assembly: GCA_040079965.1. GTDB lineage: Bacteria > Bacteroidota > Bacteroidia > Cytophagales > Cyclobacteriaceae > ELB16-189. Next base: position 17,166 of record JBEBJH010000023.1, read on the forward strand.
ATTTACATCCCCCACTCTTACAACCTTTTCACCTGTTTCATAAGAAGCTGCCAGCTTGTAGATGTAAACATCTTGCTGACACAATTTACCCTTGTATGTACCATCCCAGCCGTAATCGGGATCGCGACTCTCAAATAATAGTTCGCCCCACCGGTTAAAGATCATTAACTCAAACTCGACCACGCCTCGTGTTAGCGGAAGGAACACATCATTCTTACCATCACTGACACCGCCACCACCACCGGTACTGGTCTGATTTGGAGAAAAAGCATTCGGTATCAAAACCTGTCCACCTTTCTCAACCTTGACTGTGTTTTCCTGAATGGTGGAATCACTGCAGTCATATTCATTGTAGGCTACCAGCTTAATTGTGTAGAAACCTTCGTTCTTGTATTTATGCTCAGGTTCATACTCTGTTGTAATTGTGCCATCGCCAAAGTCCCACTCAAAACGAGTTGCATCAAAACTCCGGTTATTTGTATACAATATCCCTCCCGGGATATATACCAACTTTGGTTTGATTTCAAATTCGGCATCAGGTCTGGGAAATACTTCAATTATTGCTTGCTTGTTTTCAGTGACAGTTTGCCCGGTTACGTTAGATGCTGATAAGGATACTGAATACTTACCCGGTTGGTAATAGGTATGTGTTGGGTTGATAGCTTTAGATGTAATCTGGTCACCAAAATTCCATTGATAGGTAGCCGCATCAGCAAACTGAGATAAGTTCGTAAAATTCACGGTGAGCGGCACACAACCCGATGGTGGATCGTATGCGAAATCCACTACAGGAGGTATTGCCAAAATCTCAACCTGCTGAATCTTTGTTTCAATACAAACATTGTTGGTTACGGTAAGCTGGATTGTGTAAATTCCATAGGTACCATATGTGTGTGAACTTATGGTTGGATCGGTGGAAGAAGACCCATCACCAAAATCCCATTGATAGCTCCATGGCCCAGGATTGGTTGTATTGGTAATTGAGACTGTTGATGAAGGAAGTGATTGACTTATTGGAGTAACCGTAAACGAGGTATTGATGTTATCCTTTCTGGGTACTGTAAGCGATTGATTTGAAAGTACACTCTGGCAATTAGCAAAGTTCTCGGTATCCAGATCGAACTGAACAGAAATATCGGTAGTCGTTGATCTGGTGAAGACATGTTCAAGCTGATCGTTTGACGATGTGGCATCGACAGTTGTGATTCCATTTTCTTTAATCACCCAATGGTAGGATGACAATCCCTTTTGAGTCGCTTCCAGTTTTACCCGCATCACATTACAATCAAACTGCAGGGTGTCGATCGTAAACAACGATGAAGGAACTGGGCTAATCCGAATTGTACGGGTTGAATCCCCAAAACATCCCGATGTCAGGGTTGTGATCAACATTACATTATAATCCTTCAGCGATTGAGTTGTATTAGTGAACTGATAACTAAAGGCCGGTGTAGTGCCCGAACTAATATCATCAATCACTCCGGTGTTGTCACTGATCTGCCACCGATACTCCAACGGATTCAATGCCTGAGTTTCGATATCCACAGTGAAGTTTACGGTTTGTGGAGAACAGTTATCATTGAATGGCGAATAGTTGGTTGAAATGAAACCGGACCAGGTGCCTGGAAAAACAGTAATTGTGACCGAAGCAGAGATAGTTTCACACAAATTAACAGTTACTGCCCGAAGCCGCACATCAAAGAGTTTGTTGCTGGTAGTTATATTTTCAAAGTCATGGATAAAAATTGGCGTGAAGGCGGGATCCGCAGGCAACTGTGTAGCTATAGGCAAAAAACCCAAGCCTTGCTTTTCGTCTACTTCCCAAACAAAGCGCTCCACTACACCTGGCTGACCATTAACTGAAGTATTTGTAAAAGCTACCGTCAAGATACTACACCCGGAAGTAACATTTGGAGTGAAGCTTGCTAGCGGAAGAGGATCAACCACACCTGGAATCACCCGAATATCAGAACATCCACTCTGACTTGCCGTAGTTCGCAAGGCAACCTGATACGTTCCTGCACCGCCTAGCGAGCGAGTAAACGTACTTTGATTATCAAATGCAGGATCTTTTGTAAATGTGACCCCATCGTAATTAAAATCCCATTCGCGTAAAACAATCGTCTCTCCATTAATTGGTTGCAATGATGAACTCTCAACAAATGAAGTTAATGACCCTGCACAAACACGAGTAGCAGTAAAAACAGGAGCTGGCTTTTCAAAAACCCGAATCTGAACTTCATCCACAGTCTCGCAGGAAGTAACGTTGTCGCGAATGATCAATCGTACGCGATAGATACCTCGATTCGTAAAGTTACGATCGAAGGGGCCAAGCGCCACCGATGAAAATCCACCGGAAGCAGGTACTTGGAGGATCAATGCATTCGTTTCATCATAAAATTCCCACCGCCATTGTGTTGTAGGGGTAGCAATTCCAACAGATACATCATTGAATCGTGCCTGAAAAGTTGTTAATGGAGTACTTGCGTTCTGACAAAAGTCAGGAGTGATTGGATTATTGGAAAAATCCGTTACCTGAATCTGAGCAATCAGCGAAGGTGATATAGTAATTACTTTCTCTACTATAGCTACACAATTCCCGGCAGCATTTTGATCTCGCACCGAAAGACGAATCAATTTTTGCCCGGTAGTTGGATATGCAAAGGTTGGGTTGTTATTGTTTGATGTTGAGAGAGGTGCTCCTACCCCTGTAACGTTATCATAGAACTGCCATGTGTTTGCAAATGAGGCTCCAGCTATCCCTGGCGTTTCGTTATCGAAATAGATATTGTCACCAACGCAAAAAACAGTTTGTAGAGGTCCTGCTGCCCCGCCTAACCTGGTTAGAAAATCTGGTTGTGGCGCTGGAACTACAACTATACGTGCCGTAGTAACTTGTGGAGCATTATCTCCATTTACAAGATTACCGGATACAGGATTGAATGCATTCCCATCTACCAGGTTATTATCATAGGCATTACATTGATTCCAGTTCTTGAGTGTGATTACAAATTCTTTTCCTAAATCAGCGGGTGAAGTAACCGGTATATTGATAGGCAAACTTATTTGACCTGGGGCTAATACGGGATAAATTGGATTCCTTGCTGGAGCAGGGTCTAAGTATGGAAAACCACCCGGCACGAGTGAATTGATCTGAATGCCAGGAATTTGATTTCCCAAAGGTCCGGTACCATACATCCACTGAATCCATCGGGGTTCATTGTTCTCGCGTGTAGCGCGTGGAAAACAATTCCAGTCACTATCGTCAGTAAACAACACATCAGCCGCATAACCCTGACATACCCTGAATTCCGTTGGATTAATAGAAATCACATCGTTGGTCCACACAATTACCTGGGTGTTGATGGGCACTACACTCCCACGTGGGTTGCAGGCATTTGAAGCATCTATAACTACATCATACCCGCAGTTTATTGAAGTGTTTGGATAGGTGTGAACAATAGAAACACCGGCAGGCGCAATCTGTGTATAGGTTTCTTCTGGAGTACCATCACCCCAATCAATAAAATATTGAGTACCTGGAACAGAGGAAAGATAGAGAGTCTGAATATTTACAGTAAACGGTGCACACCCACGACTGCTCGTAAGAAAAGCAAATCCTGGTTCCATAATTCCACCGCATTGAGCAAAGGAATTAATACTAAAAACAGGAATAATAAGAAATGCTGCTAATAGTAAACGTAGTAATCTTTTCTGCACCATGCTTTAATCGATTCAGGAATCGCCTAAAGCCTCTTATAGACACTGTTAATAAGCGTTGTTGGCAGAAGAGAGCAATACTGCCGTTTGATAACCGATTTAGCCGGTTAGTTTCCTAATTTTGGAGGTGGAAGGTAGTTACTTGAAAGAAGTGGGCAATTGACAAAGGACATTTGACAATAATAAATGGCAGTAAGCAATGGTCGGGCTACGTGAGAGTTATGGCTGGACTAATTCCAGAAGCTCTTCTTGGTATTGAAGGTTGGACATGGAATCAGCCTGTTGCGCTTTTTTACACCCCGGTGAAGTGGTTTGGCCACAAATTCGTAGACGATAGAAATTTCATGAGCTCCACCTGACGTTGTGGATAATTCAGAAATTGTGAAATCATAACTATAGCCAACGGTGAAACTGCTCAGATAAAGACCTAGGGTAAAAATCAGGGCATCCTGATTAACTGTGCCAATATAATTGCTCTGGAATGGCTTGCCGCGATACCACACACCAATAGAGATTGGATCAATATGATAATTTAGACCAAAATCAAGTTGTGAGATCGGTCCTTGCTTGCGATAAATAAATGATGGAGTCAGGTAAGAGGCACGATCCTGTTCTCTCGGACCCGATGATAATGTCATCCTGGCTCCGCCATGGACTGTGATCTTCATTGGCAAACGACTTACATCATTCAAGATGGATAAGTTAGGTTGGTTCATATGATGGAATGCAGCCCCCATCCAGAGTGTGCGGCTGTAAAAAATAACACCCGATCCAAAATCAAAATATTGCTGATTCCCTAACTTCTGCAAATCCGGATCCAATGAGATTCCATTATATTCCAATCCATCGCCCAACTGCAACTTACTTCTATCAAGTCCATTTATTCCATAGCCAAAATATAATCCTGGTGAGAAAACTATTTTATCGTTGAGCCTAACCTTATAACTGTAATTCAACCCAACCGTACTGGTTCGCCAACCGGCCGATCCCATTTTATCTGTAGTCGCTAAAAGACCAAATCCACTTTTAAGTTCGTCCACAAAAATATCATAGCTCGCTGAATAGGTCGTGTAGGCCTGTGGTAAGTTGGGCCACTGAATCCTGTTATTGACGGCTATGCGCTGTTGAGGTGTGATTCCTGTAAAGCCAGGGTTAAGATAGATCGGAGCCGCATAGTACTGAGAGAACTGAGGATCTTGTGCAAATCCTATGCTCGCCCATCCTATCGCGCCTAGTAATATCAATAAAGTCTTCCTCATGCTCATATAAAGTTACTGAATTACCTAATCATGGTTACATCTCCAATTTGAGTTGATCGTTGCCCATCTGATAATCTAATGGTAAGTTTATATACATACACACCGGCAGGCATCAATTTACCATTATCATTATAGCCATCCCAGCCTACATTGGCGCTATTACTTTCAAAGATCAGGTTACCCCAACGATCGAAAATCTGCATATTGAATTCCTCCGCTCCTTTCACGATCGGAAGGAATACATCGTTGAAGGAACCACTGCCACCTGAACCGGGTCCACCGGGATTGCCGCCACTTGGCCCATTTGGATTTGGTGTAAAGGCATTCGGAACTTTGGTAACTCCGCCCTGCTTAGCTGTGACTTTGCGGATTAATGTATCAGTACATACCAGGCCCTGGCCGTGATCATTGCGGGCTATCAACCGAACATCATAAGCACCTTCCACTTTATAAACATACGTAGGTTCGATGTCGGTTGAATTTCCACCATCACCAAAATCCCAATCGTAATCTGTTGCTCCAATACTAAAATTGAAGGTTGTCAATTCAGTGTCCGGCACATAAACGGTAGTTGGTCTTAAGTCGAAAGACGCCACAGGGTTATCAAACACTTCAAAATTATCCTGCTGGGTATTTGCTACCTGGCCGGTTAATGAATTAGACGTTGTTAGGAAAATCGAATAGACGCCCGGATTGGTTATCCTGAATACTGGTAGTGGTGCGTTGGACGTAGCAGCTATCCTACCATTGCTATCTACCACGCGCCAATCCATTACATCCCCGGTAGACGTATTTGTTAGAACGGTTATATCGGAAGGGAAACATGCCCGAACAGGATCTGCTGTGAAAGCGGCCACCAGCGGTAATAACGGGATGTTAATCGTCTTTGTAAATGTGCTTTCACATCCCAACAATGCCGTTTCCGCTGCGATGTTAACCACCTTAAGAGTAATATCACGTGGTCCGGGCGTACTGTAGTTCACCGAGAATGGACCCACCCCATTTCCAGTTGCTGGAGTTGAATTTAATCCGAACTCCCACTCGTAACGGAACTGGGTAACATCGATCGGAGTTGAGGTATTCGTAAAGGTTACGGTCGAGTTTCCACCAATGAATGGAGGTACTGTACCTTCATTAAATCCGGCAGTGATTGCCCGATAAACAGTGATCGGCATCACAACATCTGCGGCAGGACAGTTTCCATTATTCGCCTGATATACCACTTCATAAATAATCGGATTACTAGTCGAGGTATTAACAAAATTATAGTTCACTGTTGGGGTGGTGCGGATGTCAATTTCCGTTGCGGTACCCTGCACACGGTAGAACCAACGATGTGAGGTCGCCCCAAAACTCTGATTGAAGAATTGAATACTTTCACCACTACAAATTTCCGTTCTATCCGGGAATGCATTGGTTATGATGGATGGGAATACCGTTACGTTGGTTGTGGTACTCTTAAAGCAACCTGGGAATGGTGCAGGTAACTGGGTACGCAACGTAACCTTATATGTAATTGCTGCATTCGGATTAGGATTTGTAAATGTATGCGTGATGGTAGTATTCGGAATGCTGGTAGCAGCGAGGAATACATCATCCGGAGAACCATCAAACCACTGCCATGTGTACTCCGTTCCGGCTACCTGATTGTACTGGAAGGTAGCTAAGTATGGCCCACAGGAAGAAGCTGGTCCAACAATACTAAAGTTTGCATCCGTTTCTCCCACCGTTACAGTAACCGTCTGACCAACCGGTAAGAATGAACAGTTCAAGGCATCTTTAATCGACTTGATTGTATAGGTAGTGGTTGCTGTTGGAGTAACCTGTATCACCTTGAAGTTACCGGCATTGTTAACAGTAATATCAGATGTACCATCGTTGTAAACCAACTGGAATGGAGCCTGACCATCGATTTGTATGATCAGGAATTCGGAACTACCCTTACAAATACTTGAGCTTGTATTTACAAACAGCGCATTAATCTGAGGAGCAACCGTAACAATAATAAGCTTCTGATCGCCCGGACAATTGCCTGGACCGGTCGGGGTTATCGTATAGGTTAGACTTGCCTGTGAGCCCGTGGTGTTGGTCAAGGGTTGATTAATAACATTTCCTGAACCCGTTAGCGGAACTCCTAATCCACTTGGATCATCCACTACCCAATCGAATGTAGTTCCAGCGACCGTGCTGGTTAAAGGCACATTCAATGTACCCCCATGACAAACTGTAACTGCTGTTGGTAATCCTACAAATTTAGGTTTGGGATTCACTACCACTGAAACAACAATCGGAGTACCATTACACCCATTTACCCTGGGAGTTACCGTATAGTTTACAGTCTCCGGTATGTTTCCGCTATTGAACAAGGTCTGGAAAATTAAATTACCAGCTCCATTGCTTGCACCTGTTACAGTACCTGGTGCAGAGACTGTCCATAGTGCTACGGTATTAGCTACATCTGGGGTAAGGGTAATATTTATGAAGTCACCACTACAAATATCCGGTTGCGCGCTGGCCACAATAGTAGGAAGTGGATTCACTGTAATTGTAACAACGACATTATCCCCTGCACAACCCAACCCTCCTATTACCTTAGGCTGGAAGGTATAAGTAACAGTCTGGGAAGTCACTGTTGGATTATTAAGTATATCCGCTAATGAAGAACCTGGCGTAAACAAGGTTCCAACAGCCGACATACCGGTTACACCTCCTGAGGCCGCTGCGCTTAATAATTCGAAACGCACATTGCCTGCGGAAGGCACCGTATTGCTATTGAGTGTTACTGCTGTGGCAACTCCTTCGCAAACTGTCTGTATTGATGGTGAAGCTACCAGCTTTGGTTTAGGATCAACCGATACCACAACGGTTACTGCCGGAGGAAGACTAGCACAACCCGCACCATTTCTTGCCCCGTTGGCTACTGCTGAAATGCTATAGGTAACTGTTGCAGGATTATCGGAGTTGTTTACCAGTGCATCTTCAATCTTATAATTCTCAGGCAAGTTGTTCAGTGCCGGCACAAAGCCACTGATTAGCCCTCCTACCGAAGAAACGGCTGTATAATTAAATGTAACAACACCTGACGTTGGGTTAGTTGGTGAAATAAGGTCTATGTCTGTCTGGTCATTGCTACAAATATTTGGTGCGTTGTTTACCGGAGTTGCAATTATTTCAGGTTCAACCGTCAATACAATATTTCTGATCGGACCCAAACAAGAAGCACCAGATACTGCCTGAACTCCATACGTAACTGTTAACGGATCGTTGGTAGGGTTTCTGAACTGATCTGCCTGAATGTCATTTGCCGTAACTCCGTTGCGGGGAACTGCTGCGCTACCTGCCGTACGAACAAGACCCGCTTGCACTATAATGGTGACTATGTTATAGGAAGCCGCAGCCGTGCTAAGCGGAGAAGTCTCTGTTGCAAAGACAATACCAGCAACACCATCGGAGCAAACTGTTCTATTCAGATTATCATCAACAGCAGGTGCCGGATTTACCGTAAACACAACGGTTTGATCCAAACCTCTACAACCAGCAGCAATTGGCACAACCGTATAGGTAACTATCAGTGGTCCGTTGGTAGTATTCGTAAACGTGTCATTGGATAAGAAGTCAGACTGGCCACCCGCTAAATTAGCAGCATAAATTCCAAGACCTGCATTGCTACCCCCTGCAACTAAAGCTGGTGCTTTCACTACATTCTTTAATTCAAATTGCGTGATCGTTGCCGATCCGGCTGCCGGGCCAACAATAATTCCGGAAGGAACATCGCTACAGAGGTTAGCGGTACCGGGAATCATAATCGGTGCCGGGTTGACAGTTAAATTTATAAACTCCGGTTGACCGATACATCCAGCAGGGCTGATCCCCACAATTTCGTAGATAACAATTACAGGTCCTGAAGTATTATTTGTGTACTTATCATTCCGAATAAGATTTACACTGCTAATTGAACCTGCCACAGCATTTGAACCATCTGCGGTTATTGTACCCGGTACTGTAACACTCACCAATTGATAGGATGAGGCTGCTACCGAAGTACCATTGGTACTTAGGATAATATTGGAGATCTCCTGACTACAAACAGTATTATCCAAAGCTGTATTAACAACAGGTTCCGCATTAACAGTTAGGGTAATATTAAATGGATTTCCAACGCAGCCGACTGCTGATATGGGGACAATCTGATAAACAACTTTTAGCGGAGTACTGGTAAGATTTATAAAACTGTTATTCAAAATTGCATTTGGCGCCAATCCATTACCTGTTGTGGGCACACCTGTTAAGCCAGCATCCTGACTTACAAGTGAGATATTATAGTTCGCAGCAGCAACCGAAACTCCATCTGTATTTAGCGTGATATTGGTAATATCTCTACTACAAATTGTTTTTGATGCAAGCGCGGGATCTATAACGGGCTCTGGCTGTACGACTACTGTAATTGTGAATGGATTGCCTACCACTGAATTATTTCCAGTCGGAATCACGGTGTAAAATACCAACTGATCAGCGTTCGTAACATTATTAAGTACATCAGTTATTAAACTTCCTGCTTGCAATGTGGTGCTTTCACCAGACACATTGGTATTGGAGGCGGCCACCCATGTGAATGTTGAGGCAACACCGTTTCCTAGTGTGTTAATATTATTTTGCAGATCATAGGCTACCGTTGCATCACTACAGATAGTCTTCGTGTCGTCAGCACCCAATGGTTCTGATCTTACCGTGACAGTAATTGTAAACGGATCTCCCAATACACCGTTGGTACCAGTAGGAGTAACAGTATAAATCACTACCTGGTCAACGCCAGTTATATTAGTAATAACGTCTGTTATTATCGGTCCAGACTGAGGCCCTGCACTCTCCCCCGTTACATTAGGGTTGGGCGCGGCCACCCAACTGAATGTGGAGGGAAGCCCATTCCCTAACGAATTCACATTGGTTTGCAGATTATAGTTTACAGTGACGTCACTATTCACCGTAACGGCATCATTAATTCCTACTGGCTCTGGTAATACTGTTACCGTTATAAGGAACGTATTACCTACACAGCCATTTACACCTGTTGGGGTAACTGTATAAATAACCGCTTGGTTAGCATTGGTTATGTTATTCAAAATATCGTTAATAAAACCACCAGCCTGTGGTGTGGTGCTCTCGCCCGATACATTAACACTCGAGGCGGCTACCCAGGAGAACGAGGCAGCAAGTCCATTTCCCAATGTATTTACATTGTTTTGTAAGTCGTACGCTAAGGCAATGTCACTATTGATCGTTGCAACATCATTCAATCCTTTGGGTTCAGGTTGTACTGTAATGGTTACTGTAAATAAATTGCCCAAACAGCCATTGGCACCTGTAGGAGTGATCGTGTAGGTAACTAATTCATCAATGTTTGAAACGTTGTTCAGCACATCATTAATAATACTTCCTGTTTTTGGCGTGGTGCTTTCCCCTGACACATTAGGGTTTGTTGCCGCTATCCAACTAAATGTAGAAGTCACACTATTTCCCAGAGAAGAAATATTATTCTGCAAGTCATAGTTTACATTATCATCGCTACAAATGCTTTTTGCGTCATTTACTCCCAGTGGCTCTGAACGAACTGTTACGGAAACCAAAAAGGGATTCCCCGGGCAACCATTAGTTCCTGTGGGTGTAACTGTATAATCGACTACTTGAGAAACACCAGAAGTATTACTTAGAATATCACTTATAATTCCGCCTGCCTGCGGGGTTGTACTTTCCCCCGTGACACTTGGATTTGCTGCTGCCTGCCAACTGAAAGTTGACGTTACATTATTACCTAGTGTGTTGACATTATTTTGCAGGTCATAGGCTACATTTTGGTCACTGCATATTGACACTCCATCCGCCAATCCTATTGGCTCTGATTGAACAGTAACTGACACTGTAAACGGATTTCCCACACAACCATTAATACCCGTAGGCGTGATTGTATATACAACGACCTGATCAACGCCACTTACATTGTTTAACAAGTCGGTAATGATGGCTCCGGCCTGAGACGTTAAACTTTCACCTGATACGCTGCCATTAGCTGCCGCTACCCAGTTGAAGTTAGCACCCAGGTTATTGCCCAGAGTTGCCACGTTGTTGGTCAGATCATAATTAACTGTAGCATCGCTACAAATTGTCTTGGTATCACTTCCTCCAACCGGTTCGGGTCTTACAGTAACTGTTACTACAAAAGGATTTCCTGCACAGCCAGTTGAACTGGTTGGCGTAACTGTGTATACAACAATCTCATCTGCACCAGTAACGTTGTTTAAAACATCGGTAATAGTACCCCCTGCTTGCGCGGTGGAACTTTCACCGGTAACATTGGCATTAGCCGCAGCAATCCAGCTGAATGTTGACACTACATTATTGCCAAGCGTATTGACATTCGTCTGGAGCGCATAATTAACCGGTGCATCACTGCAAACTGCTTTAACATCCGCTAATCCAACAGGCTCCGACTGGATCGTAATGCTCACCGTGAAGGTGTTACCAACACATCCATCATTACTTGTAGGCGTAATTGTATAAACTACGGTCTGATCAATTCCAGAAACATTATTGAGCGCATCTGTAATTATACTTCCGACCTGAGGGAGGGTGCTTTCGCCCGTTACATTTGTGTTCGCTGTGGCTACCCAACTAAATGTTGACGCCAGATTATTTCCCAACGTATTAACATTGCTAGTAAGATTGTAATTGACAATTGCATCACTGCAAATTGTTTTAGTATCATTTACCCCCACTGGTTCAGGACGAACAGTAACTGTGATTAAGAATGGATTCCCTATACACCCATTGATGCCGGTTGGTGTTACTGTATAGATCACTTGCTGATCTACATTGGTAACGTTAGTCACAACATCGTTAATCGTTCCGGTTGCCTGGGCCGATGTACTTTCTCCGGTTACATTGGCATTGGGTGTTGCAACCCAGCTAAATCCAGAGACGATTCCATTTCCTAATGTATTGATATTATTCTGGAGGCTATATGACACGTTCACATCGCTACAAATCGTTATTGCATCAGCTACACCAACTGGTTCGGAACGAACTGTTATTGAAACTGTAAACGGTGCACCGATACATCCCAGAGTACTTGTCGGAGTGACGGTATATACAACCGCCTCGTCTGCCCCGGTAACATTGTTTATTACATCGGTAATTATTGGACCGACAACAGGGCTTGTACTCTCCCCTGTAACATTTCCATTTGATGCTGCTACCCAGCTAAAGCTAGATGGTAATGCATTACCTAAGACATTAATGTTGTTTTGCAAATCATAAGCGACTGAGATATCGCTACAAACGGTTTTTGTATCATTCACACCAATTGGCTGTGGACGAACCGTAACTGTGATTGTAAACAAGTTACCATCACATCCATTAATACCAGCAGGCGTTGCTGTATATACTACATTCTGGTCCGCATTTGTTACATTGACCAAAAGGTCATTGATTAAAGAGCCTACCTGGGAAGTTGTACTCTCACCCGAGACATTAGGATTAGCTGTTGCTACCCAACTGAAGGACGATGAAAGTCCATTGCCCAATACATTAATATTGTTTTGAAGATCATAGTTGACATTCAAATTACCGCAAATCGTTTTCGTGTCATTCATTCCTACAGGCTCTGGTTGCACTGTAATGTTAATTGTAAAAGGATTTCCAGGGCAGCCGTTGGCACCTGTAGGCATTACAGTATACGTTACCACCTGATCCAGATTAGTAACATTGTTTAGTATATCCGTAATTGTCGCGCCAACCTGCGCAGCAGTACTTTCTCCCGTAACATTTGCATTGGATGTAGCTACCCATGTAAAGTTGGCGTTTTGACCATTTCCCAAAGAGGTCACATTAGTTTGCAGGTTGTAATTCACCGATTCATCACTACAAATTGTTTTCGTATCAGCTGCACCTACGGGCTCAGACCGAACCGTGATACTTACTACAAAGGGATTTCCTAGGCATCCAAATGTACTGGTAGGAGTAATCGTGTACACAACCACCTGATCAGAGCCAGTTACGTTATTGAGAACATCGTTTATTGTTCCCCCTGCAACAGGTGCAATACTCTCACCCCCCACATTCAGATTTGAGGCTGCCACCCAACTAAAAGAGGCTGGTAACCCATTCCCCAGCGAGGTGACATTGTTCTGAAGATTATAAGTGAGAGCCACATCACTACAAACCGATGCCACATCTGCACCACCTACTGGTTCCGGACGTACTGTAACACTCACTGTAAAAGGGTTACCTATGCAGCCAGGACCCGTGCTTGTCGGTGTTACGGTGTACACAACAATCTGATCACTGTTTGTAACGTTGTTAAGCACATCATTTATTGTACCCCCAGCTTGTGGCGCTGTACTCTCACCTGTAACGTTTGTGTTTGAGGCCGCAACCCAACTAAATGTTGATGCAAGGCTATTCCCCAATGTATTAATATTTGCAACCTGCAAGTCATAGTTTACATTGCCATCACTGCAGATGGTCATTGTGGCATTTGCCCCAACGGGTTCTGGCTGAACCGTAATTGTAACCACGAATGGATTTCCAATACAACCGTTTATGCCGGTAGGCGTTACCGTATATACAACCGTCTGATTTGAAGTTGTCACATTATTTAGTATGTCGGTAATTGTACTTCCCACCTGAGGTGTCGTGCTTTCGCCACCCACACTTCCATTCGATGCGGCCACCCAACTGAAGGACGAAGGCTGACTGTTTCCCAAAATATCAAGGTTGGTCACCTGTAGATTATACCCTACGCTGGCATCACTGCA